>JASJYA010000009.1 GCA_030125685.1 Actinomycetota bacterium
CCCGCTCCGCGGGAGAGAGTATCTTGGGTGCATGAGGAGAGTCGTCGTTGGAGTGTTGTTGGTTGCCACGGCGTGTTCTACAGGGCCTACCGCCCCCGATGTGGGATCCCTCGAAACCGTATGCAACGACCTGTTCTGCGTCGATGTCCCCCAGGGGTGGGAACCCGAGATCGGTGAGACCCACATGACGTTCAATCACTCGCTCAACCCGAACCACACCTTTCTAACCGTCGGTGTCATCAACATGAGAGCGATCGTCGAGACGGCCGGGGGCGCGTGGCCGCTCCCTCCGGAGGAGGTGACGCGGTTGTTCTGGAGTCTGCTTGAGGACTCCGAGGTCGCCCGTTTCGAGAGATCGGCCCGCATGGTTGGTGGGGCGATCAAAAGTTGGGGCGTTCACGACGATGGGCAGATGTGGCACCTGATGTTCCCGGTAGAAGGCTCAAGGGCGATCGGAATCGAGATGCGGGCGCCGAATGACTCCTGGGAGGCGCACGCGGACGTCGTCTTTTCAAGCCTCTCGGTGGTGGAGTAGATCCAGGCGGATAGCTTCCGTTGCGGTGCATGTCTGGCGATCCGTCGTAACCTGCAACGTATGTCGGATTCATTCCTCGTGCGCGGTGGAGCTGCACTCTCGGGAAGCATTGCGATAGGTGGCGCCAAGAACGCCGCGCTCAAGCTCATGGTCGCATCGTTGCTCTCTCCGGGCAGGCACGAGATCGAGAATGTTCCCAACATCCTCGACGTCGAGATCATGGGCAGGGTGCTTGAGCACGTCGGCGCCGCTGTGACCCGCACAGGCACGACACTGACCATCGACGTACCCGAGATTCCCGTCCCTGAGGCGCCCCTCGATCTTGTGCGCCAGATGCGGGCTTCGATTCTCGTGCTCGGCGCACTACTCACCCGCACGGGCGAGGCTCGGGTCGCCCTCCCCGGTGGGGATGACTTCGGTTCGAGACCGATCAACTTTCACGTCGCGGGCCTTGAGGCGATGGGCGCCACGTTCGACCTCAAGCACGGTGTCCTGCACGGTTCGGCGCCCGACGGCCTCGTTGGAACGGAGGTGTTCCTCGAGTTTCCATCCGTTGGCGCAACCGAGAATATCCTGCTCGCAGCCGTCCTGGCCGAGGGCGTCACGACAATCGGCAACGCCGCTCGTGAGCCCGAGCTTGTGGACCTTGCCGAGTACCTGATCGCAATGGGAGCAAAGATCGACGGCGTAGGCACCTCGACCATCGAGATTCACGGGGTAGATGCGCTCACCCCAACAACGCACCGCACCGTGTCCGATCGCCTTGAAGCCGGTACATATCTCGTGGCCGGCGCGATGACCGCAGGAACCGTAACGGTGACCGACTGCCGCCCGGAGCACCTCCGGATGGAGCTTCGGAAACTCGAATCGACCGGTTGCACGATCGCCGTAACGGAATCGACCATCACGGTGACCGGCCCGGAGCGACCGCTCCCTGTCGACATAGCGACGCTCCCGTACCCGGGCTTCCACACCGATATGCATCCTCAGTTGGTGACGCTGCTCTCCATCGCCGGAGGCACATCTCTTGTCACAGAGAACATATATGCCGGCCGGTTCAGGTACCTCGGCGAACTGAATCGGATGGGGGCGGAGATCCACGCCGACGGTCAGCACGTCGTCATCCGCGGGGTGGACGGCCTCTCAGGATGCGAGGTCGACGCCTGTGACATCCGGGCCGGTGCGGCCCTGACGATCGCTGCGATGCGGGCCGAGGGCGAGACATTGATTCGTGACGCTGAACACGTCGATCGGGGCTACGACGGATGGGTCCCCAAGTTGCAATCCCTCGGAGCGGACATTCAGCGCGTATGAGACGCCTCCGCCATCTTGGTGTGGCCACGCTGCTCATCTCCACGTTGTGGCAGGCGCAGGCTACGGCTGCCGAACCTCCGACCGAGGTGCTCTCTATTGAGCTCAGCGGTGATTCCTCGACACGATTCGAGGTCAATGGGTACCGCTACGCCGGCCCGCTCACCTTCACGGTACGCGCTGACGGGATTTCGATGACTGAAGCAGCAACGATCGAGCAGTACCTCTTCGGTATCACGGAGATGCCGTTCTCGTGGCACTCCGAAGCGCTTGCCGCCCAGGCGGTAGCCGCCCGAACGTACCTCGCGAGGAGTCTTCTCGGTGGGCGAAGCGGCGCCGAGGTACGGTATGGCTACGACATCTGCGCGACGAGCAGGTGCCAGGTGTACCGCGGCGTGCAGAACGTTGAATCGGATGCGGGGGAGCGGTGGAGGGACGCCGTTGAGAGCACTGCTGGGGAGGTTCTCCTATACGCAGGCAGGCCGATCGAGGCTGTTTACTCGTCGATGGTCGGTTCACGGTCACGAGCGAACCAGGACGTTTGGGCAAGTTCGCGGATCTCCTACCTGCAACCCGTCGATTCGCCTGAGATCGGCATCGCTCCCTTCGCAGAGTGGGTTGTCGAGGTAACCGGCGCCCAGTTCATAGCGATCCTCAGAGCTGCGGGGTATGACGTTGGAGGCGCTCTCAAGTTGATCGCTGTCGATGATCCTCCCGAGGGAGAGGGGCGCACGACTATCACGGTCAGATCATCCGGCGGAGTCGATTCCTTTCTCGCGCCAAGGCTGAAACGCGCCTTCAACATTCATGGGGACGACCTCTTTCCCGGAGTGCTCCCCGTGCGACGCGGCGGAGGGAGGGTGATGCCGCAGAACCTGCTTTCGTACACGTTCGAGATCACTCATGAACGCGTCGACGCCGCCGTGCTGGATGGATTCCTGCCCGAGGAGGAACGCACAGCGCGCGATACGGTCAGGATCGAAGGTGAAGGCTGGGGACACGGCGTCGGCATGAGCCAGTGGGGAGCGAGGATCATGGCGGACAGAGGTGCCACCTACGCCGAGATTCTGTCGCACTACTACACGGGCACCGTGCCTGAGCTTGCCCCTTCCGTGGTGCCCGTGGACGTCGTTGTCGGCCTCGACTGGGGAAGAGCGTCTATCCCTGTCACCGTGATAGGCGCCGCTCGGGTGTCGGTGAACGGTTTGTCGTTCGGGTCGATCGGCAGCGGGGAGTGGGTGATCCGATCGACGGCGTTTGGTATTGACATCGTTCCCGCCGATGCGATATCGGACGTGTCGCTCGTCGGGCAGCGCCGCTGGCCCCGATAGGCGGAACACTTCGCCCTATGAACATGTTGGAAATTGTGGTGGAGGTGTGGCTACCATTGTCCTGAATCGAGGAGCATGATGACCAACGGCGTTGAAGGCAGCATCATCGAGATCGCCTCCCCTGCACCGCGCGGTGCGGACACGGATATCGAGATCGATAAGGCCAAGCTTGAGGCTGCCCTCGATTACATCCGCCCTGCGCTTCAGGCCGATGGGGGGGACGTGATCCTGAACTCGATCATCGGGGGAACCGTCAATCTGGAACTCCTCGGCGCATGCGGTGGTTGCCCGATCTCGGAGACCACCGTCACAGCCGGCATCGAGCGCATCCTCAAGGACCGCGTCCCAGGCGTTGTAGAGGTTCTGGCAAGTTAGCTCGCTGCGCTCACCGATCGCTCGGCGGTCCCGCCTGAAGAAGGCTCGATGTCTCGGAGCTCCTCCGGGCTCGCGGGCTCGCCTATTCCTACCCATAGGCCCCTGGCTCGCAAGCTCGCCCGTCCCCCCTGAAGGGGGGACTCGGTTTCCGGCATCCGTTAGGGTCACTTCCGTGGAAATCAACGTTCTCATCGATGCTGCTTCGAGCGGCGATGCGCGAGCCCTTGGCAAGCTCTGCTCGCTGGTCGAAGACGGAGATGCGCAAGGCCGCCTTCTAGCGGCGAAGCTGTATCCGTTCGGCGGTACGGCGTGGACGACAGGCGTCACAGGCACTCCCGGATCCGGCAAGTCGACCCTCGTCTCGGAGCTAGCGATCGAAGTGCGCGGCGACGCGGAACGGGTCGCCATCCTCGCGGTCGATCCGTCGAGTCCGCTCTCAGGCGGAGCGATTCTCGGAGATCGTGTCCGCATGGGCGCACATGGAGGCGATGAGGCCGTGTTCATACGGTCGCTGGCGAACCGCGGTCATCTCGGAGGAATCTCTCGTGCGACTTCAGTAATCGCGGCCTGCCTCGACGGTCTCGGGTTCCCCGAGATCTTCATTGAAACGGTCGGAGTCGGCCAGTCAGAGGTCGAGATCGCTTCATCCGCAGACACCACCATCGTGATGCTCACCGCAGGCTGGGGGGACGACGTTCAAGCGGCGAAAGCGGGATTCCTCGAAGTAGCCGACATCTTCGTTGTCAACAAGTCCGACCGCGACGGCGCAGACGCAACGGTGAAGGACATTGAGGCGATGCTCGAAATCGGCCCAACCACCGAGTGGAGACCCCCTGTGCTCAAGACAGTCGCCACGACCGGGAAGGGCGTGCCGGAGCTGTGGCGTGCGGTTGGGGACCATCGCAAGTTCCTAATGGATAGCGGCCAGATCGAGCACAGGCGCCGAAAGCGCGCCGCGCACGACCTCGCGTCGGCGCTAAGGGCGAACATCGACCACTCGCTCTCCTCCGAACAGCCGACGTCCTCCCTTCTCGACGCGATCGTCGCCCGTCGCACAGATCCGTGGTCAGCCGCGGATCGACTTCTCCATTCGCGGTAGCTGAAAAGGCGGTAGTCTGGCCTCCCCGAGAGAAGGACACCCGTGGAACTCGTCGAATACTCTGTGCAGGAGGGTGTTGCGGTCATCACCCTCAACCGTCCACCCGTCAACGCCCTCAACAATCAGCTGATTGCGGACATCGATGAAGCTGTCGGCTTCGCCGAGGACTCAGAGGTTCGAGCAGTCGTGATCACGGGCGCACCCCATTTTGCCGCCGGAGCGGACATCACTGGCTTCCAGAAGACATTCGACGCCGGAGGAACGGAGAGGCAGGCGTCAGGCCTCGCAGACGCCATCGCCCGGCTCGCGAACCTCGAGAAGCCGGTCATCGCCGCCATCAACGGATTTGCGCTCGGGGGAGGCCTCGAAATTGCGATGGGCGCCGACTTCCGCTATCTGGCCGAGAGCGCGAAGGTCGGCCAGCCCGAGATCCTGCTCGGCATCATCCCCGGCGCAGGCGGCACGCAGCGCCTCTCGAGGCTTGTCGGCCCCCAGCGTTGCAAGGAGCTGTGTTTCACGGGCAGGCATGTGAAGGCAGACGAGGCCCTCGCGATCGGCATCGCAGACAAGGTCGTGAAGGACGAGGAGCTCATGGAGTTGGCCATGAAAGATGCGGCGGCGTTCGCTGCCGGGCCGACCCAGGCGTACGCGGCGGTCAAGCGCGCCGTTTCGCGCGGCTTCGATCGACCCGTGGAGGAAGGTCTCGCAATCGAAGCCGAGCAATTCGCGAGAGCGTTCGCGTCCCAGGATGCAAGGATCGGCGTCGCAGCTTTCCTCGCCAAGGAGAAACCGGAATTCACAGGCGCCTGACGCTGCTGCGACCCCTCCTTGCGGCCTACCCTTGGCGCCATGACCATTCGACTTGCGCCCTGGATACCCCGCGTCGCCCTGGGCGTTGTTGGCGTCCTCGTTGCGGTGTGGATGATCTTCGGCTGGACGCACTCGAACGCAATTCGGTCAGAGTTCCTCACCGCACGACCCGCGCTCGAAGGGTTTCCGCTCACCGTTCACTCGAACGAAGCGGGCAGGGTGGTGATCGATCGAACACCTGAGACGGAGCGGGAGGGTGTCTGGGGACTCGAAGGTGAGGAGGCCCATGCCCAGATATCGACCATTGTGCGGATCGACGAGGAATCAGTGGAGCGCGGCATCCGCATAATCGACGGGCAGCTCGATGCCGGTGAGGCTGTCCGCATGAACCCGGACGCATACTTCGGTGACCCGACCACTGCCCACGGCCTCGGTTTCGTGACACCTCGGACACCCGCCGACATAGGCCCACATCCGACGTGGTTCATCGACGGTCGCCGAGCCACATGGATCGTGTTCGTCCACGGACGCGGTGACGACAGGCTCAGCGAGTCACTCAGGATCATTCCGAGCCTCGTCGAGCAGGGGTTTCCCGTGCTGGCCATCACATACCGCAACGACGTCGGGGCGACGCCGAGCCCGTCCGCCTTGCGGTTGTGGGGACTCTCGGAGTGGCATGATCTCGAGGCAGCGTTGAGCCTTGCACAAAGGAAGGGCGCGCAGGACTTCGTGATCTTCGGCTCAGGATTCGGCGCAAGCATCGTGTCGATGTTCCTCCACGAGTCGCACACCATCTCATCCGTCCGAGGCGTCATCTTCGACTCGCCAGTCCTCGATCTTGAAGGTGTCGTCAAGCGCTGGGCGGAGGAGCGCGGCACCCCGGCGCCGGTCGCATGGCTAGGTCGTCGGTTCGCTGCGGTGCGTTTCGGTGTCGACTGGGACATGCTGAACCAGCTTGAGCGAACCGGCGAATTCGACGTGCGGATTCTGTTGATGTTCGGTGCAGAGGATCCGGTGACGCCGGTGGAGCAGTTCGTCGAGTTCGCAGAGCAACTCCCGGAACTCGTGGAGATGGAGCGTTTCGAGCAGGGTGAACACACTGATCTCTGGAACATCGACGCTGATCGTTATGAGCGGACTGTCGCCGAATTTCTCTTCGCAGTCGTAGGTCCAGAATGACGATGTACCTTGATCACGCTGCGACTACGACCATGCGCCCGGAGGCGTGGGAAGCGTTCGAAGCAGCAGCTCACAGCCTCGACCGAAACGCCTCAGGGCAGCATGCGGAGGCGAGAAAAGCAAAGAACGCCCTTGAGGAGGCGAGAGAGAGGGCGGCGACGCTCCTCGGCATGGAGCGGCCCCACGACATCGTCTTCACCGGATCCGGTACCGAGGCGGACAACCTGGCGATCATCGGGGCCTCGCTTGCGTCGGGCCGTCGCTCCGTGGCGGTGTCCGCAATTGAGCATGATGCGGTCCTCAACGCTGCACGCAGCCTCGAGCGGTTCGACTTCAGTGTCGATCTGGTTCCGGCTTTGCGCTCAGGCGTCGTCGATCTTGATGCGATCGGCGCCGCAGCGGCGTCGAAACCCGCTGTGCTGTCCGTAATGACTGGGAACAACGAGGTTGGCGTGATCCAGCCCATCGCTCGTATCGTAGAGATCGTGCGGCGAGTGGATCGAGAGATCCTGGTTCACACAGACGCCATCCAGGCCTTCAATTCGGAGGACGTGTCGCTAGAAGAAACCGGCGCCGATCTGGTCTCGTTGTCTTCCCACAAGTTTGGAGGCCCCAAAGGAGTCGGATTGCTTGCGGTTCGCAAAGGAGTGCGCCTCGAGCCGATCATCCATGGAGGAGGGCAGGAAGCAGGCAGGCGCGCCGGTACGTACAACGTTGCAGGGATAGTCGCGATGGTGGCTGCCATGGAAACCGCAGCAGCCGACCGAGCTAGCTTCAAGAATCGCACGGGGGCGGAACGCGACGTGTTCGAGTCCGCTGTCCTCGCCGGACACCCCGGAGCAAAGGTCACCGCGCGCACGACAGAGCGGCTTCCACACATCAGCCACATCCGGTTTCCCGGAATCTTGGCGGAAACGTTCCTCATCCGCCTCGACCAGGCAGGGATCGCTGCTGCCGCTGGATCCGCCTGCCAATCCGGCGCCGTCGAACCGAGCCACGTGCTCACAGCCATGGGCTTCAGCGACATCGCGGCCGGCGAGTGCGTCAGGTTCAGCTTCGGTTGGGACACGCCCCAGGGTGCGGGGTGGCGCGCCGCGCGGTCCGTACTCGACGTCCTCGGCGCGCTGTGATGCGAGCGCTTGTCGCAATGTCAGGTGGAGTGGACAGCTCGGTGGCGGCCGCTCTGATGCTCGACCAGGGATACGATGTCATCGGCGTGACGCTCAAGCAGTGGGAGGGGCCGGACGGTTCGATGCCGACAGCAGGTTGTTGCACGCTGTCCGACGCTGAAGACGCGCGCAGGGTCGCAGCCCAACTCGACATTCCCTACTACGTGCTCGACTACGTCGATGAGTTCACGAAAGCTGTCGTTGAACCCTTCGCAGCCGGCTATCTCAACGGGCTGACACCGAACCCGTGCATCGAATGCAACCGCAGGGTCCGTTTTAGCGCTCTGCTCGAACGAACCGAAGCGCTCGGATGCGACGTCCTCGTCACCGGCCACCACGCGAGGATCGAAGAGCACGACGGCACACATCGTTTGCGCAGAGCGGTCGACGGTGCGAAAGACCAGTCATACGTTCTGCACATGTTGAACCAGGCGGCGCTCGCGAAGATCCGGCTGCCGATCGGAGAGATGACCAAGACCGCGGTTCGCGCCTACGCGTCTGACATGGGGCTGCGGACCGCCGAGAAGCCGGATTCCCAGGACATCTGCTTCGTCGCGTCCGGCGACTACCGCGACTTCCTCGCCGAGCGTCTTCCCGAGGTAGCCGCCCCCGGCGCTGTGCTTGACATGGACGGCGCCGTTGTCGGGGAGCACCCCGGCACGGCAGGTTTCACGATCGGGCAACGCAAGGGTCTCGGAGTCGCGATCGGGTCACCTCGCTTCGTTGTGGATATCGAACCGGCGGCCCGAACGATCACAATCGGGACGTACGAAGATCTTCTCGTGGACGGCTGTGCCGTCACCGAGATGAGCTTCACGGATCAGCCGCCCTCGATGGGGGAGAGCGTGGGGGTGAAGGTCAGATACCGCTCCGAGCCCTTCGATGCGATTGTCACGGCCGTCGGCGACCGCTGGGAGTTCTCCTTCGACGAGCCTCAGATTCGGCCCGCTCCGGGCCAGTCGCTCGTGATGTATGACGGTGAGTACGTGCTCGGCGGCGGCGTCATCGTCGGGGATCGTCGTTCTGTCCCAATGGTGCTGTAGCGTGACTGCGCTGTAGCGTGTTCAGGCCACGAGGAGGAATCGTGAGCGTGCGAGATCGATATGCAGAGCTGCTCGTCGAGCTGCGAGAGCACAATCACCGATATCACGTGCTCGACACGCCGATCATTTCTGATGCCGCGTACGACGAGCTGTATCGAGAGCTCACACAGATTGAGGCGGATCATCCAGAGTTGATCAGCATGGAGTCTCCCACCACAAGGGTCGGCGGTCCGGTCGCAGAGGTCTTCGCGGCGGTGCAACACAGGGAGCGCATGTTCTCCCTCGACAACGCCATGAACATCGATGAATTCGACGCATGGTACGAGCGCCTTCGGGGAGCTCTCGGGAGCGAGCCTTTGGGCTACTCGTGCGAACTCAAGATTGACGGCCTTGCTGTATCGCTCACGTACATAAGCGGAGTGCTCGCCCAAGCCTCGACGCGTGGTGACGGAGTTGTCGGAGAAGACGTGACGGCCAACGTCCGCACCATCAAGTCCGTGCCGCTCGTGCTTCTCGGCGATGCGCCAGAGGTGATGGAGGTCAGGGGTGAGATATACCTGCCTCTCTCTGAATTCGTGACACTCAACGAGCGCCAGGCGGAGGAGGGAAAGCCGCCATTCATCAACCCGAGGAACACCGCAGCCGGGTCGGTTCGCCAGAAGGACCCTGGTGTGACGGCGAGCCGGAACCTTGGCACCTGGATCTACCAGCTCGGATACATCGAGGGAGGGCCGGATCTCTCCACCCACACCGAGCAGATGTCGTGGCTCTCCGATCTCGGCCTGCGCGTGAACCCTGCGAATGCCACGCTCGCCACGTTCGGCGAGGTCAAGGGATACATTGAGGATGCGACACGGCGCCGTCACGACCGCGACTACGAGACCGACGGAATCGTCGTGAAGATCGACTCGTTGGCGGACCAAGCCAAGGTCGGCTTTACGGCACGGTCTCCTCGGTGGGCGATGGCGTTCAAGTTGCCTCCTGAGGAGAAGACGACGCTCCTCAAGTCCATCGAGATCAACGTCGGGCGTACAGGGGCCGTGACTCCGTACGCCGTGATGGAACCGGTTTTTGTCGGAGGCGTCACGGTCACGAACGCGACGCTGCACAACGAGGGGGAGATCCACCGCAAGGATGTGCGGCCAGGAGACACAGTCGTCGTGCGACGAGCAGGCGACGTCATCCCGGAAGTCGTGGGTCCTGTCGTCGAGTTCAGACCGAAGGGACTCCGGAAGTGGCGCATGCCCAAGAAGTGCCCGTTCTGTGACAACCCGATCACGCTCCCCGAAGGCCAGGCCAAGGCGCGATGCACCGGCGGCTACTCGTGCCCGAGCAGGCTCAGGGAGTACCTCTATCACTTCGCTTCGAGAGGCGCCATGGACATCGAAGGACTTGGGTACAAGACGGTGCATGCGCTGCTCGACCTCGGCTTGATCAGCAATCCGTCCGACATCTACAGCCTCACCGAGGAAGACCTGCTCTCGATCGAAGGATGGGGGGAGCTGTCTGCAGCGAACCTGCTGTCCGTGATCGAGGCGTCCAAGCGCCAATCACTCGCGAAGCTCGTTTTCGGGCTTGGCATCGACCATGTGGGATCGACCGTGGCCAGCCGCCTTGCTCGGCGCTTCGGGTCGCTCGACGCCCTTCTCGCTGCTTCTGTCGAAGAAATCTCCGACATCGACGGCATCGGTCCCGAGATCGCAGGGTCGGTGGCGGCATGGGCCGCCGAAGAGGACAACCGATCACTCGTTTCGCGTCTGGGTGCGGCGGGTGTCGCTCCCGGCGGCGCAGCGGGTGGAGAGGATCTCTCCCGGACGCTTGAAGGCGTGACCGTCGTGATCACGGGCACGCTCGAAGGGTTCTCGCGAGACTCGGCCAGGGCTGCGGTGGAAGATCGGGGTGGGAGGGTGACCGGTTCGGTGTCCGCGAAGACGACGGCGCTGATCGCCGGTGCGAACGCAGGCTCGAAACTGTCGAAGGCTGAAACGCTCGGAGTCCGAATTCTCAACGAAGCCGAATTCGTCGCACTTCTCGACCGTCCCTGACTCCCGTTCTGTGGGCCACATTGCACCTGTACGTGCAGTCGAACCCAGGGTTCCACTGCACGGGGAGGAGCGGGCTACTGGACGCGGAAGGTCCAGACGAGGGTTTCGACGTCGGTTCCGGCAATCCCGCCGGACCAGGTTGCTACCACCGTGTGGTTCCCCGGCGTCCACCGCTCGATGACCTTGCCGGGTCCTGGCGCGAACTCGTACCTGCCGATTTCCACGATCGAATCGACTTGCGACTCTGGGATCGGTGTGCCGTCGATCACGAATCGGACCTGGTAATTCGGTGCGACGTCGATCATCACCGAGATCGGGTTGATCACGATGTCACCGTCACGCGGCGCGTAGCGCTCAACGGCTGCGGGGAGCGTTTCGGGGTCGCCGGACGGGATGAACAGGATCGAGCCACCGATGATCGAAAGCAGGACGAGAGCGAGCAACGTATAGGTGACTCGGTACCCCGTCGTGTTCATGCGAGGCAGGGTAGGGCCGGAGGGGGCGGTTAGACACGCCGCGGCTACCGTTGCGCCAATGAAGCTCAATCCTGTGCTCGCCGCGCTCGGCGATTATCCGATGGCCACGGTCCGCCAGCGCGCCGCCGATCGTGAGGAGACCGGCCTCGGTGTGATCGACTTCTCGATCGGGGATCCCCGCGAGCCGACCCCGGGATTCATCGCTGACGCTCTGCGTGACGCAGTCCCTGAGGTCTCCCAATACCCGACTGCCGCGGGACTCACCGACCTGCGCTCGGCTATTGCCGAGTACGTACTGCGGCGTTTCGGGGTCACGGTCAACCCTGAGAGCCAGGTGATCCCAACCAGCGGCGCCAAAGAGGCGATCTTCTCGACGCCGCTCGCATTCATCGATCGAGACGCGGGGGACCTCGTAGTGTCCCCATCTCCCGCCTACCCGGTGTACGAGCGCGGGTCGCTCTTCGCAGGCGCTGAGGTGCATAACGTCGTGCTCAGCGATGACTTCGTTTTGAGGGCTCGAGATATCCCCGACCGGATCTGGCGCCGTGCAACGCTGGTGTGGACGTGCAGCCCCCACAACCCGACGGGCTCTGTGACAGTGGAGGACGACCTTGCAGCTCTGTACGAGCGGTGTCGATCCGAGGGCGCGATGCTGCTCTCGGATGAGTGCTACGCGGACACCTACGACGACGACACATATCCGGGAGGCCCGGCCTCGATCCTCCAGGTCGCCGAGGAAGACCTCGGTGGGGCGCTCGCGTATCTGTCGCTGTCGAAGCGATCCGGGATGACCGGCTACCGCTCCGGTGCGATCGTCGGAGACGCTGAAGCCATTGCAGCACTGAAGTCGTTGCGGTCTACCACAGGTACGGCGTCACCGGACTTCGTGCAGGCCGCCGCAATCGTCGCGTGGTCAGACGACGAGCACGCGGCAGACCGCAGGTCGCTGTTCACTGCGAAACGCAGAATACTCCGGCGAGCGTTCGACGATCTCGGCTTGGAAGTTGTAGCGTCCCGGGCAGGCCTCTACCTGTGGGTGCGTGTAGAGGACGATCTCACCGTCACGGACCGGCTCCTCGATGCGGGCATCGTCGTCTCCCCAGGGCGATACTTCGGCGACGGGGGTGAGGGTTACATCCGGCTTGCTCTGGTTCCCACTCTGGGAGAATGCGATGAAGCCGCAGATGCACTCAGGTCTGTTCTCGGGTAAGCCAGGAGAAACCATGATGACTCAAGAGATGTCGAACCAGGAACTCATCGACGCCGCATATGCAGGCGATATCGGTCTCAACAAGGCCGTTGATGCCATTCACCACACGATCGCCGGGCTTGACGCCGGCGCCATCAGGGTCGCCGAGAAACTCGTCGCTGAGGAGCAGGGACCGGAGGAGGGCGCCAGCGTGTGGGTCGTCAACGAGTGGGTGAAGCGAGCCATCTCGCTCTACTTCCGGATCACGGAGGTCAAGACCTTCGGTGTCGGTCCTTTCGAGTATTACGACAAGATCCCGCCCAAGACAGGATTGAAAGCCGCGGGCGTCCGGGTGGTGCCACCCGGCGTCATCAGGTATGGGGCTTTCTGTGAGCCGGGCGTCATCGTGATGCCCGGCTATGTCAACATCGGGGCATATGTGGGTTCCGGCACAATGGTCGATACCTGGGCGACCGTGGGGTCGTGCGCCCAGATCGGCAAGGACGTCCATCTGAGTGGCGGCGTGGGCATTGGAGGGGTGCTCGAGCCGCCGGCGGCACGACCCGTGATCATCGAGGATGGAGCGTTCATCGGGAGCCGGAGCATCGTCGTTGAGGGCGTCATTGTTGAGAGGGGCGCCGTGCTCGGGGCGAACACGACGATTACCGCATCGACGCCGATCATCGATGTCACGGGTTCGGCGCCGGTGGAGAGCCGAGGTCGGGTTCCTGCAAACGCGGTTGTCGTGCCGGGAACGAGGCCGAAACAGTTCCCCGCGGGTTCCTACGACCTCCAATGCGCGCTGATCATCGGGGCGCGGACCGAATCGACCGACAGGAAGACATCGCTCAACGACGCGCTGCGGACCTTCGAGGTACAGGTGTGACGTTGCTCGACACACTCATCGAGATCGTCGACGTTCCCTCCGTGACCGGCGAAGAAGACGAGCTGTGCACGTGGATTCAACGGCGGTACGAGCATCGCTACACGACACAACGCGTAGGGAATGCACTGATCGTAGGCCGACCGGCGAAGAGCGCGGAGTTCGTTGCGCTGTACGGCCACATAGACACCGTCCCCGTCCAGGAAGATCCGTCAGCGCGGGTCGAGGGGGATCGGGTTGTCGGCCTCGGCGCGTCGGACATGAAAGCCGGCCTCGCGGTCATGATTGAACTCCTCGACGCCGGGGTTCGAGAGCCCGACGCAGGACTCGTCTGTGTGTTCTACGACCAGGAGGAGGGTCCCGCCGACAAGAACGGGCTTGAAGCCGTCCTCGACGAAGCCGGGTGGTTGGTAGGCGCCGCGATCTCGATCGTCCTTGAACCTACCGACCTCAACCTCGAGCTCGGGTGCAACGGAGTCCTCAACGCCGACATCATCTTCCGAGGCTCGACCGCACACTCTGCGAGACCCTGGCTCGGTGAGAACGCGATAACAAAAGCGGGGGAGTGGCTCGCTTCGCTGCACGGACGTGAACCTGAGACCATTCGCATCAATGGTCTGGAATACCGGGAAGTGTTCGCTGTGACGAAGGCTTCCGGTGGGATAGCGAACAACATCATTCCCGGTGAGTTCGTGGTCAACCTCAACCACAGGTTCCCTCCGATCTACTCGGTAGAGGAAGCCGAGGCCCGCCTCCGCGAGGTGGCGTCGGTCGCAGATGAGATCGTGGTGAGAGACAGAGCCCCGGCAGGAACGGTAGATCTGTCGAATCCTGCGGTTCAACGCCTTGAGCGCCTCATCGGTCGGGAGAGGATGGCGAAACAGGGATGGACAGATGTTGCGAGGCTCACATCGAGGGGCGCCGTCGCGGTGAACTACGGTCCAGGTGAAGTCGACCAGGCTCACCAGGTGGAAGAGTCGGTTCCGATAGCGAACCTGACCATCGCGTACCAGGTGCTGGTGAGGTTCCTAGCGGAACGGTTGACCGTTGACCGTTGACCGTTCCAGCGGTTCCAGGCTCATGCGGGGGAGCAGGATGCCGACGAGAGGGCCGACGCCGAACGCGAAGATCACCGTGCCGAGTCCCACTGTCCCGCCGAGGAACCAACCGATGATGAGGACCGTGACCTCGATCGCCGTGCGACCGGGACCGAGAGGGATTCCCCGACGCGCAAGGCCTGTCATGAGGCCGTCGCGCGGCCCCGGCCCCAGACCCGCACCGATGTAATAGCCGGAACCGATCGCGACCAGCAACATCCCGCCGAGCAGGAGCCCCCACTGCTGCCAGAGCGCCTCGACCGACTCAGGAGCAATCCACAACGTGACGTCGATCACGATTCCGATGATGAACACGTTGAGAACGGTTCCGACGCCTAGGCGTTCACCGAGGGGAATCCAGAGCAGAAGGACGACGATTCCAGTAAGGATCCCGACTGCTCCGATAGGGATTCCGGTGTGGCGCGTGATTCCTTGGTGCATCACTTCCCACGGCGCTAAGCCGAGGCCTGCAATCACCATCATGGCGAGGCCGATACCGAAGAGAACCAGGCCAAAGAGGAGTCGAGGGATACGACGACCGATCTCTCTCCTTGAAGGCATGGGAAGCATCCGGCAACGCTAGCCACCTCCCGGCGCACATCTGTTCTCTGTTCTCTGGCATCCGGCATCTGGTTTCCGGTATCTGATCACTACCATCGCCTCATGCCTGTGGAAATCGATATCGTCAAGGTCGCCGCGCTTGCACGACTCGCGCTCACCGAGGAGGAGCTCGACACGTTCGGCTCGCAGCTAGGTGACATCCTTGAACACGCCGAGCGTGTACAGGCGCTCCCGACCGACGGAGTGCCGCCGACATCGCACCCGCTCCCGATGGTCAATGCCTTTCGTGAAGACGTGACTGCGGAGTGCCTTGACCGTGAATCCTTCCTGAGATCGGCGCCGGATACGGCCGGAGGACAGTTTCGCGTACCAAGGATTCTTGCCTGACATGACTGGGCCCGACATTGCAGATCTTGCTGATCTCACGATCGCCGAAGCAGGCACGGGCCTCCGGTCGGGGGACTTCACATCGACCGACCTCCTTGCAGCAGTCACGAAACGCGCATCTGCGACCGAGGCGCACCTCCACGCATACCTGACTCTCGACCATGAGGGATCGACTCGGGCTGCTGAAGCGGCGGATGCGTCTTTCGCGGTGGGGGAAGACCGCGGCCCCCTTCAGGGGATCCCTGTCGCGCTCAAGGACAACATGTGCACCCTGGGCATTGAGACGACCGCATCGTCCAAGATCCTTGACGGATGGATACCCCCGTACGACGCAACGATCGTAACGAGGCTCAAGGCCGCGGGCGCCGTGATCACAGGCAAGACGAACCTTGATGAATTCGCGATGGGATCCTCGACTGAGAACTCTGCATACGGGCCAACCCGAAATCCGTGGAACACAGACAGGGTGCCCGGCGGCTCGTCCGGTGGATCTGCTGCGGTTACCGCGGTCGGGTCTGCGCTTGGTTCCTTCGGGTCAGACACAGGCGGTTCGATACGGCAGCCTGCGGCGCTCACAGGCCTCGTCGGCATGAAGCCGACGTACGGTATCGTCTCTAGATACGGGCTGATCGCCTTTGCGTCCTCCCTCGACCAGATCGGTCCTTTTTCGCGAACGGTCGAGGATTCCGTCCTGCTCCTCGAGACGATCTCGGGCTTCGACCCGAAGGATGCGACGAGCATCAACGCTCCCGTGCCGAACTTCGGCGGGTCACTGGGCAGGGGCGTCTCCGGGATGCGAATAGGTGTTGTGACCGAGTTCCTCAACGGAGATGTCATCGACTCACAGATCATCGCTGCGACTCGGGGCATGGCTGACAAGCTCCAGGACGCGGGTGCGGAAATTGTCGAGGTTTCGTTGCCATCGACCGAGTATTCGCTGTCTGCGTACTACCTAATCGCTCCGGCGGAGTGTTCATCGAACCTCGCGCGCTTCGATGGTGTTCGCTACGGCCACCGAAGCAACGTCGAAGGCACGACAGAGGACATGATGTCTCACTCGCGCGCTGAAGGGTTCGGTCCTGAGGTAATCCGCCGGATCCTCCTCGGAACGTATGCCCTGTCAGCCGGATACTACGACGCCTTCTACGGTCAGGCACAGCGAGTTCGGACGTTGGTTCGCAGAGAATTCGCTTCCGCGTATGAGCAGGTCGACGCGCTCATCTCGCCGACGACCCCGACGACGGCATTCGCGATCGGAGAGAAGTCGGACGACCCGATCGCCATGTACTACTCGGACCTCTGCACGATTCCGTCGAATCTCGCAGGTGATCCCGCGATCTCGGTGCCTATAGCGCTCGACGACGCTGGACTGCCCATCGGGTTTCAGGTGATGGCGCCCGCCCTTGGCGAGGAAGTCATGTATCGGGTTGCTGCCTACGTTGAGCGTCTCGCGGGTTTCACCGCGAGGGCCTCGCTCGCGACCTCGGAAGTGGTGGCGCCGTGACAGTCTGGGAGGCCGTCATCGGCATCGAGACGCACGTCGAGCTCTCGACAGAATCCAAGATGTTCTGCTCGTGTCCCGCAGACGCGGAGGGTGAACCGAACACAGCCTGCTGCCCCGTATGTCTCGCGCTCCCGGGTGCGCTGCCTGTTCCGAACGGGAAGGCTATCGAGGGGATCCTCAAGATCGGGCTCGCGCTCGATTGCGACATCAACGAGTCTTCGATTTTTTACCGGAAGAACTACTTCTATCCGGACTTGCCGAAGAACTATCAGATCAGCCAGTACACCTTCCCCGTGTGCGAGCACGGCCACATCGAGATCGATGTCGACGGCGCCTCCGTGAGGATCGGTATCACCCGGGTCCACATGGAGGAGGACACGGGAAAGTCCACTCATGTTGGTGACGGTGACGGGCGGATCCACGGTGCGGACCACACGCTGCTCGACTTCAACCGCGCTGGAATTCCCCTCGTCGAGATCGTGACTGAGCCGGATATACGGACCTCACAGGAGGCACGAGCCTACGGGGCCGAGCTTCAGCGCATCGTGCTCGCACTCGGTGTGTCCGACGCGAAACTTGAGGCCGGCTCGATGCGATTTGATGTGAACGTGTCGGTTCGCCCGGTCGGCGCAAAAGAACTCGGAACCCGAACCGAGACGAAGAACGTGAATTCGCTGCGTTCGGTTCAGCGGACGATTGACTATGAGATAGATCGTCAGATCAAGGTGCTCGAAGCGGGGGGAGAGGTTCGTCTTGAGACGCGTCATTGGAATGAGAACACCGGTGTCACGACCTCGATGCGTACCAAGGAGGAGTCTGAGGACTACCGCTACTTCCAGGATCCCGACCTTCTGCCGCTCGAAGTGACACCAGCGTGGCAGAGCGAGATTCGTAGCGGGCTTCCCGAACTCCCCGCGATCACCAGGGCGCGGCTCGCGACACTCGGTGCTGATATGATCGCCGCCGGTGTACTCGCTGACAGCTCGGATCTTGCGGCGCTTTTCGAAGAAGCCGTTGAGGCCGGGGCGTCAGGTCGAGCGGCTGGAATCTGGTTGACGGGTGAGGTCGTGGCGTATACGCGGCGCAGCGACGTCGCCGTGCTAGAGACCGGGCTCACCGGTGGGCGCCTTGCCGAACTCACTGCGATGGTTGAGGCGGGCAAGCTCTCCTCATCGGCGGCCAAGAAGGTGCTGATCGCCGTGCTTGAGGGGGAGGGTTCACCCGAGGAGATAGCGGAGTCAAAGGAGCTGCTCCAGGTCTCGGACATCACAGCGATCGAGGCTGCGATCGACCATGTCCTGGCCGAGAACGCCGACGCCGTGGACAAGATCAGGGGCGGCGACATGAAGCCGTTCGGGTTCCTCGTGGGCCAGGTGATGCGCCAGATGGGTGGCAGAGCCGATCCGAAGGTTGTCCGGGATCTGCTTACAGATCGGACGGCGGGTTAGACGCCTGCCCCAAGCTGACGCAGCCACTCCAGGCTCGCGGGCTCGCAGGCCCCCCTAACTCGCTGCGCTCGTTTGTCCCCCCTGAAGGGAGGACGTGCCTTCTGTTGCCTGTTACCCGTCAATCAGCCCGTGTTGCGCAGTCCTGAGGCAAGGCCGTTGATCGTCAGGAGCAGCGCCCGCTGAAGTTCGGGATTCGGTTCGCCTGACTCTCGCGAGCGTCGGAGCAGTGATACCTGCAGGTAGCTGATCGGGTCGAGATATCGGTCGCGAACCTTGAGCGTCCTTCGGAGCTGCGGATCGCGGTCGAGGAGTCCGCCTCCGGTCACGGCGGTGATGGCGCTCACTGTCCTTGCATGTTCCTGGCTGATGACATTGAACACAGAGCGGTGTTGCGGGGGTGATAGCTCAGCGTACCGAGCGGCGATCATGAGATCCGCCTTGGCCAGAGCCATCTCGACGTTCGAAAGAAACGTGCGGAAGAATTGCCAGCGGCGGTACATGTCTTCGATGGCGTCTGTTCCGTGTCGTTCGGCAGCCGCCTCCAACCCCGAACCGACCCCGAACCATCCGGGAACCATCTGGCGCGACTGGGTCCAGCCGAACACCCACGGAATTGCACGCAAACCATCGACGGACAGATCTCCGGTCCCGGGTCGCAGAGCCGGTCTGGACCCGATGTTCATTTCGCCGAGTTCGTTGACCGGTGTGGACGCGACGTAGTAGCCGATGAGGTCAGGGGAGTCGATGAGTTCTCGATAAGCTCGGAACGCAGCGTCTGAGACCGTCGTCATCGTCTCGTCCCAAGTGTCGAGAACGTCGTTGGGAAATCGAGCCGATCGATGGAGCACGGAGGCTTGGAGCGTCGCAGCGAGAGTGAGTTCGAGGTTGTATCGCGCAAGAGCCGGGAGCGCGTACTTGTCCGAGATCACTTCCCCCTGCTCGGTGATCTTGATTCGACCGTCCACCGTCCCCCATGGCTGCGCAAGAATCGCCGCCCCGGTCGGGCCGCCTCCCCTTCCAACGGTGCCTCCTCTGCCGTGGAAAAGACGCAGGGAGACACCGTGTCTACGGGCTGTGTCGCGCAGATCGCGTGACGCCCGATAGAGCTCCCACTGGCTCGTTGTGATCCCCGCCTGCTTGCTCGAGTCCGAGTACCCGAGCATGACTTCCTGGACGTCATCTCTGAGGGCGAGATGCTCCCGGTACGGCGCGATGTTCAACATGTCGTCGAGCAGCCCCCCTGCCCTTCGTACTTCGTTGATGGTCTCGAAGAGAGGGACGAACCCGATCCGGGCGATGCCTGCGTGCGTGTCGATGAGACCGACTTCTCTCGCGAGGACCATGGCGGCCAGGATGTCTGCAGGCCCCTTGGTCTCGGTCACGATGTACGACTCGATGACCACCCTGCCGTAGAGATCCTGGGCCTCGCGAATCGTCCGCATCGTTGACAGCGTTCGCCCGGTCTCGCCCTTGAGCCGCGTTGAAGCTGTTGCGATCGGCCGCTGACCGTCGAGTTCGGAGATCAGCACTCCGAGTCGGTCCTGCTCGGTGAGAGATTCGTACTCCACACCAACCTTGGAATAGAGGTCCGCGACGGCGGCGTGATGCTTCTCGGCGTGTTCTCGGATATCCATGACCGCGAGGTGGAAACCGAACGCTGCTGCGACACGGATGAGACGCGTGACTGCGCCGGCGGCCAAGGCCGATCCCTGGTTGCGGGCGAGCGAATCCCGAATGAGGGTGAGGTCCTTGATCAGGCCGTGGCTCGACTCATAGTCGTTCCTGTTCTGATCGTTTGTCGGGGTTTGACTCTGACCGATCTCGTATCGGTCAAGGGTGTTGTGAAGGCGCTGGTGGATGAACGCGAGTTTCTGGCGGTAGGGTTCTCCTGCCGACAGCTTCGTAAAACGCGTGTGGACGTCAGGGAATCGTTCGGCTTCATCCTGGAGTGACGATCGGAGCTCTTCGCTGATGTCAACCATCCGCTCGGAGGTCGATAGTTCCACGGCGAGGCTCTCGACCTTCGCGATCAGATTGCGCATCGAGTGGACGTGTTGCATGTACAGCACCTCGAGTGTGATCTTCGGTGTGACGTTCGGATTGCCGTCCCGGTCACCACCGACCCAGGTACCGAAATGCAGCGGCTTTGCATCAACGTCGAGCGAGATACCGAGCCGTGCAAGCTGATGGTCGAGCTCGGCGAACACCTCTGGCGCGGCGGAGGAGGAGAGGATGTCGAAGAAGTGGATGACCGACCGTGCTTCGTCTGAAGGCGTGGGACGCTCAACCCGGAGTTCGTCAGTCTGCCACAGGGCCTCGATGACCTCGGCGACTCGTCTCTCGATGCGGGCGCGCACCGTTGGTGTGTCTTGGGCATGTCGGCGTCGTTGCAGAAGCACGGCGATCTCGGCTGTCTTGGTCTGTACCGATGTCCGAGACGCTTCTGACGGGTGGGCTGTGAAGACGGGCCGCACTTCCAGGCGATGTACGATATCAAGCACCGCTGACGCCTCGATGCCGGACTCGAGGATCAGGTCTACTGTCTGGCTGAGATCCGTGGCTGCTTCCCCCTGGTCGTAGCGGTGTTCCTGTTCCGCGACGTTCGCAAGCGAGAAATACATGGAGAACGCCCGGACAAGCTGCATGGTCTGGTCAAGGTCGAGCCGATCGAGAAGCTGCTCCAACTCTTCCGCCGCGTGCATAGCGTCGCCGTCGGCAACGGCGCCTCTGGCCCTCTTTGTGAGTTCTCGAACATCCTCGACAAGATCGAGAAGGGGTTGGCCGTGCTGTCGGACGAGGGTGTCGCCGAGAAGATTTCCCAGGAAACGGATGTCACTGCGAAGGGCAATATCAGGTTGTTCTCCAGGAGCGTCCACGGTCGGCATGGTACAGGGCGCCCGGCAGGCTGAACCGCGCCAAGGTCCGCAATCGTCTTAGGTTTCCGGTATGTCGTTCATTTTCGAGGTGCTCGCAGAGGGGTTCCGCCACCTGGTCGACTTCGGTCCGAATCTTCGGTCGATATTGTGGCTCACCCTCGCTGTTTCGCTCTCTGCCACGATCATTGGGTCGAGTATCGGCGTTCCCGCAGGCGTCTGGCTCGCGCAGGCGCGATTCCGAGGTCGTCTCGCGGTCGTGACGTTCGTGAACGTCGGCATGGGGCTTCCCCCCGTCCTTGCCGGCCTCTTCGTACTCCTGCTGCTCTGGGGGGAGGGGCCACTCGGCGGCCTCGACCTCCTATTCACCCCAACCGCAATGGTGATCGTCCAGAGCATGCTCGCGCTACCGATCGCGTTGGGTATAACGCTCGGCGCCGTGTCAGGACTCTCCCCTGCGGCGACCGAGCAGCTCCGGGCTCTGCGCCTGCCTTTCTCGGGAAGGCTGCGGATTCTTATCAGCGAGGTGCGCGTCGGGGTGCTTGTCGCCGTCGCTGCGGCGTTCGGTCGAGTCATCGCTGAGGTTGGGGCGGTCCTCATCGTCGGCGGCAACATCTCTGGCGAGACGAGGGTGCTGACAACCGCCATTGTGCAAGAGACGCGTCAGGCGAGGTTCGGCGCTGCGATCGCGCTCGGTATCGTTCTCCTTGTGCTCTCAACGATCGTCAACGGAGGTTTGGCATGGCTACAGGCTCGGGGTGACGGCGATGGTTGACGGGTTCGAGTTCACTGCTCTCACTTTTCCCAGGGATGGCGCCGTTCTCGACGCCCTCGACATCTCCGTCGGCGCCACCGAGTCCGTTGCCCTGTTCGGCCCGAACGGCGGCGGGAAGTCCTCGCTGCTGAGAGTGATCGCGGGGACCGCGCCACGCACCGAGCCCCGTGCAGAGGTCGCGTACCTCCCGCAGATCCCGTACTTGTTTCGCGGCGCCGTTGCGTCGAACCTGACACTCGGGCTCGATGAGGAGGAGTCAGACCAGGCACGGCGTCTCGCAGAGGAATTCGCTGTCGCGCGCCTCCTCGGGAAGCCCTCCGATGAGATCTCGGTCGGGGAGACTCAGCGCGTCTGTCTTGCTCGGACGCTTGCGTCAAGCGCGCCGCTCGTACTTCTCGACGAGCCGCTCTCGCCGATCAACGCCGCAAGTCGGATGGAGATCGGGAGCATCATCACGAGATGCACGTCCGGTCGAGGACTGCTCTGGGCCACCCACAGCCTCAGGGAGGTTCGGGCCTTCGCTGACAGACTTATCGTGCTCGATGACGGCGTCATCCTCCAGGAGGGCCCTGTCGAGCAGGTGCTCAACTCTCCTGTCGATGCACGGGTCGCTTCGATCTTCGGGTCGCCATGAGCCGATTCGGTCCCCGAGCGTCGATGGTCGTCGCTGCGCTGGCTGTAGCTGTGCTCGGACTCGCCGCTTGCGGTGGTTCGGGTCAGCACCGGGTTGTTGTAGCAGCGGGAACGACGCTCGTCGACTCCGGTTTCATGGATGAACTCGTGGCAGCGTACGCGGATACCGCTCCGGAGATCCGTGTTTCGATCGTGGGACTCTCCTCAGCCGAGGCGATAGCGTACGCGTCGGCTGGGAATGCAGCCGTGATCATCACGCACAACCGCGCCCTCCTCGACGCGTATCTGGCGACGAACCTATCCTCGGCGCGCGTCGACATGTTCTCAAGCTCGTTCTTTCTTGTGGCCGATCCGACCGTCGATCTACCGTCCGGGTCCCTCGGTGCAGCATTGGTGGTCGTGGCTGCCGAGGGAATTCCGTTCGTGAGCAGAGATGACGGCTCCGGAACGCATGCGGCGGAGTTGGCGGCGTGGGAAGCGGTTGGCATTGATCCCACCGGCGAGCCGTGGTACATCCGAACCGGGACCGGCATGGGGGCGACGCTCCTTGTAACCGATCAGCGGCACGCGGTGACCCTGACCGAACACGGGTCGTTCCTCGCCGCCCAGCAGCCACTCTCTCTCGTCGAGGTCGATGGCACATTACTCCCGAACCCCTACGACCTGACGGTCATCGACCCTTCCGGGACATCCGAAGCCCTGGCCTTCGCCGCTTGGCTCACCTCCTCTGAGGGTCGCGAAGTGATCGTCGAGATCAACGAGCGTCTCTTTGGAATCCAGGTGTATGCCGTGCCATGAACGGTGTATTCTGGCTCTTCGGAAGTGAGCGAAGTCGGTCGGCGCCTTGGGCGATACTACGTTCCATGCGGACAGATGACGCCGAGTGTTGAAGGGTTGAGATGGCGATCCGTCAGAAAGTCGTGATTGCAGAGGCGATTGCAGACGTAGGCGTCCAGGGACTCGAAGCTTTCTATGACGTGGTCGACGCTGTTGGAAAGACTCGAGATGAAGTCTTGGCCCTCGTCGGCGACGCCGCTGCGATCATCGTGCGATCCGCGACCCAGGTCGATCGCGAGATGATCGAAGCAGCACCAGAGCTCGTGGTTGTGGGACGGGCGGGAATCGGTGTCGACAACATCGACATCGTTGCGGCGACCGAGCACGGCGTCATGGTTGTAAATGCTCCTCACGCGAACACGATCTCGGCCGCCGAGCACACGATGGCCCTCCTGCTTGCTCAAGCTCGGAGGATTCCTGAAGCGGACAGGAGCCTCCGTGAAGGTCGGTGGGATCGGAAGGAGTTCAGGGGGATCGAGTTGCACGACAAGACACTCGGCATCCTCGGCCTTGGCAGAATCGGGACTCTGGTGGCCCAACGCGCATCGTCCTTTGGAATGCGAATCGTGGCGTACGACCCGTATGTATCGCCAGAGCGAGCGAAGCGGGTCGGTGTCGAGATGCTCTCCCTGGATGAGGTGTTCGCCATTTCGGACATGCTCACCATCCACCTTCCAAAGACACCTCAAACCGAGAATATTATCGACGCGGCGTCGATCGCGAAGATGAAGACGGGCGTTCGGATTGTGAACGTCGCGCGTGGAGGGATCGTCAACGAGGCGGATCTCGCTGACGCGGTCCGGAGCGGCGCCGTGGGAGGTGCCGCTGTAGACGTGTTCGAAACGGAGCCCACGACAGAGAGTCCACTCTTCGATGTACCGCGAATCACGGTGACTCCTCACCTCGGAGCGAGCACCACCGAGGCCCAGGACAAGGCAGGAATCGCAGTCGCGCGGGCTGTTGGAGACGCGCTCTCCGGTGAGCTCGTGTTGAGCGCCGTGAACCTCGACTTGGGTCCGGCGGTGTCGTCTGAAGCGCTGCCGTTCGTCAAGCTAGCCGAGCAGCTCGGCACGATCTTCGCTGTGTTCTCGAAGGGAATTCCGAGCACCATGACCGTGTGCGCCCAGGGCCGTCTCGCGGATGAGCCCGTGAGGCCGATCGCCCTGGCTGTCCTCAAGGGCGCGCTCGCAGCCGCAAGTGACGTCCCTGTGTCGTACATCAACGCACCGCTGATTGCAGAGGAACACGGGATCTCTGTTGTGGAGGAATCCAGACAGGGTTCGTCCGGCTATCAGTCGGTGATACAGATCAGCGGCGAGGTTGCGGGGCGCCCCAGAACCGTCTCGGGAACTCACATGGAGCGCAGAGGCGCTGTCCTCATCGCCGTTGATGGGTACGCGATCGAGGTGCCGTTGACCAATCACATGCTTCTCATACGGAATGAGGACGCGCCAGGGTGTATCGGGCGGGTCGGCACGCTCCTCGGTGACCTTCGAATCAATATCGCGGACATGGTTGTCGGTCGTTCACCCGATGGCGCCGCGGCGATGATGGGCATCGCCCTTGACCAGGCGCTCCCGGATGAGGCCGCTGCAAGCCTGCTCGAACTCGAAGGCATTGCCGCAGCACGATACATCGACTTGTCTTGACAGGTGACAGCCGACAGGTTTCAGAGGACGAGTGTTGCGAGCCAGCCCGCCGCTAGACCGTAGAGGCCCGCGACTACGTCGTCCATGGTGACTCCGACAGATCCAGGCAGGCGTTCGGCTCGGCGCACGCCCGGAAGCACTTTGAAGATGTCCGCGAGGCGGGCGACCACCACGGCAATGAGCCACGGCCACCCGGCAAGGCCGATCACCGCAACGAAAGTTCCAGCCATCTCGTCCACGACGATCCACCCCGGATCGGCGTGATCGTCTGAGAACGGCGCCGCGGACCACAGCGATAGGCCGAGGAACACGGCGAAGACGGCGACGTGGAACCACCATGAGCGGTTCCACCAGGTCACTGCGACCACCGCGGCGAGAGCTGCGCCGAACGTGCCTGCGCCGTTGTCCGATCCCCACAGCTTGGAGGGGAGGAGTCCAACGCCGAATCCGGAAGCGATGATTCTGTGCATGGTGAGAACGTAGTATGAACCCGGCGCCCGTCGCCTGAGGTCGGCGTACGGTTCGCTCAGTACGAGGAGAGTGCATGAGGCCAGATCAAATTGGGGACTTCAGAGTTCCCTCCGATGCGTTCTTGCATCCCGACGGCGTCAGAGTCGTCTTCGTCGTCACCCAGATGGATCTCGACGCAGACGAGTACGTCCGTCAACTGTGGCTGCGGGACGGCGAATCTTGTCGTCCGCTCACCTCCGGGCGGAGCGATGCCTCGCCCCGTTGGTCTCCCGACGGTCAGACGCTGGCGTTTCTGCGGAAGGGCTCCGCCGAGACCGACCATCCCCAGGTAGCGCTGCTGCCGACGGATGGGGGAGAGGCGGAGGTGGTGACAGACTTCGAACTCGGCGTGAACGACCTTGCCTGGTCTCCTGACGGCTCGCGACTCGCGCTCGCCGTCAACGAGTATGTCGATGGCGTTGAGGACGAGGACGAACGGAAACGGGCGCCGCGACGGATCAAGGATCCTGCGTTTCGGTTCGACAACCGCGGCTGGACCTACGACAAGCGCTCCCACATTTGGATCCTCGTCTTGCCGACAAGAGAAACGAGCCAGATCACGTCAGGCGACTTCGACGAGACCGGTCCAGGATGGAGCCCCGACGGCTCAACCATCACCTATCTCTCCGCAGCACACGAGGAGCGCTGGGTGCGTCCATTCAATCAGGTATTCACGATCCCAGCAGACGGTGGAGAAGCGGTTGCCGCGACTCCGCTCGGGACGTGGGGTTGGTCCGGGTATAGCCCAGCAGGCGAGCTTCATGCCATCGGGAGAGAGACCAGGCACTTCGATCTTGACCCGAGTCCTTTCCAGCGCATCGAAGCTGATGGTTCGCTCACACGCCTCACCGACCTTGACCGCAACTTCATGCCCGGTCATCCGCCGGGCCCCCTCACAGCGCCAACGTTCGTAGAGGACGGCTCGGCGATGATCGTGCTCGAAGAACGCGGTACCCAGCGGGTCGTCTCCGTTGCTCCGGACGGAACGGTCACCGATGTTGTTCGAGGCGAGAGGGTTATCACGGGTTGGCGCCCGTCATCAGATGGGGGGAGCGCGGTGTTCACAGCCTCAGCGCCCGATCAGCCGGGTGAGGTGTTCTGGTGGGACGGGTCCACAGAGAGCCAGATCACCGATCTCAACGCCGAGTTCCGAGCGTCAGCCGACCTCGTGCTGCCTCAGGAATTCACGTTCGACTCCGATGGACATGACATCCATGGGTGGGTGCTCCTGCCCCCCGGAGACGGCAAGGTACCGATACTGCTGAACATCCACGGTGGGCCGTTTACGCAGTACGGGTGGGGATTCTTGGACGAGTTCCAGGTGTACGTCGGCGCCGGGTACGGGGTCGTCGCCGTCAACCCGAGGGGTTCATCGGGGTACGGTCTCGACCACGGCAACGCGCCGCGCGGGAGGTGGTCAGAGGACGTGCCTCCCGACTTGGCGGACCTCAGGGAGGCGCCGTACGCGGCTGCGGAGCGGTTCCCCCGTCTCGACATTGATAAGAAGGGCGTCATGGGCGGGTCTTATGGCGGTCTCGCCACCGTGATGGTGACATCGATCGACACCTCATACCTCTCCGCTGTGGCCGAGAGAGGCGTGTACAACTGGGTCTCGATGGCCGGTACCACAGACATCCCGTGGTTCGTGTACCTGTATCTGGGTGCGGAGATACCAGGAGGTGTCGAAGAGATCTGGAACGCAAGCGCGCTCGCGAGGGCACATCGGATCGAGACGCCGACCCTCGTGCTGCACTCGGAGGGTGACTACCGCTGTCCGCTCGAACAGGCCCAACAGCTCTTCGGTGCGCTCTACCGCAGCGGTGTCGACACGGAGCTGCTGTTGTTCCCGCCGGACGAAGGGCACGAGCTGTCGCGCAGTGGAACTCCGAAGCATCGCGTTGAACGCTTCGACGCGATATTGGAGTGGCACGATCGGTATCTCAAGGAGTGAGGTCAGTCGCATCGACGTAACAGCGCTTCATCTGGCAGACTGGGGGGATGGAAGCCACCGAATACATATGGATGGATGGTGAGCTCGTTCCCTGGGCCGACGCCCAGGTGCACGTCCTCACCCATGGACTGCACTATGGAACGGGTGCCTTTGAAGGCATCCGTGCCTACGAGACGGAGCGGGGGACGGCTGTGTTCCGGCTCACCGACCACATGGAACGCCTCGAACGATCCGCCAAGGCGATCGGCATCTCGATCGGTTACGAAGTCGATGAACTCGTCAAGGTGTCCAAAGACCTACTGTCTGTGAACGGCCTCACCTCTGGCTACCTCAGGCCCATCGTATTCTTTGGAACAGGTTCGATGGGCCTCAACCCTGCAGGCGCAGACGTTCGAGTCGTGATCGCCGCGTGGGAGTGGGGAGCGTACCTTGGTGAGGAAGGGATCAAGAACGGCATCCGGGTGGCTGTGTCGTCGTGGCGGAGGATCGGACACGACTCGTTCATGCCAAACGCGAAGATCACTGGGGGGTATGTGAACTCAGTTCTTGCGAAAACGGGGGCTATGCGCGCGGGATATGACGAAGCGATTCTTCTCAACTCGGAGGGCTTGGTCGCGGAGGGATCGGGGGAGAACCTCTTCGTGGTGCGCGACGGCGTCATCTTCAGCCCGCCAACTGCCGCAGCGGCCCTCGACGGGATCACCCGCGACACGGTGTGGACGCTCCTCACCGAAGACGGCTACGACGTGCGTGAAGCTGTGATCTCACGCACGGACCTCTACTACGCGGATGAGCTGTTCTTTACCGGCACGGCCGCTGAGGTCACGCCGATCCGGGAAGTCGACGACAAGCCTGTCGGAATCGGAAAGCCGGGTCCCGTCACGCGTCGAGCCCAGGAGCTGTTCATGGGCACGGTGACCGGGGTTCTCGACACGCACCCCGAGTGGCTCGAATACGTCTGAGGCCGATACAGTGAGGGTCGGAGTGGCAGTGTGACGTATCGTTTTCTCACAGGTGAGAGCCTCGACTTCGATCCTGCGGTCACGACCCTTGCAGGGATGCACACCCCGTACTGCTGGGGCTGCGGACCCGAAGCAGAACAAGGTCTCGGTCTTGCGCCGCGGATTGAAGGCTCTCGAGTTGTCGCAGACCTTGAGTTCGCGCGAAGATTCGAGGGAGGGCCTGGAACCGTCCACGGCGGAGCTATCACAGCGTTCATGGACGATCTCCTCGGTTATGTTCCCGTCCTCTTCGGCTCTCCAGGCGTGACCGCACGGCTCGACACGCATTTCATCGCACCGGTGCCGATGGGCGCTACCGTGAGCGGAGTAGCGTGGATGTCGCGTGTCGAGGATCGCAAAATGTGGGCGGAGGGCGCCATCGAGTCCAATGGCCGCATCCTTGTGGAGGCTTCGGCGCTGTTCATAGTGATCGACGTCGAGCATTATCAGAAAATCTTCGACGGATTTACAGACGAGCACAAGGAGCGCCTCGCGGCGTACCGTTCCGGCGACTACTACCCCTGATACGGAGGCAGCATGAAGATCGTCCGCATCGACGCAGAAGCAGACGACATCACATACGGGACCGTCGAACCGGACGGCATCCGGCTCTATCACGGATCGCCATTCTTCCACTGGGAGAGGTCAGAGACCGTCCTGCCGATCACCGAGGTGAAGCTACTCTCACCGGTGATCCCGACGAAGATCATCGCCGTAGGAAGGAACTACGCAGATCACGCAGCTGAACTCGGAAACGAAGTACCCGACACGCCTGCAATCTTCCTCAAACCTCCGACCACCGTGATCGGCCCCATGGCGCAGATCCGCATCCCGCAAGGGATCGGGGAGGTCCATCACGAGGCCGAACTCGCGATCGTGATGGGGAGGGTGACGAAGTCAATCAGCCCGGACGACGTCGACGGGCATATTCTCGGATATACCGCAGCGAACGACGTGACGGCTCGCGATCTTCAACGAAGTGACGTCCAGTGGACCAGAGCGAAGGGGTTCGATTCCTTCTGTCCGCTCGGCCCCGCGATCGACACAGAGTTCGATCCTTCAGAGGGCAGTGATATCACATGCAGCGTCAACGGCGAGATGAGACAGCAGGGCACCACAGCCGATCTCGTGTTCGGCGTCCCCGATCTCGTGTCGTTCATTTCGTCCGTGATGACGCTGCTGCCCGGCGACGTCATCCTCACGGGCACCCCCGCCGGTGTCGGCCCAATCGTGGACGGTGATCGTGTCGAAGTTGAGATCGAAGGGATAGGTGTGCTCATGAACCCTGTGGTATCGCTGTGAATGTGCGGGTCAGGTTCGCCCCGTCGCCGACGGGGTATCTCCATGTCGGTGCTGCACGCACGGCGCTATACAACTATCTGTTCGCCCGCGCCAATGGTGGCACTTTCATCCTGCGCTCCGATGACACCGACAAGGAACGCAGCACCGATGAGTTTCAGGACGACATCCTTGCGCATATGCGTTGGCTTGGACTCCAGTGGGATGAAGGGGTCGAGAAGGGCGGCGAGCACGGGACGTATCGCCAGTCCGACAGGTACGACCGATATCGGGAAGTCGCCCACGACCTGATCGAGAACGGGTCAGCGTATTACTCCTTCGCCACCCCGGAGCAGTTGGAAGGGTTCAAGGCTGCTGCTCGGGAGGGCGGCAGATCGCCGGCATATGATGGAAGTCTTGAACCGGACCCTCAGGATGTCGCTTCGCGCATCATGGAAGGGGCCAAGGTAGCCGTCCGATTCAAGGTGCCTCGCCCGGGAGAGACGCGGTTCACAGATGTCGTTCGTGACGAGATGGTTTTCGACCACAAACAAGTTGACGATTTCATCATCCTCCGGTCGGATGCAACGCCGACGTACCACCTCGCTTCGACGGTCGATGACGTCGACTACGGGATAACACACGTCATCCGTGGCGAGGATCTGTTGTCGTCGACGCCGAAGCACATCCTGCTGACCCAGGCCATGGGGGCTGAGCCCGCGACGTACGCACACCTGTCGCTCCTGATGGGACCGGACGGCAAGAAACTCTCGAAACGCCATGGCGACACGTCAATGAGCGCATATCGAGAGGCAGGCTTCCTCCCTGAGGCCGTCGACAACTACCTTGCGCTTCTCGGTTGGTCCCTCGGAGATGACGTTGAGATCGCGTCGCTCGATGAGATGATCGACAAGTTCGATCTGAGCGCAGTTTCGAAGAATCCCGCCGTGTTCGACCCGCGGAAGCTCGAGTGGCTCAACGGCGTCTACATCAGGGAGATGACCGACGAGGTGTTCGTCGAGCGGACGCGGTCCCTGGTCGAGGACGATTTAGGAAGAAGCCTCTCTGGTGCGGAACAAGTCCAGTTCCTTGAGATCGCGCCTCTCGTCAAGGAGCGCACGAAGCTGCTTCCCGAGGTGGCTGACCAGGTGCGGTTCCTGTTCACGGACATTGAAGGTTATGACGAGACAAGCTGGTCGAAGGTCATTGAGGCGCCTGAGGCCATGGTCGCGCTCGACGCAGCCGCCTCGGCGCTGACCGAACTCGACCCATGGACAACCGAGTCGATAGAGACCGCGCTGCGAGGCATGCTCGAAGTAACCGGCCTCAATGCTCGCAAAGGCTTCCAACCCGTCCGAGTCGCGATCTCAGGCTCCACCGTCAGCCCACCCCTCTTCGAGTCCCTCAAGATCCTCGGCAAGTCCGAAACCCTCGCCCGTCTCACCAAAGCCCGCACCCTCCTCTGACCGCAACCCAGGGTTCGCGGACCGGTATGTGCCGCAGCGGGCCCACAGAAGCGTGAGGCCGATGGTTGCCATTACGCGACCTCGCGACGTATCCTTGCGACCGCCTTCGGGGGTGGTGTAATTGGCAACACTCCGGGTTCTGGTCCCGTCATTGAGGGTTCGAGTCCTTCCCCCCGAGCCAGGCAGACTTCGGTCTGCCTATACGGCCCCGTCGTCTAGAGGCCTAGGACGCCGCCCTCTCAAGGCGGTAGCGTGGGTT
>JASJYA010000054.1 GCA_030125685.1 Actinomycetota bacterium
CGACAAAGAAGTCGGGTTCGCAAAGTAGAGAATCAGGTCACAGGTCAGCACCTGTCGCCTGTCGCCCGGCATCTGTAGAAGTCAGCTGGCTTGGCGGCGCCGCCTGCGTTCGGCGAGCCAACGCTTGCGGTAGCGGCGTCGGTCATCCTCGGGCAGACCCCCCCAGACGCCAGCTTCCTGGTTCGTCTCGAGGGCGTACAGCAGGCATTCTTCCTGGACGCTACAGGTCCCGCAGATGGCGGTGGCCTTGTCGATCATGTCAATCGCCGGTCCGGTGGTTCCGACCGGGAAGAATGTTTCCGGGTCGGAATTGCGGCACGCGGCAAGTTCTCTCCAATCGGTGACGGTCAGCACGTCTCTGTCTCCTCGAACATCAAGTTGTATCTGGCTCATGAAAGTGAATTTTTTCACAATCACCCCCCCGATGTCAAACGGTTCTGCCACTCCACCCTAATTCCTAGTTTACGGAGTACGGAACTTTCCTGCAACAGTTTTTCAGCGGACAGGTCTCAGGTCTCAGGCGTCAGGTGTCAGGGAAGAGCCGAGGGCCTCACGTACGAGGCGGTTGACGAGGGCGCCGTCGAGGTCTTGTCGGGATCGCATCACGGCGCCGATGACCTGGCCGATGGGCGTGTCAGCGCCTGCGCCGATGCCTGCAATCGTCTGGTCGACGAGAACCTTCGTCGCCTCTTCATCGAGCGCCGTCGGGAGATAGCGGCTCAGGTAGTCGATCTCGAATGCAAGCTTGGCCGAATGCTCAGCCCCCTTCTCGCCCATGGTGTCGTATTCGGCCTTCGACTTTGTGATTCGCTTCACATATGTGGCGATCGTTTTCGTGTAGAGAGCATCACCGACATCGCCGGAGAATCCGGGTGCGCTCTTGGCCATGGCGACCTCGGCCTGAACGGACCTGATCGCGTTCAGCCGTGCCGTGTCCCTGGCCTTCATCGCGGTAATCTGATCTTCCCTGAGTTGGGCTTCGATTGTCACGTTTGCACTCCCTGGATCGGCAGTCGAAGTGTATCGCAGCATTCAGTTCTCAGCTTTCAGCCAGCAGTTTCTGGCTAAAGGCTGAAACCTGACAGACACCTGACACCTGTCGTTCGCCGGGAGGGGAAGCCGCCGAACTGCCGCGCAGTTGTTCGGCCGAGCATATTCCTAAGTACATGTCTAAGCTATTACTGAAGTGTACGACATGTCACGACCCCGGCGCACGCCATTCACGGTCCTGGTAAGGTTGCTGACCGTTCTGGCCTTGTCTCTTGCGGGTTGCTCGGCGCTGAGCGCGTCCGACTCGAGCTTCTCGATCGACCTCAGTCTGCGAGAAGCGATACCTGAGGTCGGGTCAATCGAGCCCCAGCCCCTGCGCATCGCGGTGGCTGCTGTACTCTCGCCCGAGGGAACGGTCGAGAGTTATGCCGAACTCGCCAAGTATCTCGGGGACCGGTTCGAGTCCATCGGCAGCGTCCTTGTAGCGCCGCGTCTTGGTGTGCGTCAGCATGGATGAGAAGCGGCCAATGAACGCCGAGCACATTGACGCGCCCCACCCGACCCCAGCACGCGGGGTTCCACCGATCCGGTTCGATGTGTGGCTCGATAGAGCGAAGACCCTGGCCGGAGGCTTCAGCGTTCGCATCAAGATCCTCGGAATCATCTTGGGATTGATCATGGTGCTCGGTCTCGGAATCACGTGGCAGGTTCGTTCCTCGATGATCTCGTTCATGAACAACGAGCTGGACCGCCTGGGCCAATCCCACGCAGCGCAGTTGGCTGAGGAGAACTCTGAACTGCTCGCGACGAACGACATTGCCGGGGTGACTCTGGCACTTGAAGCAGCCGTTGCTCAACATGCTGACAGTGTGTACGCCTTCATCTTGGGGCCAGACGGTGAGGTCGTTGCCCATACGTTCGACGACACAGGCTTCCCGCCAGACCTCCTGTCTGTCGCGATGTCGGATGAACGCTATCTCGACTTCGGTGGCGAGGCCGGAGTGGTCCACAACTACTCCAACCCGATCCTCAACAGTGCGCAGGGCGTTGTCTTCCTTGGGTTGTCCGAAGCCAGACTGTTGCGAGCCATCGACGGCACAACGCTCCAACTGCTCGTGACGACGGTCTTCGTGGGTGTGATCGGTGCTGTCGCCGCCACGCTGCTCACGTGGTTGCTGACCCGTCCAATCCTCGACCTTGTACACACAACACGTCGAATCGGGCAGGGCGACCTTTCAGCTCGAGCAACCATATGGGCTGAGGATGAGATCGGTTCCCTCGCGACATCCATCAACCAGATGGTCAGCGAGCTGGAATCGAACCGTCGCACCATCGCCGAGAGTCGGGCAGCTCGCACGCGGCTGTTGGAACAGCTGATCGGAGCTCAGGAGGACGAGCGCAAGAGGATCGCCAGAGATCTCCACGACACCGTTGGACAGGCGCTCAGCTCGATCATGCTCGGAGCGAGTCTGATCGAGAGGTCTGACGCGGACCAGGAGCAGCGAACCCGAGCAGTCGAACTTCGCAAACTGAGCGCGGAGACACTCGAACAGGTCAGGAGGATGAGTCGCGAACTTCGCCCGAGCGTGCTGGACGATCTCGGTCTTGCTGCGGCACTTGACCGATACGCCGCGGAGTTCCGGCTTCGCTACCCCGAGATCGTGACCGATCTGCACTGTGATCTACCACAGCGGCTGCCACCGGCCGTCGAGACAGGCCTCTATCGCGTTGTGCAGGAAGGGATGACGAATGTCGCGCGCCACAGCGGTGCCCGAACCTTGAGTGTGCTCGTAACTCGAAGAGATGCCACCGTGCGAGTCATCGTCGAAGATGACGGCGTCGGATTCGATCCGGCAGAGGCTCGCAGGAACGGGCAGAGTGTCGGTATCCACGGCATGGTTGAACGTATCGAGCTCCTCAACGGGAGTTTCGACATCGAGAGCAGCGACAGCGGCACAACAGTGTATGTCGAGATACTCCTCGACGACTCCGAGGTGGCCCCGAGATGACCACCATCAGAGTATTGCTTGCTGACGATCACGCTGTTCTTCGAGCAGGGTTGAGGGCGCTTCTCGAGAACGAACCGGACCTCGAGGTTGTGGGTCAGGCAGAAGACGGAATCGATTGCGTCGAGCAGATCCGGGATCTCGCTCCAGACGTGGCGATCGTGGACATCAACATGCCGCGATGCGACGGCATCGGCGTACTCGAGAAGCTGCGACACAGCTCGCTGAGCACGCGAGTGCTCATTCTCACGATGCACGACGATCTGGAGTACCTTCGCCGTGTGCTCGCCCTCGGCGGAGCCGGGTACGTGCTCAAAGAGGCCGCCAGCGATGAACTGCTCACCGCGATTCGGACCGTCCACGAAGGCGGTGTCTACCTTCACCCTGACCACGCGCAGATGCTTGCCGCCGGAGTGACGGACGACGACTCATCCGAACCCGAGATCGACGAGAGACACGCGCGATTCGATTCCCTCAGCAACAGGGAAGCCGAGGTCTTCAGACTCGTTGCCCTTGGATACCGCAACAAGGAGATCGCAGAGATGGCGCACCTCAGCGTCAAGACGGTCGAGACGTACAAGGCGCGGCTCATGAAGAAACTTGGCATCAACGGCCGTGCTGCGTTGGTGCGATACGCGCTCGAGATGGGCATCTTGAGCTGACGCCGACGAATCGTGCTTCCCCCGCTCCACAGGGGGGAGGAAGAACCATACGTGTCGGGCAAATCCCCGACACGTGCGCTCCGGGATTCAGGGATTTTCCCCCTACCTCGAATCTGACTGCATCGATATCATGCTACTAAGACAATGATGCATACATAGGCAGAGGGAGTAGGGATGCCCGAAATCACTCGGCGTACGTTCGTCAAGGGCTCTGCCGTGGCTGTCGGCGGAACGGCAATCGCGTCCAAGTTCCTGTTCGGAGGCTTGGAAACGGTACAGCAAACGAACACGTTGCTCATGGCTCAACAGATCCAAGAAGATTTCGTGAACACGACGTGTTGGATCGGGAAGCAGGACTGCGGCATCGTCGCTCGTCGGGTCAACGGCCGTCTGGTGAGCCTCGAAGGCCTCGAGGCACACCCGAAGAACCGCGGAACCTTGTGTCCGAAGGGCACGGCACAGATCGCCGCCGTATATGATCCGCAGCGAATCAAGACACCGCTCATCCGAACGAACGGTAAGGGCGGACCGGGCGAGTTCCGAGCAGCTTCCTGGGACGAGGCGCTTGATCTCGTCGCATCCAAGACCAAGGCGGTACTCGAGGAAGATCCGAAGCTCCTGCTCTGGCAGAAGGGTCGGTCCAAGGCCAAGGTCTTCTACGACACGGCGTTCGTCAAAGCCACGGGAGCCACCAAACTCGGCCATGGCGCGTACTGCTCCGATACCGGCTATCGAGCCGCCGAATACACACTCGGACCGCACGGCGTGCTCCACCCCGACTTCAAGTACACCAGGTACCTCCTGTCGTGGGGATGGAACATCACCGCAGCCGGCGGTAACAAGACGTGCTGGATCACCTGGCCCCAACAAATGGTCGAAGCCAGGGAGAAGAACGGCCTCAAGATCATCCAGATCGATCCCCGCCTCCGCCCCGCCGGCCACTTCGCCGATCGGTGGCTTCCGATTCGACCGTCCACCGACCTTGCGTTTGCGCTGGCCCTATGCAGGGAACTGATCACCCTCGGATTCGTCGACGAACCGTATCTCAAGGCCTACACCAACTCTGCCCACCTGGTCGGGCCCGACGGGCTCATCCTGCGTGGGGATCTTCCGGCCGACGCCGAAGAAGGGGCCGAAGCACCGGCGCTGGTTTGGGATCAGGCATCCGGGCAGGCTGTGCCGCATGATGAAGCGGCGGATCCCGCGCTCACCGGCAAGTACGACGTCGACGGTGTAGCGGCGAAACCGGCGTTCCAGCTCTTCGTTGAGAACGTCGAGCCCTACACACCAGAATGGGCCGCCGAGATCTGCGGCCTCACAGCCGACAGCATCCGTAAGGTTGCCGCCGAATTCGGTGAGAACGCCAACATCGGTGCGACCATCGTTGTCGACGGCGTAGAAGTTCCATACCGGCCCGTGGCAATCATGGCCTACCACATGGCCCAGCAGGAGCTGGGGTTCCAGGCGCTTCGTGCGATGATCATGGTCTCGATGCTCGTCGGTTCACCGGGAGCGGTCGGCGGCCAGCTCGTTGACTTCACGTGGAAGATCCACAAGAACTACGCCAAGTTCGGGAATCTCACCGTCAACGAGGGTCCATACGACTTCACTCTCGCGAAGTCCAAGTTCTTCCCCATCAACTCCGGCTTCCCAGGGATCGTCGCGAAGGTGATGCAGGACCCGGCGAAGTACGAGGTGGAGAAGCTCCCGAAGGTAGCCATCCTCCACTACGTGAACCCGTTGACTGCTTTCCCGTCGCAGAAGGATTTCCTCGATACGTACGGCAAGTTCGAGTTCGTGGCGGTTCTGTCGCCGTGGCTGTCCGAGACGGCCGATTACTTCGCAGACGTCGTACTGCCGACCGCGACCATGGAGAAGTACGAAGGCCCGATGTCGGCGTCAGACCAGTACATCGACGGGAAGACTCTCCGGCTCCCGGTCATGGATCCCCTTTTCGAGTCCCGCGGCGAGATCGACATCTACATCGACCTCTGCGAACGGCTTGGCGTGCTCTACGGCGAAGGCGGGTACATCGATCAGATCAACAAGAACCTCCCTCTCAAAGACGAGTTCGCGTTGCCGCTCGATCAGGTACCCGAAGTTCGAGACATCTTCGACCGTTGGTCGCGCATGGAAGGTCTCGAAGGTGGGATCGAGTACTTCGAGAGGAACGGTGTTTGGGTCAAGGGGCCTCTGCCGGCGACGAAGCGCTACGGCTATGTGACAGACCCGCCCTTCGGTGGAGCGCTCCACCGACTGTACGGGGAGAGCCTCCTCGTCGCCCAGAAGAAGCAGCGGGAGCTCGGTGCCGACAAGATCTACTGGCAGGATTACACAGCCTTGCCCACCTGGCGTACTCCGACCATGGAGTCGTCACCACCCGAGTACGACCTGACACTCATCTCATACAAGCTCATCGAGCAGAAGCAGAGCCGCACGTCGATGATTCCCCTGCTCACCGAGCTGAGCGGGATACAGAGGCTCGACATGAACCCGGAGACTGCTAGCAAGCTGGGCATCGAGGAAGGCGACGACGTCATCGTCGAATCGCACAACGCTGTGACCGGTGAGACGAGGCAGCTACGAACAGTCGTGGCGCTCACTTCGGGTTTTCGTCCCGACGTGGTTGGCATGCCACATCACTTTGGAGGCTGGAGCCCGGACCGCAACAAAGGTCTCGGACCGTCCCCCAACGAGATCTACTTCACAGGTGAGGGCTACATGGTCTGCACGGCCGACCAATCGTTCCACGTCAAGGTCCGAGTGCTGAAGGGATAGAGATGGCGAAATACGCAATGGCCGTGGATCTGGACCGGTGCCAGGGGTGCCGAGGGTGCATGGAGGCCTGCAAGATCGAGAACAACACGCCGCAGGCAGTCTTCTGGATGTACGTGTTCCGGACCGAGACCGGGGAGTACCCCGACACGAAGATGTCGTTCCTCCCCCGGCCCTGCCAGCACTGCAACAATCCACCGTGCGTCAAGGTATGCCCTGTCGGGGCGCGGTTCCGCCGCGAGGACGGCATCGTCCTCACCGATCCTGAGCGCTGCATCGGCTGCCGGTACTGCGAGGTGGCGTGCCCCTACGGTGTGAACTACTACAACTGGCGGAAGCCGGATGCAGCGTTCGGCGCCTACGACATGGACTACTCAGATCCAGACGTGGCAGCAGTGACCGGTGGTGTGATTCCTTCGTACAAGAACCCCGACCTCGATCTCCTGCAAGGAGACGAGCAGCGACTCACCGCCGGAGGCGCCCATTCAGTCGGGGTGATGGAGAAGTGCACGTTCTGCGTCCACCGTGTGGACAAGGGCCTCAATCCGGCCTGTGTAGACGTATGCCCGGTCCATGCGCTCCATTTCGGCGACATTGAAGACCCGGAGAGCCCGGTCTCGGTCTATCTGCGGGAGCGGTCCAGTTTCAAGCTGCTCGATGAGCTTGGAACCGATCCGAGCGTGATCTACGTCGGGGGCGCTCCACCAGGATCGGAGACCCGCGAGATCGAACGACCATTGACGGAGGTGCGGTCATGACAACAGAGGCCATGCCCCAAAGAGAACACACCCAAGACGCCGCGCTTCCACAAGGCATCGGTAGGTTGACCCCTGGCTGGATCGTCTTTTTCGCCGCCATGGCGGCGGTCACGGCGATCGGCATGTACGCCTATTTCCTCCAGGTGACCAACGGACTCATCGTAACGGGCATGCGTGGCCTCGGCACCATGCTCGGAGCGACATGGGGCCTGTATGTCGCGTACTACGTGTACTTCATCGGTGTCAGCTTCGCAGGCATCACCGTGGCTGCGCTCATCCGGATCTTCAGGATCACGAAGCTGGAACCGGTGGCCCGGATAGGTGAACTGCTCACCGTTGTGTCGCTCATCCTCGGCGCATTGGCAATCATGGCTGACCTCGAGAAGCCCTGGCGCGCAGTCGTCAACCTCATCCAGTACGGTCGACCCCAGTCGCCGTTCTTCGGAACGTTCACGATGGTGATCGCAGGCTACCTGTTCGCCAGTCTCATATATCTCTACGTCACAAGCCGCAGGGACGCCGCCATCTTGGCAGAACAGCCATCGCGGTTCCAGAAACTCTACCGAATCCTCGCAGCCGGATACGAGGATACGCCCAGCCAACGCATCATCGATCGGCGTGCCACTTTCTGGCTCGCTCTCGCAATCATCCCACTGCTCGTGATCGCCCACTCCACCGTCGGATTCGTGTTCGGGCTCCAGGTCGGGCGACCGGGCTGGTTCGGTGCCCTCCAAGCGCCAGGATTTGTCGTGCTCGCCGGCGTATCTGGTATCGGCAACTTGATCATGTTGGCGGCGATCGTCCGCTGGGCAACCAATACGAGGGATCGGATCACGGTCGACGCGTTCGCGTGGCTGGCGAAACTGCTCCTCGGACTCCTGATCACATACCTGTACTTCACGGTGGTCGAGGTGCTCACGGTAACGTATCAGGCAGGCGAGGTTGAGCGGACTCTGTCCGACGCGCTTCTGACGGGAACATACGCATGGATCTTCTGGGGAGCCATCGTGTCGCTCATCAGCGCAGCGGTGCTGCTCATCTGGCAGGCAGTGACACGAAAGTGGTCGATTGGGTTGATCTTCGCCGCAGGTGCCCTTGTCAACGTTGGGGCAGTCGCAAAGCGCTACCTGATCGTCGTTCCCAGCCAGACCCATGCACAGCTTCTTCCGTATCCAACCGGGAGCTACACGCCGAACTGGATCGAGTGGGCTGTCGTCCTCGGACTCTTCGCGCTTGGCGCTCTCATGATTGGTGTATTCATGAAAGTGTTCCCGATCGTCCCACTCGAGGAGGCAGAATGAATACCAGAACGATCGTCACAACCCTGATGGTTCTCGTTGGACTTGGGCTCATGGTCGTGAGCTACGTGTTCCTCGCAACTCCAACCTGCAACACGTCGATTGCATGCAGCAATCCTGTCATGCCGTTCTCGGCAGGGATCTTCGTAGTCGGGATCCTCATCGCGTTCACCTCGGCGATCTTCTACACCGTGTACAAGGGCAGTGAGTGAGTCAGCCTCCCGAGACGTTCGAGGAACTCGCCCAGTTTCGTCAAGGCATGTACCGGATCTACTCGGCTGCGTTCCTTCCACCGTTGCCGGAGCGGATCGTTGACCTCATCGGGGGCGCAGAAGTGCTTGAGACAATGGGGCTTCCATATCTCGCGTTCTACCACGAGTGGGTCCCGTGGCGTGAAGCGTTATTCGACGTCGACGATGTGATTGCGATCGATGTCGAGTACGTCCGGATGTTCTCGACCGGTGTGGCAGGCGCGGTGACTCCCCCAACCGAGTCCTTCTACACCACGGATCCGATCCGTGGTGAGGTGGGTGAACTACTCGCCGAGCTGGCGGGGGTGTACAACGAATACCGGCTCGAGCCGACCGGCTCTGTTGCGGACACGCTCGACCACGTGTCTATCGAACTCGAGGTCATGTCGGCGCTCTGCGCAAGGGAAGCCGATGCTCGGGCAGAGGAGAACGACCGACGTTTGAAGTTGACGCTCCGTCATCAAGTCGAGTTCCTCGAGGGACACCTCGGTGCCTGGCTCCCCAGATTCGTGGACCGCATCCGGGGTGCCGACACCGTGCCGTTCTATGCCGCCCTCGGTCCGGCGGTCGCCTCCTTCGTTCATCACGACATGGGCGTTGCTCGCTTCTTGTCCCGGGACGCAATGCAACCGGAGCCCGCCCAATGACGCTCGTCGTCTGCGGAGATCACGGGACGCCATCACCTCACCAGGACCGGTTGGAGAGTGAGGTCGTGGTCGTTCCCGACCTGTGTGGAGATCCGTCGGCGCTTGCAAGAGCCGGAGTCATCGACACCGAGGCGCTGATCCTTCACATCGAAGAGTTCGATCTCGGGTTCATGCAGGGGGCTATCCGCGCCACGGGTGCAGATCCGCTCGGTGTCCCGATCGTGACACTCGCCGACATGCCGACCAATGAACAGATCGACGTACTCGCCGCCGGTGTCGTTGCACGGCACCGCGCATTTCGCGGAGCTCGGCCGGAGCACGCGAAGATGCAATGGCCGACACTTATTTCTCGTCGTCGCCTGTTCGCCCTCGGCGTTCCGCAGTACATCGGCGCGCCTTCGATCGATCCCGCACTCTGTGCTGCGGAACGCGGTTGCCGACTATGTGTCGAAACCTGCCCCGCCTCAGCCCTCGAGCCTGTGTCTGGGAACATCAAGTACAACGTCGACACTTGCGTCGCCTGCGGTATCTGCGTCACGACCTGTCCGACAGGCGCCACGGTGAACCCAACAGCGACTGAGGATCAGATCGCTGCACAGATACAGGCGATGGTCTCAGCGGCAGAGGACCCGGTTGGCATCGAATACCGCTGCCGCGATGCCAGATCCGGACCGCTCGAGGACGGTTGGTATCCGGTCGAGGTGCCGTGCACAGGCATGCTCACGATCGGATGGCTTCTCGCCCCGCTGGTGCTGGGAGCTGGTGCCGTCGCCGCCCTATCGTGTCGCACCACGGGATGCTCGATCGAAAACGACGATCTTGTGGCTGGGCATCTGACCGACGCATCGTCGATGCTCGTCGAGCTCGGCATATCGGAACGTCACCTGGTGAACCGAGGCCGCGGTGCCGTGCCGGAACCGCTCAGGGACGTTGATACGCCTCCCCTCGCGAACTTCAACGATACAGACGTGTACCTCGCTCTTGCGGTGATCGCCGAGATCTCGGATGCAGTGTTCACATCGACAACAGGGGCCGTCGGTGTCGTGACGATCAACGAACTCGCGTGCACGGCTTGCGAGCGGTGCGCCGGGGTCTGTCCCTCCCACGCCCTGGTTGCACACCAACACGAAGAGACGGTAGAGATCTCATTCGATCCGTTCCTTTGTGTCGGCTGTGGGATGTGCACTTCGACCTGCCCCGAACGCGATCGCGGCGCAATCACCATGAAACAGAACTTCGACGTAGAGGAGTTGACCCTCGGCGACAGGATCGTGTTCTCCGGCTCGACGTCGCCATGCGAGGTCTGCGGCGGCCCGATCGCCCCAAGCGCAATGCTGGATCGAATCCAGTCGATGCTCGGTCCCGAGCACGCGGGGACGCTGGACCTCATCTCACGCCGCTGCCTCAACTGCCGCTGACAGCCGACCGCTACTGCAGGCTGCCGACAAACGCTTCAGCCTCGGAACGCGATCGCAATCGCACGAAGTCGAGGTGGCTCCACTCAGGATCGTTCATCCGCCGATCGTACTTCTCCCGCACGTCATCGAACCGCGTCCACGTCCACCGAATGATGTTGTGCTCTGGTTGCCACTTGACTAGCCCCGATTATTCACGGGTGGCGCGATGAGGCGCTGGGGGCACTGTCTGTGGGGCTCTTGGTTGTTGCTGGGGGTGTGGTGTCGCGTTGTCGCGCGACATCACATTGTGCCCCAGGCAGGATTCGAACCTAAAGTCGTGAGTTGGGAGGGGAGTTCACATCGTAACCCGAGCTAGCTAGCGCCTACCTCTCGCAGACGATGCGATGGATGCCAGGAGGCGTCTTTGTCGGTGGTGATTGCTGTCTTCCAGCGTTGTGCCCCAGGCAGGATTCGAACCTAAAGTCGTGAGTTGGGAGGGGAGTTCACATCGTAACCCGAGCTAGCTAGCGCCTACCTCTCGCAGACGATGCGATGGATGCCAGGAGGCGTCTTTGTCGGTGGTGATTGCTGTCTTCCAGCGTTGTGCCCCAGGCAGGATTCGAACCTGCGCTCCCGGCTCCGGAGGCCAGTGCT
>JASJYA010000156.1 GCA_030125685.1 Actinomycetota bacterium
CGGATTCCTCTCGTACCGCAGAACCGTTAGCTGCCACCGCTTCTGGCGGGATGACGGCCTCAGAATCAGATTCGACTTCCTCCGGGACAGCGTCAGGTTTTGAAGAGATCTCGGGAGAATCAGCCTGCCGAGTCAAGGATGTCGGAGTCAGCGGCTCTGGAAAATTCTCGAGAAGAGACGCGTCGGCGATGACCGTCCGCAACGCCTCAATGGCGTCAGAGACGGCAGCGTCATCACCTCCGAGCGCATGCGGGATGCTTTCAGCCAGCAGCAGAAGTGACCGTGCGAGCATCGAGTTAGCAGGGAGTTCGCCGAGTTGGATGAATCGCCACACGGCTTCGCACGCCTCGCCCCCCCTTGCAATCCCTTCGTATCCCATGACGCGCCCGGTTCCCTTGATGGTGTGGCCCTCGCGGATCATTTGACCCATGAGTTCCGAGGTGATCTCGCCCGCGAGCATCGCTTCTGCACCCCGTGAAAGGCTACGCGACCGCTCGTCAAGCTCGTCCTCGAAGAGCTTCTCAAGCTCTGGGTCGTTCTGCCAGTCCATCAACGCGCCATGAGGTAGGAGGAATCGTCCACGTGTTCGTATCGGAAAGCTCGACACCCCTCTTGAGGAGTACGGCTGTGACCTGGCTCATTCCCACTCAATGGTGGCGGGTGGCTTCGATGAGATGTCGTATGCGACTCGGTTAATGCCCTCGACCTCGTTGATCACCCGAGACGAGATTCTCTCCAGGACGTCATAGGGCAGCCTCGCCCAGTCGGCGGTCATCGCGTCGTCAGACGTGACCGCGCGAACTATCAAGGGATAGGCGTAGGTCCGCTCGTCCCCCTGCACACCCACAGATTTGATCGCCGGCAGCACACCGAACGTCTGCCAGATCTCTCGGTACAGCCCGGCTCTGCGGATCTCGTCAATGACGATCGCATCTGCCGCCCTGAGGATGTCGAGGCGTTCTCTCGTCACGTCACCGATGATTCGAACCGCTAGGCCCGGTCCTGGGAAGGGCTGGCGCCACACCATCTCCTCCGGGAGCCCAAGCTCCTCCCCCACGGCGCGCACCTCGTCCTTAAACAGGTCACGCAGCGGCTCGACGAGGTCAAACCGCATATCGTCGGGCAGGCCCCCAACGTTGTGATGGCTCTTGATCTTCGCAGCGTCCTTCGTGCCAGACTCGATGACATCGGGATACAACGTCCCTTGGACGAGGTGGTCGGCGCCTTCGATACCCGCAGCCACCTCTTCAAAGACCCTGATGAACAGCTCTCCGATGATCTTCCGCTTCTCCTCGGGATCGGTGACTCCTTCAAGAGCGGCGAGGAAGCGATCTTCGGCCTTGACATGAATGAGGTTCATGTTGAAGGTGTCGCGGAACGTTCTTTCGACCTGCTCCCCCTCCCCCTGGCGCATGAGACCGTGGTCCACGAACACGCACACCAACTGATCCCCGATCGCCTTGTGGACGAGCGCGGCGGCGACAGAGGAGTCGACGCCGCCAGAGAGGCCACAGATTGCGACGCCATCGCCGACAGCCTCACGAATCGCGTCCACGGACTGCTCGATGATGCCGACATGGGTCCATGTAGGTCTTGCATTGCACGCTTCCAAGAGAAAGTGCTCGAGTATCCGCTGCCCATGTTCAGTGTGCTTCACCTCGGGGTGGAACTGCACTCCGTAGAAGCGCCGTTGGGCGTCCTCCATCGCGGCGACCGGTGCATCCGGGGTGGAAGCAGTCACCACAAACCCCTCGGGCGCAGCGGACACTGCGTCGTTGTGGCTCATCCAAACCTTGCGGCGATCAGGCTGACCGGAGAACAGCAGGGAGTCGCCTGAGACGGTGAGATCAGCGGGGCCGAACTCGGACGCGTCTGTCGATTCCACGACACCACCGAGAGCCTGGGCCATCACCTGATGGCCGTAACAGATTCCGAGCAGAGGGATCCCAAGCTCGAAGATCTCGGGGTCAATGCCGTATGCATCGTGGGCGTACACCGAGGATGGGCCGCCGGACAGGATGACTCCGACCGGTTCTCTCGCAGCGACCTCCGCTGCGGTGATGTCCCTGGGGACGATCTCAGAAAACACCCTTGCTTCGCGGACCCTGCGAGCAATCAACTGCGCGTACTGGGCGCCGAAGTCGATGACGAGAACTCTGTCGAAGTCACCCAGTGATGCGAGACCTGACGATTGACGGTCCATCCATCACCCCATCCCGACTCCCTGGGACCGCTGGAGTTGCTTCCCCTCGGTTTGGAGGGCGGGCGCCACCATCACTTCAGCCTTCTGGAACTCCTTGACTGTTGCGTACCCCGTTGTCGCCATCGACCCACGGAGTCCTCCAAACAGGTTCATCCTGCCGTCATTCTCGTACGCGGGCCCGACAAGGATCTCCTCGATCGTGCCGAGCGTCCCGGTATGGACGCGGGATCCGCGAGGGAGGGTCGGGTGAAAAGTCGCCATGCCCCAGTGGTATCCGTGTGAGGGTGACTCGGAGGCCGAAGCGATCGGTGACCCGATCATCACAGCATCCGCTCCGAGCGCGATCGCCTTCGATACGTCGCCGCCTGTGCGCATCCCACCATCGGCGATGATGTGTACGTACCGGCCTGTCTCCTCGAGGTACGCGGAGCGCGCCGCGGCGGCGTCAGCAATCGCCGTCGCCTGCGGAACCCCGATCCCAAGCACGCCTCGTGTCGTGCACGCTGCGCCGGGGCCGACACCGACCAGGATGCCAACAGCACCGGTTCGCATGAGGTGGAGCGCACCCGGGTATGAGGCCGTCCCCCCGATTATCACCGGCATTTCGACGTCTCGGATGAACGTGTTGAGGTCGAGCGGCTCCTCCCGTGACGACACATGTTCGGCTGACACCACGGTTCCCTGGACGACGAGGATGTCGAGTCCACCCGCCTTCGCGTGGTCGATGTACCTGGACACCGTCTGCGGCGTGAAACTCCCACAGGCAATCACATCCGCCGCCTTGATCTCGGCGACCCGCTGGGTGATGAGATCAGGGATCACCGGCGCAGCGTACATCTCCTGCATCCTGCGGGTCGCCTTCTGGCTGTCAAGAGACGCTATCTCGTCGTAGATCGGGGTCGGATCCTCGTAGCGGGTCCAGAGGCCTTCGAGGTTCAGCGTGGCGAGTCCGCCCAATCGACCAATTTCGATCGCTGTGATGGGAGTCACTGCTGAATCCATGGCAGCCGCCATCATCGGCAGGGCGAACGTGAAGGCGTCGAGTTCCCAGGTGAGGTCTACGTCCTCGGGATCGCGCGTCCTACGTGTCGGGACGATCGAGATGTCGTCGAAGCCCCACGCTCGACGACCAGACTTCCCTTTTCCGATCTCAACTTCCACTGCAACCCTCCGCTAGACGCCG
>JASJYA010000157.1 GCA_030125685.1 Actinomycetota bacterium
GTTCCTCGAGGCCGATGTTGCCCTGCTCCTGACGAGCGCATAGGACGGTGCCTGCGCCGAGCGAATTGAAGAACTCGCCTGCGCCGTTGCCTGCAACGATCTCGGTCTGGCCGATGTGTGTCGTGCCTCCAAGTTCCTTGTACTGGTTTACGCCGGAGTTGATCGTGTACAGCGGAATCCCTGCGTCGGCTGCAGCCTTGGCGGCAGGGCCGACGGCTTCAGGGCTCGCCAATGACACGGCCAATCCGTCAGCGCCGGCGGCGATAGCGGCTTCGATGTCCTGGACCTGTTTCTCGGGATCGTTGAACGACGGACTCCACACCAGGGTCACTCCGAGCGCTTTCGCGGCGTCTTCAGCGCCACGCTTGACGACTGACCAGAAGGTGCCGTCATCGGCGTGCGTCACCATGTAGAACGTCGGATCCGTGCCTTGGCCAAGATCGGCATCCTCGATCGTGGTCGGCGCGGCGTCACCCTCGCCGTTACCGTCACTCGTACTGCAGGCTGCAGCCACGAGTAACGTGGCGAGGATGAGTGTGAATACTCTCACTATGTTTCATGCGTCGGGTTCTCCTCCACGTAGCGGCGCAATCACGTACGCCTATTTCATTGACGCCCATCAGTCGGCGCCATCGGCCCGGGCGCTCCCGCAGCCGATACGAGATCGAAAACTGGAACGTTCCAAGTAGAAGTCAAGTAGCCACGGCGAAGCGCGCGTGTCAAACGGTTTTGAGAATGTCTCCGTGCTCGCCGGTCGCGGGTCGTCTTAATTGGTTGGAACGTTCCATCAGATTCTGATAGCCTTGTCTGGTTCGGCTCACAGGCGTATTGGATGGTTGCATGACGAAGGAAATCCGCATCGGTCTCATTGGATTCGGCTGGATGGGCCAAGCCCACTCGCGGTCCTATCGGGCCATCCCCATGTACTTCCCCGATGAGGGAATCGCTCCCAGGCTCGTAGGCGTAGCGGATCTCGAAGGCGAGCGTGTGCAGCTTGCAATGGACAACTTCGGATACGAGACAGGGACGAGAGATTGGCGTGAGCTGATCGCAAGGCCGGATGTAGACGTCGTCGACATCACCGCTCCTGCCTCTTTACACAGAGAGATCTCGGAGGCGGCGGCGGCCGAGGGGAAACATGTGTTCTGCGAGAAGCCCGTGGGCGTAAGCCCTGAGGAGACCGCGGCGATCGAGCGTGCGGCGCGGAACGCAGGCGTGATCACCGGCTGTGGGTACAACTACCGTTGGGCGCCGATGGTGCAGTACACCAAGGGAATCATCGAGGAGGGCAGGCTCGGTGAGCTGACGCACTATCGCGGACGATTCTTCTCCATGTACGGAAGGGACAGGCTGGGCCTGCTCTCGTGGCGGTTCCTTCAGGACGAGGCGGGGTTCGGGGCGCTCACCGATCTCATGACCCACGCCGTGGATATGGCGCTGCACCTCGTAGGGCCGATCAAGCGGGTTGTATCTGTGAAAGAAGTCTTTGTCAAGGAGCGACCACTGTCGGCGCCCGGCGAGGGCACACACTACGCCCGGGGTGCACTCGGCGACCCAACCGGCGCCGTGACAAACGAAGACTACGTCGGAGCACTTGTCGAATTCGAGAACGGAGTGCGAGGCACGCTCGAGGCGGATCGGTCGATTTTCGGTCCGCAGAGCTCGATGGCCTACGAACTCAACGGCTCGAAGGGCGCTGTGTCGTGGGATCATGAGAGGCTCAACCAGCTCAAACTTTATCTACCGGAGGAGCAGCCGCTCGATGGATTCATCGAAGTCCTCTCAGGAGACGCATTCCCGCATCAGTCCAATTTTGTTCCGGGTGGCGGCAACTCGATCGGCTATGAGGACATGAAGGTGATTGAGGCTCTCGAGTTCCTCAAGGCGGTCGCCGCCGGCGAACAGCATCATCCAGGTTTCGTCGATGCTCTTGCGGTGGCGGGCGTGCTCGACGCTATGACCCGGTCATGGGAGACTGAGCAGTGGGAGTCTGTCGTCGATCTTGCAATTAGCTGAGGAGGCTGAGTGAATCGTTTTGAAGGAAAGGTGGCTCTCGTCACCGGAAGCACGCAGGGTCTCGGCGCGGCGATAGCTCGGCGCTTCGCATCTGGGGGTGCTCTCGGCGTCGTCGTGACCGGTCGTGACACAGAGAGGGGCGCCTCCGTCGTTTCTCACATCACCGAGCTCGGCGCTCGCGCAGTTTTCGTCGCAGCGGACCTTGGACGACACGACGATGTCGAAGCGTTGATCCGCGCGACCGACGACGCCTTCGGCCGACTTGACATTCTCGTGAACTCAGCGGCTGTGCCCTGGCGTGGCACGATCATCGACACGGATCTGGAGCTCTGGGACACGATCATGAACGTGAACATTCGCGCGCCATTCTTTCTCACCCAGGGTGCAATCAAGATCATGCGGCGAGAGGGGATAGAGGGATCGATCGTGAACATCGGATCGGTCTCCGGCTACGGTGCACAACCATTTCTGGCGCCGTACGCGATCTCGAAGGGCGCGCTTATCCCATTCACGAAAAACGTCGCATACGCGATGGCGAGAGATCGTATCCGCATCAACACGTTGATGATCGGATGGATGGACTCGCCTGGTGAGGACGCTACTCAGCGCCGTTTCCACAACGCCGAAGATGGATGGCTCGCCGAAGTGGAAGCTCAAGCGCCATTCGGCAGACTGCTCAAAGTAGATGAAGTCGCGAAAGCGGTTGCGTTCCTCGCGTCAGAAGACTCCGGGATGATGACGGGAGCGATCATCGACTTCGACCAGAGCGTGGTTGGCGCAGGGAACCCTCCGAAACTCGCCGCTGATGAGGTTCCCTGATGCACAACGAGATCGCCAAGACATCGACAGGATGGGAGAAACGCCATGGACAAGACACTGACCGACAACGTAGCTGTTGTGACCGGGGCAAGCAGCGGTATCGGGAGAGCGACCGCGTACGCGATGGCCGAAGCAGGCGCCCAGGTAGTCGTGACCGCGAGGCGCACCGACCGCATCGAAGAAGTGGCTGAGAGCATCAACAAAGCAGGCGGCGAGGCCGTTGCTGTGACGGCGGACGTCACGAACGCTGACGATGTGGATCACCTCTACGAAGTTGCGATCAACCGATTCGGAAGAGTCGACATCCTGTTCAACAACGCAGGCGTGTCCGCGTACGGGCCGCTCGACACGATCACCGTTGAGGACTACGACTGGATGATGAACACCAACATGCGATCGTCCTTTCCGTGCACTCGACGATTCTTACCAGACATGCTTGCGCGCAGGCGGAGCCAAATCTGCTTTCTCGCATCCGTTGCGGGCCTCAAGGGTCTCCCGAACGAAACTGTGTACTGCGCGTCGAAGTTCGCCCAGGTCGG
>JASJYA010000055.1 GCA_030125685.1 Actinomycetota bacterium
TTGTCGCTTGTCGCTTGTCGCTTGTCACCTGTCACCTGTCGTCAATTTCTCTTTGCTCGCGGCGTCGCGACCTTGACCCGGAGATCGCGGCCGCCGAGCTTCGAGCCATTAAGTGCACGCATCGCTTTCTGGGCGGCAGGGCGGGGCATGGCAACGAACCCGAATCCTTTCGAGCGGCCCCGCCGGTCGAGAATGACGGTGGCCCGTTCGACGGCGCCGAAGGGACTGAACAGTACGCGGATGTCGTCTTCTGTAACGTTCCAAGGGAGGTTCGTCACGTGGAGGCTCTCCGCGCCTGCCGGTGTCGCCTTGCGCGCTGAACGCTTGCGGGGCGAAGCGTGATCCTTAGTCGGTGTCCGTTTACGCCGACGGCTGGTGTCTGATGTCTGGTGTCTGGTGTCTGGTGTCTGGTGTCTGACATCTGACATCTGGCGTCTGGAATCTGTCATCCGTCTGAGACTCTCGGCTCGTGGCGCCTCGATGGGATGCGACAGGCTGAGCTGATCCTGGATGCGGCGTACGGCACGCCTCTGATCTCCCGTGACGAGGCTCACAACGGTTCCCGTTGCGCCTGCTCTCGCTGTGCGCCCTGAACGATGCAGGTAGTCCTTGTGGTCTGCTGGAGGATCGAAGTGCACGATCGAAGCAACGGCGTCGATGTGGATGCCACGGGCAGCGACATCCGTTGCGATGAGTGCTTGCGCGTCACCGCGGGCGAATGACTCCAGAGCCCTCCGCCTCTGATTTTGGGATCGGCCTCCGTGCATCGCAACGGCGCCCACGCCGAGTTTGGTGAGCTGCTTCGCGAGGCGGTCGGCGCCGTGGCGGGTACGAGTGAATACGATCGATCGGTTCGACGCGTTCACTACGGTGGCGGTGTGCTCCACCTTGTCGTTCTGCTGGACGAGCCAGAAGTGGTGCTCCACTTCGACGGTCTCAGGCTCGACAGTCCCCGTCTCATGGCGCACGGGGTCGTTCTGATACTCACGGATCAGCACGGCGACGTCGCCGTCGAGCGTTGCAGAGAAGAGCAGTGTCTGGCGGTTCTTGGACGTCTGATCGAGAATCCTGCGTACGGCGGGGAGAAATCCCATGTCCGCCATCCGGTCTGCTTCGTCTATCGCGACGATCTCGACTTCGCCCAGGTTCACAGAGCGCTGCTCGATGAGATCCTCGAGTCGCCCAGGCGTTGCGACGAGTACGTCAATGCCCCGACGCAGCCAATCCTTCTGCGCCTGATACCTCACTCCACCGTAAATCGCGAAAACTTGTCGGCCTATCGCCTTGCCGTATGGGGCGAGGTCGCGCCTGATCTGTTCAGCGAGCTCGCGAGTCGGCGCAAGGATGAGAGCCTTTGGGTGGTTGGGCCTCGCTGTCTTTACCGTGGCGAGGATCGGGAGTCCGAATGCGAGCGTCTTGCCTGATCCGGTGGGCGCTCTGCCTGATACGTCCCGACCGTTGGCGACATCTTCGATCGTCGCTGCCTGAATGGGGAATGGATCGGTGATGCCCTGGGCATCGAGTGTCTTGACGAGCGCGTCGGGCAGCCCGAGTTGAGAAAATGTTTTCGGCACAATGAATCCTTGCGTGGTTGGGGAGATTGGTGAGTTCACCTTCTCGCTCGTTATCGCGCGACCACAGCCGCTGTGAAGGCGAGTTGGGTGGGAGAGGCAGTCCAACCGGGTGAGATTCCGTGCCGTTGATCACCGGGGTAGCGACAATGCGCCGGCCTCCACCTGGTGCGACTCCGGAAAGGTAGCACGCGCACGATGCAACTGGTGATGCTTACGGGATCTTTGGAGATGAGGGGGATCTCGGTGCACCCTGGTCGGCGGCCCGAGCCGCGTCCTCCGTCTGGTCCAGCTACTCCAGGCTCGCAGGCTCGCAGACCCCCTAACTCGCTACGCTCGTTTGTCCCCCCTGAAGGTGGGACGCGGGCGGGATTCTTCGAGAAAGCGCGTCACGATGCTCGAGAGCTGGTCCGTGTCGATGAGGAAGGAGTCGTGGCCGTTCGGGCTGTCAAGCTCGGCGAACGCCGCGTCGGGGATTGAATCGGCCATCGCCCTTGTCTCCGATACGGGGTAGAGGACGTCGGTGCTCATGCCGATTACGAGCGTCCTCGGAGCAATCCTGTTGAGGATGGCGTCGCGCGGCCCGCGGCGCCGCCCGAGGTCGTGGCTGTCCATTGCATCGAGCAGTGTCAGGTAGGTGTTCGCGTCAAAGCGCCCCGCCAGCTTGCGCCCGTGGTGTTGGAGGTAGGTCTGAATGGCGAACGCTCCATCGTCGGCCTCTCGCCCGAATCGTTCTTCAAAGCTTGTCGGACTCCGGTACGAGCACATCGCGATCATCCGCGCCGTTGCGAGGCCGTTGGTCGGCTGCTCGGTCGTGTCGTATCGACCGTCGAGGAACGCCGGATCGGTGATGATGGCGTTGCGCTGAGCCTCCGAGATCCCGATCGCCCAAGCAGACTGGGAGGATCCCACGCCGATCGGGATGATGGCGCTAACGAACGACGGGTACATGACCGCCCACTCCAACACCTGCATGCCGCCCATCGAACCACCGATGACGAGGTTGAGCTCGTTGACTCCGAGTTGCGCCAGGACCGCCTTCTGGACTCGAACCATGTCCCTGATGGTCACTCTCGGGAAGCTTGCACCCAACCCGTTCGACGTCGGTCCCGTTGTCCCGCCACAGCCACCGAGCACGTTCATCGACACAATGAACGTCTCGGCCGGGTCGAATAGGCGCCCAGCACCGAACAATTCGCGCCACCAGATGTCAGCGTCGGCGTCGCCCGTGAGAGCGTGGCAGATGAGCGTGGCTGTGTGTCGGCGCTTGCCCCATGTACGCACGGCCACCGTGACGTCACTTAGTGTTCCCCCCCTCTCGAGGGGGAACGCTCCCGGTACGACGACGCTCTGCTTCAAGATGCCACGGCCTGGGCGGTGTCGAGTGCAGCGAAGGCGTGAGCAAAGTCCTCGATGATGTCATCGATGTGCTCGATTCCAACTGACACTCGGACGAGATCATCTGTGACCCCGGCGGAGGCCTGCTCGTCGCGATCGAGCTGCCGGTGGGTCGTCGAGGAAGGGTGGATCACCAGGGTCTTGACGTCCCCGACGTTCGCGACATGCGAAGCGAGAGTCACGGAGTCGATGAATCGCTCCGCCGACTCTGCCCCGCCCGTGATCCCGAAGGCCAACACGGCGCCGTACCCGTTGGTGAGGATGCGTCCTGCGACTTCGTGATAGGGATGGCCCGGGAGGCCCGGGTAGTTCACCCACGAGACCTGCTGTTGATCCTGGAGCCATGTAGCGAGTTCGAGCGTATTGTCTACGTGGCGTTGAACCCTGAGCGAGAGCGTCTCAACACCTTGCAACAGCAGGAACGCGTTGAAGGGGGAGAGGCAGGCGCCGAGATCCCTGAGTCCCTCGACCCGTGCACGGATCGCGAACGCGATGTTGCCGAACGGCCCATCCGGACCGAAGGTGTCAGCGAACACGAGGCCGTGGTATCCGGGGGCGGGTTCGGTGAACGCCGGGAATCGACCGTTGCTCCAGTCGAAGTTCCCTGAGTCCACGATGATTCCGCCGATCGAGGTGCCGTGGCCGCCGATCCATTTGGTCGCCGACGCTACAACGATGTCGACCCCGTGGTCGATCGGCCTTGCCAGGTATCCAGCGGCGCCGAATGTGTTGTCAACGACGAGGGGAACCCCGACCTCGTGAGCAACCTCTGCGAACGCAGGGAGGTCGGGTACATTGAACCTCGGGTTGCCGATCGTCTCGAGGTACACGGCCTTGGTCCGGTCATCGATCCTTGTTGCGAACTCACCAGGATCGTCACCCGAGACGAAACGGACCTCTATCCCGAGCCGCTCGAGCGCGACCTTGAACTGGTTGTATGTCCCTCCGTACAGGTTCGACGTCGACACGATGTTGTCCCCGGTGCGAGCCAGTGTCAGGATCGTCGTGAGTTGGGCTGCCTGCCCGCTCGCCGTCGCGACCGCTGCGACGCCGCCTTCGAGGGCGGCGATGCGCTGCTCGAACACATCTGTCGTCGGATTCATGATTCGCGTGTAGATGTTGCCGAACTCCTCGAGGGCGAAGAGTCGTGCGCCGTGCGCTGCGTCATCAAACGTGTAGGACGTCGTCTGGTAGATGGGAACGGCTCTGGCATTCGTGCCTGGCGCCGGTTCCTGCCCTGCATGGATCTGCAGGGTCTCGTATCGGTATGCGTCGGTCATGTGTCCTCCCGGGTTCTCCAAAGGGTGCAATGGTGTCCGGGAGGGGTGCTGGCGCCTGTGTCATCACAAAGGGAAAGGATCCGCCCCGGGTGCCGGTGCAGATCCTTCGATGTGGTTGTGTGTTGCGGCTACGCGAGGATACTGCACGGCTGTGTCATCGCCATGCACATCATCTCGCGGGTGATTGCAACATTCATGTGGCAGAGAATGTACGGGATGTCGGCCCCTATGTCAAGCCATTTTCCTGATCGGCGTGCACTGGAACTCAGGGTTCTGGTCCACGTATTGGTGCTTGGTCTCAAGTGGTGAGCGCGGCGGGAGCGGAAAACGGCAGGCCGGTCAGCCTCCGCCCGTCAGCAGCGCGACGACTTCTTCGTCCGTGGTCTGGGCGAAGTCGTCGTACCACGCGCCCACGGCCATGAAGTTGCGGGGCGTGAGAATGGCGACAACCTCGTCCGCGGTGCTGCGAAGTCGTCTGACGGTGTCAGGCGGCGCGACACCGACGGCTACGACGATTCTTGCCGGCTGTGCAGAGCGAAGGGCGTCTACGGCGACGCGCATCGTTGCCCCCGTGGCGGTTCCGTCGTCGACAACGATAACGGTTCTGTCCGCGACTTCGAGCGGCGGTCGGTCTCCCCGGTAGATCGTCTCGCGCCGTTGGAGTACCAGGGTTTGGTCGGCTGTCACGCGCTCGATCGTTGCGTCATCGACTCCGGCGCTGCGGATCACATCGGTGTTGAGCACCGTCGTTCCCCCGGACGCGATGGCGCCGAACGCGACTTCTTCATACCCGGGGACGCCGAGCTTGCGGACGATGAGTACGTCGAGAGGGAGGTCGAGGGTCTTGGCGATCTCCGCAGCTACGGGAACGCCGCCGCGCGGCAGCCCGAGAACCACGGTATCCGGCGCATGCCTGTACGTGGACAGACGCTCCCCAAGCCGCCGTCCCGCGTCACCTCGATCCCGAAACCGATCACGCTCACGACCCATACATCAGATTCCAGGCATCTGGCATCTGGCATCTCGCGTCCGTCAAGAGTGGCCGCGTCTGGTGCCGCCGTACTTCATGCGGGTATCGGACATCGCCGCCGGCCGGGCCTCATCGTCGTTGACACCTGCAGCGACGAGCTTACCGATGAAGAACGTGTGGCTGCCACAGTCCACGGCCTCGGCGACCCGACACTCCATCCACGCTATGGCGTCATCGAAAATCGGTGCACCGGTCTCGCCTTCGGTGATGGGCCAACCGTTGAGCGCCATCCCGTCCTTGTTAGCGGGCTTCGAGAATTTCACAAACGGTCTCGTATTCTCAGAGTCCCAGAGGTTCACCGTGAATGACCCGCCGTCCGTGATGAGGCGGTGGGTGACTGCCAGCTTGTCAACTCCGATTCCAATGAGGATCGGCTCTTGTGCAACCTGGGTGATCCAGGAAGTCGTCATCCCGTTCCACTCGTCACCGGCGCGTGACCCCACGAGCGCGAGCGCGTTCGGGATCTTCCAGGTGACTTTGTTGATGAGTTCGTCAGTCAGTTCCATTTGTCAGCTTTCAGGTATCAGCTATCAGCCTACAGCCGGCGAACAGATCCACCTCTCGACCGATAGCTGTGACCTGTGACCTGTCGCCTGTCAAATGTGTCCCCCGAGGCAGAGCCTCGTCCTGATGTCCAGATCTCCCGTCTCTTCCAGATCGCACGACTTCTGGAGGAGTTTCACACCTCGCTGGGTTCCGCTGCCGTAGTCACCGTCGATGGGTCCCGGATAAAACTCGAGTTCGACGAGCGTCTTCTGGACGTCGGTCACGTAGTCCTCGTCGGCCTGGAGCCTCGGTACGAGAGCGGCGTCGGTCTTCGATCCGAATACGCCGTCAGCCTCGAGATTTTCATCAGCCTGGAATTTCGCGAGGGCGGCCTGCGTGGCGTCCCCCGCGATGCCGTCGATCGTCCCGGAGAAATATCCCAGCGCAGTGAGATCCTGCTGCACGACGATGATCGTCGAGGTGGCCGACGGCCTCTGCTGCGTCGTGGTTGTCAGGGTCGGTGGAGGTTGCGTCGTGGTTGTCGTGGTCGACGTGGCCTGAGTCGGTGGAGGTTGCGTCGTGCTTGAGGACGTTGTCGTGTCAGCCGCGGCGCTTCCACACGCTGCGGCAGCGAACGTGACGGCGGATAGCACTAAACCCAGGCGCGCAATCTTCATTTCGGGAATCACCATACCCGACGGCTGGGCCGACTGCAGAATCGAATCGTTGATGCTATATCATGGGGTGCCCGGTTCCCAACACCCGCGGAATACATCCATGTCGATATCTGAAGCAAGGCTCAACCTCGTCGGACTCTTCTGCCCGGGTTGTGACTGTGGCGCCTGTGTGACGAAGGCGGTAGATGAGATCAGAGAGATTCCGGGTGTGAGCCACGTCAGGATGGATCGACGTGCAGAGCAGTTGGTCATTCAGTACGACCCAAGAGACACGGATCGCCGCCAATTCACAGAAGTGGTCATTTCTCAGGGAATCGCACTGCGCGACTGAGGCGCCGTTCAGGCAGTGTCGAGGGCGACGAGGCCCGCCGTCGCAATCTGATGCGGAAGCAAGCCAAAGGCTTCATAAAGCTCTGGGATGGTCCCTGATTCACCGAAGCGGTCGACACCGATGGGCACCACCCTCTGACCGAAAACGGATCCCAGCCACGCCATAGCGTGCGAGGCGGCGTCGTGCACGGTCACGATCGGAGCTGAGCGCTCGCCGCGGTGAATCAGGCTGTCCAGAGGCCCAGCGCCTGTTGCAGCAGTACCCGTTCGCGTTGCTTCAGAGAGCTCACCCTGCCACCCCCGATACAACAGGTTGAGACTCGTGATGTCGAGGACGGTCGCAGCGACGCCTTCGTCAGCTAGCAGATCGGCGGCCTCAAGGACTTCAGGCATCACCGGTCCGGACGCAGCAAGGATGAGCGGTTCGCCCGCGCCGGGTTCGCTGAGGCGGTAACCCCCGGTGAGAACCGAAGCGCGGAGTGCGTCTTCCCCGATCCTGTCAGAAGCTGCAGCGAACGGAGCCTGGTCGATCGGCCGGGTCGACATGCGCACATACGCGCTCTCGCCTGCGGGATGAGAGAGGTGCTCCATGGCGTTGCTGAGTAGCCAATCGAGCGGCATCGCGTAGGCGGGTTCGTATTGGATGATCTCCGGCAACTCGAGACCCACCGATGGCGTGATTGTCGACTGGTGAGCCCCGCCTTCGGGCGCCAGAGTAATTCCGGCCGGCGTGCCTGCAACGATGAACCGGGACCCGTTGTACAAGGAGTAGATCAGCGCATCGAGGCCCCGGAGAACAAACGGGTCGTACACCGTGCCGATCGGGAGGAGCATCTCGCCGTGGTGTTCGTGGGCGAGTCCGAGCTGGCCGAGGAGCAGGAAGAGATTCATCTCGGAGATACCCAGTTCAATGTGTCTCCCACTCGGGTTCGGATTCCACTTGAGCACGCGGTCTTGTTCGAAGTAGTCGTGCCCCTCGGTCGAGGCGTACACGCCGTGGGCGTTGATCCATCCACCGAGGTTGGTTGAGACAGCGACGTCTGGTGACACGGTCACGATCCGCTCCGCGAGCGCGGGATCTCGCCCAAACGCAACGAGAATGCGACCGAAGGCTTCCTGCGTGGAGACCGTCGGTTTCTGGACGGCGCCGGACGCGCTGGGAACTCGGAGGCGCGGCCGAGGTCGCGGCGGTTCGTTGTTCACCGCCTCGCCGATCTGGACACAGAGCGATCCCGGCGCCGACGCCGGATCGAACCGATCCCACTCCGACCTCTCGTCCAACCCGACCCTGGAGCGCAGGTCGTCGATTTGGGCGGGGGTCATCAGAAGCGAGTGGTTCATCGGGTCCCCGACGATGGGCAGCCCCCAACCTTTGATCGTGTATGCAAAGACGACACTCGGGCGATCGGTCACCGCGTCGCATTCTCGATATGCGTCTATGAGGACACGGAGGTCGTGCCCTCCGAGGTTCTGGACGACAGGCGCGAGATCATCGTCGGAAACATCGGCGATCGCATCACCCACCAGGGAATCCGCGCCTGCAAGGAAGCGGTCACGGAGCTCTGCACCGTTGTACGCGAAGAGGCTCTGGTACTCCTCATTCGTCATGTCATCGATGTGACGGCGAATCGAGTCCCCGTTGGGTCTGGCGAAGGCCTCTTGGAGCTTCGTACCGTACTTCGCCTCAACGACGTGCCACCCGGAATCCCGGAAGAAGCTCATCAGCCGCTTAGCCTGAATACCGGGGATGATCCGGTCCAGGCTCTGGCGGTTCAGGTCGATGATGAGCATGACGGCGCCCAGATCCTGGAGCGATGGATCGGCAATGGCTTCCCACACGTTCCCCTCGTCGAGCTCTGCATCACCGGCTATCGATATGAATCGTGCAGGTGGGCCGGGCGAGAAGTGATCATCGAGGTAGCGCCTTGTGGCTGCGGAGAAGAGCGGCGCCATAGCACCGAGACCGACAGATCCCGTTGAGAAATCCGCGACGTCAGGATCCTTGGTCCTGGAGGGATAGGCCTGGAGTCCGCCCCGTTCCCGAAGCCTGGTGAGGTAACCCTCGTCGAGCTCTCCGGTGAGATACTTGATGGCGTGGTACAGCGGCGCAGCGTGCGGCTTGACCGCGACTTTGTCCTCACCCCCGATGTGAGCGAACCAGAGCGCTGTCATGATCGATGCCATCGAAGCGCAGGACGCCTGGTGGCCGCCAACCTTGATCTCGGTATCCCCACGCCGGTTCGCGTAGTCGATCATCCGGGTTGAGAGCCAGAGCAACCTCTCCTCGATGGCTTCAAGCGCGCTGAAATCGACGGCGCGGCCTGTCGCCGTATCGATTTCGCCCGCTACCGTCACATCTGCTCCCTGGGAGGGAGAAAGCAGCCTAGAGCACCTGCCACGCGAACGGGTCTTCCCATTCTGTGGGCCACATTGCACCTGGAGGTGGACTGGAACCCTGGGTTCTAGCACACGCTGTTCTGTGGGCCACATTGCACCTGTAGGTGGGTGATCGCAAGTGGGTGGGCGCGACGGGGTGACTGTGGGAGGCCTGTTATGGGACGTCCGAAGACTCCGTGGTATGTGGCTCGTCTTGTCCTTCTTGAACTGAGTAGGGGAGCGTATGTGCGTGACGCTGCGGCTGCTGCTCGGATCAGTGTCGGCACTGTTGAGCGGTAAATCATCGAACATGGTCGGATGACCATGCGTGTATCCAAGACCAGGAACGGCGAGTTGTTGTTGGAAGATCGTGAGGAGATCCGTGTCGGGATCGACCGTGATGAGTCGGACTCGGCGATCGGGGAACGGATCGGGAAGCGTCGTTGTACGGTGTGGCGCGAGATCAAGTTCAATGGAATTGTCAATGAGTCCCGCTGAGTTCAGACGCGACGCAGGTCACCTGTCACCGACGGCGGCGGGCGCTAGCTGTCCTGTGACCGTTGCACGGATCGTGGACGTCCAATCGAGTAATATTCGATGCCTTCTGCTTCGATCTCGGACGCGTCGTAAAGGTTTCGTAGATCGATCATGAGCGGGACAGCAAGCTCTCGGCGTACCCGGGCGAGATCTAGCGAAGCAAACTCCGGCCACTCCGTAAGGATCACCAGAGCATCTGCACCCGCAATAGCGTCGTACGGGTCCGATGCGAATCGGGGTCCCGCAAGCACAGATCTAGCGTTGTCCATTCCCTGTGGATCAAACACACTCACCACGGCACCGAGTCCTAAGAGGCCACGGATCACCTCGATCGCAGGACTCTCGCGGAGATCGTCGGTATTGGCCTTGAAAGTCAGCCCGAGTACCCCGATCGACCTGCCGGCGATGTCGCCCCCCATGATGCGCCTTATGCGCTCGATCATTTCGATCCTGCGGTTCCGATTCACATCGATCGCGGATGCAACAATCCTCGAAGGAGAGCCGTGTACTTGGCTGGAGTGCAACAGCGCCTGAGTGTCCTTGGGGAAACACGATCCACCGTATCCGGGTCCAGCCTTGAGAAAGGAAGCCGAAATTCGATCGTCCATTCCCATCCCCAAGGCAACCTCTGTAATCGAAGCGCCGGTCTGCTCACAGAGATCCGCCATTTCGTTGATGAACGACAGTTTGACCGCAAGAAAGGCGTTCGTGGCGTACTTGATCAGCTCCGCAGATGCGATGTCGGTAAACACAGCGCGAACGCCGGAATCCAGGAGGGGCTGATATACGGCTCGCAGAGCGCGCTCGGCTCCTGGATCCTCCGCCCCGATCACAACGCGATCAGGGTGAAGAAAGTCCTGTACGGCTGTGCCCTGTTTCAGAAATTCAGGATTCGACCCTACGGAAGTGACCTTCTCGGGCAACGTCGTCCGGAGCGTCGACAGAATCCTCGACGTAGCGCCGACAGGCACCGTCGACTTCATCACGACGGTCGTACGGTCAGAGAGGTGCGGCGCCATGGCCGCTACCGCCGACTCGACCTGGCTCAGATCCGCATCACCGATTGACGAGGATGGAGTTCCAACAGCGACGAACACGACAGAAGCTGGCGGAATGGCCGAGGCGTAGTCAGATGTGAAACGGATACGGCCAGCTCGACCGTTCCGTTCAATGAGTTCGTCCAAGCCAGGTTCGAAGATCGGAATCTTGCCCTCGTGTAGCAACCGAACCTTGTCGACGTCGATGTCTAGACAAGTGACAGTGTGGCCGAGATCCGCCAGACACGCTCCAGTCACGAGGCCGACATAGCCCGTTCCGACTATCGTGATGTTCATGTACCCGTCCCTCCTAGTGCGTCAGGAATCGCAAGTTTTCCGAACTGCTCGGCACACTAGTCCTGTTCGTGGTGCACGTTCGGGAGCTGGAGGACGGTTGGCTGTGCTAGTCCGCCCATAGCCTCT
>JASJYA010000056.1 GCA_030125685.1 Actinomycetota bacterium
GGTTCTCGTCGTCACACCCGACTGATCCACGATACGCCTCCACCGGCGCCAGAACCGACGAATGCTCCCCGGGGCTTCGGCACGACGCACGCCGAGGTGTTGCATTGACTCCCTGAGGCCGCAGGCGATTTGCGCCGGTCGGCAGTGCTAAGCGCCTGCGATCGAGTGCTGTTGGAAGGCGCGCTCTATCCGGCGATTCCTTCGATCACCAAAGGCGATTCGCCGGACGCCACCCGGGTCCCGGGAACAGGGATAATCCAACGAGTATTGCCTATCAGGAAGCCGGTCCACCGACCAGAAACGGCGAAATCCCGGACAGTGCCTAGGCTTTCTTCATAGCGGGAACGTGACTTGAACCACATATCTCGGATCCCGGCCCCGGGGACTCCCGTCTGCCAAGATCGAACCCCGGCTCGGAGGCAGAGGACGACGGGAGCGTAGCGACCGACTCAACTTCGACCTTCGGGTTATGAGTCCGACAGCGAAGGTTCCAATAGCATTGCGACGTGCCGAACGGACCGCGGCGGTCAGTTCTTTGTCCACCTCGGTGCGCTGTTCCACCAACTCGACGATAGTTCGCAGCGTCTCAGTGTCGGCGACCCTGAGGTCGGCCGCTTCAACACGGTCAGCCTATTCCTCTAGCCCCTTGGCTCGTTCCGCTCTTGTCTCGCTCACGTGATCCACCAACCTTTCAGGAACTTCTCGCGAGCCGCCATGGCGTGGATGATCGCCGCTCCTTGATCATCGGTTTCGAACGCTCGCCAGTGATGTCGTAGTGCGTGGAGCATGTCCTCGTCGGGAACACCATGCCTGCGTGCGCTCGCTTCGATGTCCACGAGACCACGACACCCGCAAATGCGCCAAACATCAACACATGTTGACGCATCGGGCCGGGCATCGTCAGCGACACAAAGCAGAACATACAGACAGCGCGACGACGACCTGGGTGTCCAGATACCTTACGGGCTGCCAACGAGTAATACGCCGTAGCCGACGATCTCAGACGGGTCGGCGGCACTCGGTCATGCGTTCAGTCTCCTTCGATGGCGAACATCCATCTGCCTTCACCGTCGATGCCGACTCGGGACAGCGCGTAACCTCCGAACTCATGGTCAACACCCCCGCTTAAATCCGAAGAGCCGTATTAGGTGAGGAATTCGGCAGGTATACCTGAGTCGTGGTCGCTTCTCCCACACTGGTTCCCCCGGGTGTATTCTGGACTCAGAGTTCTTCGGCAAGCAAAGGAGCACCGAACGTGCCAGTAGCGAAGGTGATTGAGATCACATCGACTTCCCCCGGATCCTTCGAGGACGCCATCCGAAAGGGCATCGCGAAGGCCCAGCAATCTATCACTGGAATCCGGGGCGCCTGGATCTCGGAGCAGAAGGTCGAGATCGCAGAGGACGGAACGATCAAACACTTCCGCGTCGACATGAAGCTGACGTTCCTCCTCGAATAGCGTCGCCCAGCAGAGCGAACACGCGATGAGGCCCCGGATCGCTCCGGGGCCTCATCTACATCTGAGTTCGATAGCCCGTTAGAGACTTGACTCAAACTGGTCTTCGAAGGACACAACCTTACGGCCTGGTTTGCCCTCTGCCTTATCATCGCGGCTACGGTCTCGATCGCGATTCCTGTCACGGTTTCGACCGCCGTTTCCACTCTCCCTACGGTCATCACCACGATCGTTGCTCTTCTTCTCCTCGCGAGGAGCGGCAGAGCCGCCATCGGCGTCACCGTCCGGGGCGTCAGCCATGTCGAGGCTGACCTTGCCGCGGTCATCGATCTCACGGACAACAACCTTCACGGAATCACCGAGATTCAGGACATCCTCGACCTTGTCGATACGCCTGCTGCCGCCAATCTTTGAGATGTGCAAAAGGCCGTCACGACCCGGCAGGATGTTCACGAACGCACCGAACTTGGTGATGTTCACGACCTCGCCGTCGTAGACCTCGCCGACCTTCGCCTCAGGCGGGAACCCGATCGCTAGGATTCGCTCCTTCGCGAGGTTCATCGAGGCCGTATCCGGCGCACCGACGCGCACCGTACCGTCATCGTCAATCTCGATCGTCGCTCCGGTCTCCTCCTCGAGCTCGCGGATCGTCTTGCCCTTCGGTCCGATGACCTCACCGATCTTGTCCTTCGGGACCATGACCGATTCGATCTTCGGCGCCTTCGCTGCAAGTTCGCTCCGTGGCTCAGCAATGACCTCAGCCATCGCGTCGAGGATCACCAAACGCGCTTCATGTGCTTGGTTCATCGCAGCGATCAGCACGTCTGCGGGCAGTCCCTCGATCTTGGTATCGAGCTGGAGCGCCGTGATCATGTCGGCTGTGCCTGCAACCTTGAAGTCCATATCGCCGAGATGATCCTCAACACCGAGGATGTCTGTGAGCGTCACGAACTCGCCGTCCTGATAGAAGAGACCCATCGCGATTCCTGCAACCGGGGCATGAATCGGGACTCCTGCATCCATGAGAGACAGAGACGATCCGCACACTGAAGCCATCGATGATGAGCCGTTCGACATCAGCACCTCTGAGACGAGGCGGTAAGCGTATGGAAAGTCCTCAACAGGCGGGATCACCGGGTGGATTGCCTTCTCAGCGAGGGCGCCATGGCCGATCTCGCGGCGCTTCGGGCCGCGCATGAAACCAGCTTCACCGGTCGCAAACGGCGGCATGTTGTAGTGATGCATGAACCGCTTCGCGTCTTCCGGTGAGATCGTGTCGAGCATCTGCTCCATCTTGAGCATGCCGAGAGTCGTGATGCTGAGCACCTGTGTCTCGCCGCGCTGGAACATGCCAGAACCGTGGACACCGGGAACCAGCCCGACCTCAATGGTCAGATCGCGGATGTCTTTGAGGCCACGACCGTCGATGCGGACGCCCTCCTTGACAACGCGGGAACGCATGACGTCCTTCTGGACCGCGTAGAACGCGGCCTTGGCCTGCTGGAGACCTGCCCTGTCGTCCTCGTCGAGTCCGAGTCCCTCGATGACCTCGTCCTTGATCGCAGACTCGGCGTCCTGACGTTCATGCTTCTTGACGATCGTGCCGAGTGCTTCGAGTTTCGCCTTGGCAGCCTCCTCGACCTTCGAGAACATCTCGTCTGAGTAGTCCTCGACGACCTGCCACTCGACGGGCTCAGGAGCACCGTGCTTCTCAAGCAACTCGAGCTGGAGGTCGATGAGCGTCGCGACGTAGTCCTTTGCAAGCTCGAGGCCTGCGGCAACCGTTGCTTCGTCCGAGGCCTGTTGCCCCTCCTGGACGAGCCGGTACCCGTTCTCGGACGCACCGGCCTCGACCATCGTGATGTCAACGGCGCCGTTCGCGTTGCGCTTCCCTGCAACGACGATCTCAAAGACCGCCTCGTCGCCCTGCTCGTATGTCGGGAATGGGATCCACTCTCCGTCGAGAAGGGCGAGCCTGATGGCGCCTATCGGACCTTCGAACGGGATCGGGCTGACCGTGAGGGCAGCCGACGCTCCGTTGAGGGCAATGATGTCGTGCGGGTTCACGAGGTCCGCGGCCAACACCGTCGCGACAATGTGCGTGTCGTGGCGGTACCCCTTTGCGAAGTTTGGTCGCAGTGGACGGTCGATGAGTCGATCCGCCAGGATCGCATTCTCGGAAGCTCGTCCTTCTCGACGGAAGAATGAGCCCGGAATGCGCCCGACGGCGTAGGTGCGCTCCTCGACGTCAATGGTGAGCGGGAAGAAATCCACGCTCTCCCTGAGGCTGCGCTTTGCGGTTGCGGTCACGAGGACCTGGGTGTCTCCGATGCGGACATCTACTGCCCCATCGGAGAGTTGTGCGAGCTTTCCTGTGCTCAGCGAGATCTCTACCTCGCCTACACGCCCGCGTACGGTGGTCTCTGCCACTCGTCTCTCCTTCTGTATGGGAGGAGGCCCAATTGGCAGTGGTCGACATTCGAGAGGTCAGGTCGAATAGCGACCACTGACAACTGGATCACTTCCTCCGGCGTTTGGTCGTCTAGACATGACAGAAGGCGGCCAATGCCGCCTCCTCTCCGGTACTAGCGACGCAACCCTAATTTTGCAATCAGGGTTCGGTAGCGCTCCACGTCTTGTTCCTGGAGGTACCTGAGCAGTCGCCGACGCTTACCTACCATCATGAGTAGACCTCGCCGGCTGTGATGGTCCTTCTTGTGAACCTTCAAGTGCTCGGTGAGGTGGTCGATACGCTCCGTCAGCAACACTACCTGAACCTCCGGCGAGCCGGTGTCCGTGGCGTGCGTGCCATATTCATCTACAACAGTCTGCGTATCGTTCACGAGGTACTTTCTTGCGCGGGTAAACGGTTGGGCGATTGCCCGTAAGGAATGCTAACTCTCCCCGGGAGTTAGTGCACCGCGATTCCAGTCGTAACGCGACCGTTCTGTGGGCCACATTGCACCTGTAGGTGTGACAGAACCCTAGGTTCCGGCGCACGGGGGAGGATTACTCGATCATCTGGAGGCTGCCGCCGCCAGCGGTCGTACGCCACACCGCTGTGGTCCGGCGACGGTCGTCCCAGGTGCACGAGCCTGGCGCCGAGACCTCCTTGGCGATGCACGCTGCTACCGCCTCGTGCTCAAGCACCGACGTATGGGCGCTCCAAACCCTCTTGATCGCGAAGAGCGGGCTGATGGGCACCCAATATCTCGCCGCAATGCCGCCATCATGGACGAGATCGAAGATCCTGAGACCTGGAGGATTGTCTCTGAAGCTCGTCACCTCGGCGTCAAGGTTCCTGATAGCAATCACCTCGACGCCGGAAGCCTTGCCGAGATGCGCTCGCATGTCTCGACATGAACCGTCCTTGCACCGATCGACGCTGAAACCACCGTTGTCCGGGATCCATCTGCTGATGCCGCCAATGCGTTGCAGGGCGCCCAGCCAGCCGCTGGCGATGGCCGGATCGAGCAGCGCAGCGCCGACATATCCATCGATCGGGGGACGCGTTCCGTCGTCGAGTGCTCCAATCATCGTGACCCCGACAGCCCCTCCCCTCGAATGGTGCAGCGAGTAGATATTTCCGTGGTCGCGAGCGAGATCGCGGATCAGCGTGTCGAGCGCCTCCGCTGCCCGTTCCGTTGAGGCGGTGCGGCTCGCCTCGGTCGAGGATCCACCGCTCCCGACAGCAAGGTAATCGAAGGCGATGACACGGGAGGGGTCAACCCCCATCATCTCCAGGAGCCGGTCGAAGTCGTCGCTCGATCCACCATCACCGTGGACGACAACGAATATCGGTTCATCGTCGCGTTTTGATCTTCGGATCGCGACCACCCCGGCAGCGGCGACACCAGTGACCCCGAGAGCCGCTCCGAGCGGAGCATGCGATCTGGGTGTCGTCTGTTGCGGCAGCCGAACAGCCGACCTGACGACCGGCGTCGGGGAGAGAACCAGCCCATCGCCGGGCGCGATTGTTTCTCCCGAGGCTCCGAGTGGGACCGATAGGAGCAAACCTGCAATGAGCAACGGAGACATCGCCATCCCTTCTCGGGAAGCGCGGGAACTCTTGCACAATGCGCGAAATCGGGTCCGAAGTCAAGAGGGCTGAATGACACAGGAGACAAGAGACGAAGTCGCATGTCCCATGTCGAGAAGCGAGGCGCCAGCCGAGCGGTCGGCGAGCGCGGCGAGCGCCTACATCTCGAGCGCGGCGCGAGCCTGCTCGATGTCGCTCTTGATCTGGGTGACGAGAGCGTCGGCTGAAGTGAAATGCTGCTCGTTGCGCAGCCGGTCGATGAACTGGACAAGCATCGTCTCTCCGTACAGATCCAAGTCGACGTCGAACAGATACACCTCGATCGTCTCGTCACCACCCCCGAACGTGGGGCGCGTCCCAACGTTGCTCACGCCGTCATAGGTGACGCCGTCCACCTCGCACCGCACCGCATACACGCCGGTTGCCGGGCGCACAAGGCAGTCTGGCATCGTGATGTTCGCTGTTGGAAAACCGATCTTGCGCCCTCGTGCATCACCAGGGACAACGATGCCCTCGATCTCGAATGGTCGCCCAAGCATGCGAGCCGCTAGGGCGACGCCGCCTGACCCGATCGCAGCCCTGATCACGCTCGAACGCACCTCAGTCCCATGAAGATCGACGATCGGGGTTATCACCACCTCGAAGCCGAACTTGTTCGCACAAATGCGCAGCGTGTCTACGTTCCCCTCAGCATCGTATCCGAAGCGGAACCCGTCTCCTACCGCGACGATCGCGGCGTTCAGGCCGTCGACGATGTATCCCTTGACGAACTCCTCCGGAGAGAGCTGCCGCACGTCGTCGTCAAACTCGATCACCGCAACCCCATCGACACCGACAGCCCCGAGAAGTTCGATCCGCCGCGCCAGCGGTGAGAGCGCAGGAGGTCCAGGCACACCGGTCACGACCTCGTCGGGATGGGTCGCGAACGTCATGGCGACCACGGGGAGACCGTCGGCCCGCTTCCTCAATCCATCCAATACCGCGACGTGCCCACGGTGGACACCGTCAAATACGCCTATGCCGACGGCCGTCCGACTACCACCCGTTTCCCAGGTCGACGGATTACCTCTGTACACGTTCACGAGAGCACCACCTCGGGTCGCAACGCCGTGTCGCCCCGACGGTACACCGCTATGAGATCACCGTGTCGGTCTTCGATCCGGATCGGAGTATCCGCGTCGGTTCCCGAGGGCAGGAGAATCTCGGGCAGCTCTCTGCCATCCCTCACCGCGGAGGCCATGGCCTCGTCGACACGGATCTCGGGAAGATCGGCCAACCCGGCTGCCGAGGAGAGGAGAATTCGGTCAATCTCGCCACTCTCGATCGCCTCAACCGCCTCTGTGACCGAGATGCTGTCATCGACGTGCAGCGCGCCGATTCGCACACGCCGCAGCTCGGTGAGATAGGCTCGGCCACCGAGCGCACGAGCAAGGTCATCCGCCAGAGTCCGCACATAAGTGCCCGTCGAGCAGACCGTGCGAAAGGTCACCTCGGGATAGTCAGAGGGCGCGAGGTCCAGGAGTTCGAGCCTGTGGATAGTGACCGGCCGAGCTTCACGCTCCACGATCTCCCCCTCTCTCGCAAGCTCGTACAGTCGGCGGCCCTCGACCCTGCGAGCCGAAACCATCGGAGGGATCTGGAGGATCTCTCCCGTGAACCGAGCCATCACCCCGATTACGTCGTCATCGACGACGGGGAGGGGTTCCCTCGTCAGAATGGCGCCGTCGGCGTCAAGAGAGTCAGTGGCGACACCAAACAACGCAGTCGCTATGTATTCCTTCTCCGCCCCTTGGACAAATCTGAGAAGCCGGGTCGCTCTCCCGATACCGAGAACAAGCAGCCCCGTGGCCATCGGATCGAGAGTCCCAGCGTGGCCGACCTTCCCACCGATATGGTTCCGAATCTTCGCGACGACATCGTGAGACGTCCATCCTTTCGGTTTGTCGACGAGGAGGAATCCGGTCACGACGGGTTCAGTCACGACAAGTGGGCGACGATCTGCTCGATGACATCGGCGGGGCCGTCCGATGACGTGAAACCAGCCGCGTTGTGATGTCCCCCACCCCCGAACGAACGCGCAATCGCCGCAACGTCGACCCTGCCGCGTGACCGCAGGCTACCTTTTATGACGCCAGCCTCTCTCCGCTTGAGCAGGCACGCGACATCTGTCTCCCTGGCCATACGCACAAGATCGATGAGCCCATCCGTCTCATGGAAGTCGATTCCAGCAGCCTTCAGATCCTCCGGCTCCACAATCGACCACACGAACGAGTGATCCTCATCGAGGACAGCTCGACCGAGAACTCGCGACACGACTTCGTAGTACCCGAATGGCGCCTCTTCGAAAAGCTTCTGGCCGATCACGTCGGTCTGCACCCCCAGCCGCAAGAGATCGGCCGCGACTTCATGGGTATGTGCCGAGGTGGATGAATACTGGAAACGACCGGTATCGGTGACGAGTCCCGTGTAAAGCGCCGTAGCGACCGCCTCATCAATCGGCCAGCCGAGCCTACCCAGCAACGTGTAGACGAGCTCCGTAGTTGCGCTCGCCGTCGAGTCGATGAGGAGCACTTCTCCCCACGACCCGTCGGAGATGTGATGATCAATGACTGCAAGACGCTTCGCCTGCTCCATCGGCGCCGCTAGCGAGCCGACACGGGAACGCACCGAAGTGTCTACAGCGACGGCGAGATCGAGGTCGGTCGGAAAGTTTCGGGGCGGTACGAGTACCGAAGTGTCGAGGAACGCCATCTCGGAGGGGATCAGGAATGGCTCGTCGAATGACGCTACCGCATGTTTTCCCGCAAGCCGCGCTGAGCGCGCAAGAGCGACCATCGACCCCAGGGCGTCTCCGTCGGGACCGACGTGTCCTACGACTCCGATCGACTCGGCCTCCGTGAGCACACCGACGAGATCGTCCATCGCGGCGGTGACATCAGGCGTCATCTTGCTCCTTCTGTTCCGCTTCGAGGTCCTGGAGTATCTGGTTGATCCGTAAACCGTGGTCGATCGAAGGGTCAACGTTGAACTTGAGTTTGGGGGTGTATCTCATCCGTGTCTCATTGCCGAGAACGGCCTGAATCCGGCCAGACGCGCTCGCGAGGGCTGCTGCCGTCCCCGCCTTCTCCTCGTCACTTCCGAGCACCGAGTAGTACACAACAGCGTGGCGGAGGTCGGGACTCGTCTCCGCTCCTGTGATCGTGAGGAAGCCGATGCGAGGATCCTTGAGATCGGCCACAGCGTCTGCAACGACCTCACGGACGAGTTCGTTCACCTTGCGCATCCTGGAGCTTTTCTGCCGTGCCATGGCGCCTTTTCGACCTTTCGAGAGGATAAAAACCGGTTCGTGCCGCCAGCGCGGTCAGATGCGCGCGACCTCACGCACCTCGTACGATTCGATCATGTCGCCGACCTTGATGTCCTTGAACTTCGCGAGGCCGATGCCACATTCATAGCCCATCGCCACGGATTGCACGTCGTCCTTGAATCGCCGCAGAGAGACAACCCTCCCGTCGTACACGACTACGCCATCCCTGACAAGCCGGACTCTGGCGTTTCGGTTGATCGTGCCCTCTGTGACGTACGAGCCCGCGATGTGCCCAAGCCTCGGCGCCCGGAAGACCTCACGTACCTCCGCTACTCCGAGGAACTGCTCGATCTCCTCAGGAGCGAGTTCGCCGACGAGCAACGACTCCACGTCGTCGAGGAACTCGTAGATGATGGAGAATGTCCGGATGTCGATGCCTGTGGCCTTCGCTTCTTTCCTCGCTGAAGCGTCCGGGCGGGCGTTGAAACCGTAGACGATCGCGTTGGATGCGTCAGCAAGGGAGACATCGTTCTTTGTGATCCCGCCAACAGCAGCGTGTACTACCGTGACAAAGCCGTCGTCTCGACTGATCTTGCCGATCGAGTCCTTGATTGCATCGAGCGAGCCGTGAGTGTCAGTCTTGACGATGATGCGAAGCTCAGAATGATCCTGGGTGCGAAGCTGCTCTATGAGCCGGCCCAGACGGTCGATCGCGGTCGGCACGACGAGTTCCTTCGCCCTGAGCTCATCAAGCTTCACCTGGGCGACCTTGCGAGCCGTTCGCTCGTTCTTGACAACCTCGAACATGTCGCCTGCCGTCGGGATGTCGTCCCAACCCATCACGACAACAGGGGACGACGGGCCTGCCTCGTTCACCTGCTCGCCGAGGTCGTCGAACATGGCCCTGACCCTCCCGGCCACCGGACCCGCCACGATTGCGTCCCCGCGCTTCAAGGTTCCGCGCTGAACGACAACCGTCGCGACCGGTCCCCGCCCGACCTCAATCTGTGCTTCGATCACAGTGCCGATCGCCGGCGCCTTCGGATTCGCCTGTAGCTCTTCTACCTCGGCTACAAGCGAGATCATCTCGAGCAGATCGTCGACATTTGTTCCAAGCAGAGCCGATATCTCGATCGCTGGGACATCCCCGCCCAGTTCCTCGACGACGATCTCGTGCTGAGTCAGGGCGGCCCGCACTGCAAAGGGGTCGGCCGCTTCGAGATCCATCTTGTTGATCGCGATGATCATCGGCACGTCCGCGGCCTTTGCATGGTTGATCGCTTCGACCGTTTGGGGCATCACAGAGTCGTCGGCCGCTACAACGATGACGGCTATGTCGGTGACGTCAGCTCCGCGCGCCCGAAGTGCGGTGAAGGCTTCATGCCCAGGAGTGTCGATGAATGTAATGGTCGACCCGCCATGGTCAACCCTGTATGCGCCGATATGCTGGGTGATCCGGCCTGCTTCACTCTCAATGACGTTCGTATCGCGGATGGTGTCCAGAAGCTGCGTCTTGCCGTGGTCTACATGGCCCATCACGGTAACGACCGGGGGACGGCTCACAAGACTCGACGGATCGTCGTCATACTCGACGAGGAATCGCTCACGGCCTGTGTCTCTCTCCTCCTCCTCCGACTCCGCGACGAGGATCTCCCATCCGAGTTCGCGCCCGAGAGGTTCAATCGTATCGACAGGGATCTCGCCGCCGCCGGGCACCATCTCTCCCATCGACATCAGCGTTTTTACGATCTCGGCGGTACGGATCTTGAGCAGCCTCGCGAGGTCATGCACGGTGATGCCTGGCTCGACAAGGACAACCTTCTCCTCGTCATCCTCCGGCACGCCAGGTGTATCAGCGACCGGTTCAGGCGCTTCCTCGGTCTCGTGTCCTGCTTCCTCCTCGGTCACCGCTTCGACGGATGCTTCTTCGGTCGCTCCAACGTCGTCGACGGTCAGCCCTGGATCGTCACCCGGTTGTTCATACGACAATCGAACCAGCGCCGCAGCGTCATCGTCCAGCCCGGACGAAGCTGTCTTGACTTCGACACCGAGCTCCTGAACTCGCGCGAGCACGTCCTTGGACTCAAGTCCAAGATCTCGTGCCAACTCGTATACCCGTGTCTTGCCCAAGCTCATCTCCGTTCTGTCAGGTGTCAGGTGTCAGCTTTCAGTTCTTCGTCTTCATCGGCGCCAGCCTCCTCGTCGGCCGCAGGCCTCTTGTCGGCGGCCTCCGCCT
>JASJYA010000010.1 GCA_030125685.1 Actinomycetota bacterium
GGAATGCTCCACATCGACCAGGTGGATGCGCTCTTCGCGCAGCTCGCGCAGCTAGACGCTTGATTGGAATTGCAGAGCGCTGGGCTGTGCAGCTCGGTGCGCCCCAGCTACACTCACCGGGACATCGAAGGCCGCTTGAGCGCCCTTGATAACGGAGGTGATGCATGCGAATGGACGAATTCGTCGATGAGGCGCGCGTCATCATCACCAATGATCAACTGACCTTCCACCAGCGGAAACACTACCTCGCCGCCCTTGCCGAGAATGCCCTCCCGTACCCTGAGATCAGCGATGAGGCTGCCGACGCCATGAGCAAGGGCATCGTGGACGACCTCTTCGAAGGCAACGCTCCTTACCGACCCCGGTACATCCTGCCTGACTATGAACTCGCCCTCAGGCAGGGTTCTGAGCATCTTGATCTCGACGCTCCCACCGACCTCGACGAAGCCCTGAACTTCCTGCTGATCCTCTACACGCAGGTTCCGTCGATAACCGGCTTCCCTGTGTTCCTCGGCGACATCGACTCCCTGCTCCTGCCTTACACCACCGACGTCAGCGACGCTGACCTGCGGTCGAAACTCAGGCTCTTCTGGCTCGCCCTCGACCGCATTCTCCCGGACGGTTTCGTCCACGCCAATATCGGACCGGACGACAACCGGGTTCTGCGGACAATCCTCGACATTGAGCGTGAGCTCCTTCAGATCGTGCCAAACCTCTCGCTGAAGGTCGATCCCGAGCGCACAAGTGACGACGTTCTTATGAACGCGATCGAAACCGTATTCGCCACGGCGAAACCTCACTTCGTCAACCACACGATGATGGTCGACGACCTCGGCCCCAACTACGGGGTCGTCAGTTGCTACAACTCGCTCAAGCAGGGCGGTGGCGCCCACACGCTCGTACGACTCAACCTCAAGGAGGCGGTACTCAATCACTCCGGGACCAGCGATGATTTTCTCGACCGGACGCTGCCTCGATATGCGGGATTCACTGCCGACGTCATGTCTGCCCGGATCCGTTTCCTTGTCGAAGAGGCGCGCTTCTTTGAACATGACTTCCTAGCACGAGAAGGACTCGTGCGACTCGACCGGTTCTCAGCCATGTTCGGCGTCTACGGCCTCGCCGAAGCCGTGAACCTCCTGATGGACCACCGCGGCTCAGGTAGCAGATACGGCGATGGTGGGGAAGCGGACGAATTGAGCTACCGGATCATCGGCGCGCTGAGCGATTTCGTTGAAACATACGACATGCCGTACTGCGAGGGTGGTGGGGGCCACGCGTTCCTCCACTCCCAGTCCGGCATCGATTCCGATGTCGAAGTCACCGCAGGCACACGGATTCCGATCGGATCCGAACCTGAGACGTTCCAGCACATCATGACGGTCGCACCACACCATCAGTACTTTCCGGCCGGCGTCTCGGACATTTTCCACATCGATGAAACCGCGCGCGACAACCCGGATGCCATGGTTGACATGATCAGAGGCGCCTTCGCCACAGGGATGAGGGATTTCACATTCAACCTCGATTCCAACGACTTCGTGCGGATCACCGGCTACCTCGTGCGAAAGTCCGAGCTGGCGCGATACAGCGAAGGCAATGAACGCCACTCCAGCACCGTCTTTGCAGCAGGCTCGGTTGCGAACTCTCACGTAACCGACCGCGCTGTCAAACGTGTCCTCATCCGTGAACACAGTCCAAGGCCTCCTCAATAATACGATCCGGTTCTCAGCCGTCGACGGCCCAGGGAACCGGTTTGTCATCTTCCTCCAGGGATGCAACTTCAACTGCGTCACCTGCCACAACCCGTACACGATCACAGAATGCACGCACTGCGGCGTGTGTGTGCACCCATGTCCTGAGGACGCCCTGTCGGTCACACCCGGCCCGCTAGTTGTCGTAGATAGGGTTGCGTGTACGTCATGCGACGTCTGCATCGACGTCTGCCCCGTTGACAGCACGCCGCTCGCTCGCTCCGTCTCCGTTGCCGATCTCATCGAGGAGATCCGGCCCGTTTCGCCGTTCATCTCGGGCATCACCGTATCTGGTGGTGAACCGACGATGCAGCCGGGATTCGTTCGCTCCCTCTTTACTGCAGTCAGGAACGACCGAGAACTCACGCACCTCACAACCTTCCTCGACAGCAACGGTTCCGCATCCATCGAAACGTGGAACCACCTGATCGACGTCATGGACGGAGCGATGATCGACCTCAAAGCATTCGACGCGGATACGCACATCGCCCTCACAGCTCGATCCAACGAGCAGGTTCTGTCGTCAATCGAACATCTGGCGGAGTTTGACAAGCTGCACGAAGTAAGACTGCTCATCGTCCCCGGCTACAACGACGATCCCGACACAATGCACCGAACCGCCGCGTGGCTGCACACCATTGATCCAGACCTGCGTATCAAGCTGATCGGGTATCGACCTCACGGCGTCCGGCCAGAGGCGCTCCACATTCCCGCGGCTACGAGCGATCAACTCGCACTGCTCAACGACGTTCTCGCCGAAAGTGGGCTCGTGCACACCACGGTTGTATGACCGTGCTGTTCCGTAGATTTGGATCGCTCAACGCCGATGGGATCTCGCCCTGTCCATCTCGCGTTTCTGCCGGCGGTCGACAATGTCTCTGCGTTTGTCTCTCGTACGCTTCCCTCGACCGAGACCCAACTCGACCTTTGCCCTGCCATCCTTGAAGTACACCTGAAGGGGCACGAGTGTGAGCCCCTCCTCCCGGATCCGACCGAACAACCGGTCGATCTCGCGTCTATGAAGCAGAAGTTTCCGCGGACGCTCAGGGTCGTGGCCACCCTCCTCAGCGAACGAGTACGGAGCAATATGGACGTTCTCGAGCCACACCTCTCCGTCTCGAATCGATGCGTAGGCGTCCTTGAGCTGCACCTGCCCTGCACGCAGAGATTTCACCTCGGAGCCGCGGAGCACCATGCCTGCTTCAAACGTATCGAGGATCTCGTAGTTGAACCGAGCCTTGCGATTTGTTGCGACGACCTTCCGACCAGACATAGCAGCGAGGCTACCGACTCCCCTACAAGTAGTTCGCAGGATCGACAGGCGAGGCGTTGATGCGCACCTCGAAGTGGAGGTGCGGCCCGGTGGACACTCCCGTTGAGCCGATGTAGCCGATCGTCTGGCCCGCCTTCACCTTCTGGCCCACAGAAACGCCGAGCTTCGACTGGTGCGCGTACAACGTCACCATGCCGCCGCCGTGGTCGATCATGACCGTGTTGCCGTACCCACCCTTGACCCCGACCAAGATGACCGTGCCGTCCGCTGCCGCGCGGATCCGCGTACCGTGGTCTGCGTCCATGTCAACACCGTTGTGCATCTTCAGTGTGCCCAAGACAGGATGAATCCGCATCCCGAACGCGGATGAGATAGCGCCGGGAACAGGTCGAACAAGTCTCCCCGGCCTCGTTCCCTTCGGTTCGGCGGCAGCGCGGATCTCGGCCTTGATCGATGCTTCCTCGCGTTCGAGGGCTGTGAGCTCACCTTCGAACTCATGGATCTGAGCTTCGACCTCTGCGAGGAGCGAGGCCTGCCGTTGATATTCCAGTGCGAGACGGCCTCGCTTCACCTCGAGTTCCGCTTTGATCGATTCGAGCTGAGCGGCGGTACCTTCGAGCGCCCTCACGTCTTGGGCGATTGACGCTTCGACGTCTCGGATCCCTGCTTCTTCGACTTCTTCGACGACGACAACCTCGGCGTACCTGTCCGCGGCAGTGGAGCGGTAGCTCGTCAGGACGTCAAGATACGCGACGCCTACAGACACATCGGACACTGCTGCGGCCGAGAACGCTATTGCAGGCTGAGACGCGCCTCCGCCCATGTACGCCTGGACCACCGCAGCCCTGGCGTCAGTGAGCGCAGAGTCTCTCTCCGCGCGGATCACTGCAAGCTTGGCGAGCCGATCGGCGAGTTCGACCCGTACAACGTTGAGAGCGTCAGATCGCTCCTCGTGCTCCCTGGCGATTCCCTTGAGCCGGGCATTGGTCGCCGCGACCTCCCTCTCCGCGGTATCGAGACGATCCACGGCGTACAGGAGATCCTGGGCGAGCATTGAGCGCTCCGCCGCCGAGTCGTCCATCCGCGCCGTGATCGCGAGAACCGCCCGGCGGATCTCCTTGAGATCATCGTCGAGACTGTTGCCCGCGGCTGGACCGGCGAACGATGCGAGAAGGCCGACAACCAGTGCGAGGAAGAGGACGCGTCGAGTCACGAGCGCAGGGTGCGGTGGACTGCAAGGCTCAGAGAGCTACCGAGTAAACCGGCGCCTAGTCCGAACAGCAAGACCAGCGCGCCCTGCCGAAGGATGAAATCGTTGTGGATCGTAAGATTGATCCATTCAGGGAGTTCAGAGAGTCGATCCACCGCAAGCTGTTGGGCGACAACGACAAAGGTGACGGCGAGCGCACCACCGATGAGCCCTTCCAGCGCTCCTTCGATGAGGAAAGGCGTCCGGATAAACGCGTTACTCGCACCAACAAGTCGCATTATCTCAATCTCCTCGCGGCGAGCATAGATCGCCATGTGGATGGTGTTGGCGATTAATGCGACCGCGGCAGCGCCGAGAGCGACGGCGAGAAGCCAGAACATGATCTGGAGACCATCCCTGAGGGCGATCATCGCCTCGATCGCGTCACCTGCGGACTCGACCGTCTGCACCCCGGGCGTCGACTCGAGACGGATCACAATCAGGTCGTAATCCTCAGGATCGGCAGGCTGGACACGAATCGAGGCAGGGAGCAGATCAGGGCTCTCATCGAGCACACGGAGCATCGCCTCATCGTTTGAGAACAGCACTTGTGCCTCGACGAAGGCGTCCTGCTTCGAGACGTAAAACACGTCAGCGACCTGAGGCCACGTGGCAATCTCGTTCTGCATCGCGGCGGTCGTCTCCGGCGTCATGTCGTCCTGCAAGAACGCGATGACCCTCACATCTTGAGCCCACTGCAACGTGTTGACGCGCACGATCTCGCCGAACACAAGGGTGCCGAAGGTGAGTGTGAGTGATATGAATACAGCAAGGATGGCGCCAAGAACGACGAGAGCGTTCCTCGATAAGTTGTTGAACGCTTCCTTGATCATGTAGGCGACGCTTGTCATGGGGCCGCCTCGTCGACCTCGGACTCAGTCACGTCTTCTACCGGCTCGTCAACCGGTGGTTCAATCGTCCCCTCAGGTTCCGCTTTAACAGCGTCCGCTTCGGGCTTCCTCGTCTCGTAAATGCCTCTCGACTCGTCGCGAGCGACTCGTCCTCGGTCGAGCTCAACAACTCTTCTCTGCATTGCGTCGACGATGGCGTGGTCGTGGGTCGCCATCACCACCGTGGTCCCTGTGCGGTTGATGCGATCGAGAATCCGCATGATGCCGACCGAAGTTCCAGGGTCGAGGTTTCCTGTCGGTTCGTCTGCGAGGATGATTAAAGGACGATTCACGAACGCTCGAGCGATCGCGACGCGTTGCTGCTCGCCTCCAGAGAGCTGTCGCGGGAGTCGATCGGCCTTGTCTGAAAGACCGACGAGCTTGAGCACCTGGGGCACCTGGTTACGGATGACAGAGCGGTGCTTCGCCGTGACTTCCATCGCGAACGCAACGTTCTCGTACACGGTCTTGGTCGGCAGGAGCTTGAAGTCCTGGAACACTGTGCCGATGGAGCGGCGAAGATACGGGATCTTCCAGCTCGGCATTTCGGACGCGTGCTTGCCTGCAATCCACACATCGCCGTTCGTCGGCAGTTCTTCGCGCATCATCAGACGGATGAGCGTCGACTTCCCTGAGCCGGAGGCCCCGACAAGGAAAAGGAACTCCCCTTTGGAGACTTCGAGGTTCACGTCCTTTACGGCGACTACGGCGCCGGGGTACACCTTGGTGACGTTTTCAAGTTTGATCATGAAGTGAACTCAGTGATGGCTGTGTCGTGGCCCATGTTCTCAGCCGAAAGCAAGGTTAACGATGGTTCCTGATAACAAGCGGCTTTCGCGGGAACGACGGACGACACACGATTCCGAGTCGTACTACGTACTACGTTTTCTACGCTTCGTAGAGTTCAGCCCGTCGCCACTGGAGATACGCATCGATGAACCCGTCGATGTCGCCGTCGAGGACGCCCTGAATGTTCCCGACCTCATGGTCTGAGCGCAGATCCTTCACCATCTGGTACGGCTGCAAGACATAGCTACGGATCTGCCTCCCCCACCCAGCCTCGTGCTGCTCCCCCCGAATCGCTGCCACCTCGGCAGCCTGATCCTGGCGGGCCTTCTCGGCAAGACGGGCGGCAAGCAGTTGCATGGCACGGGCCTTGTTCTGCATCTGGGACCGCTCCGCCTGACACGACACCACTATTCCGGTGGGCTCGTGTGTGATACGCACCGCAGAGTCCGTCTTATTGATGTGCTGGCCACCGGCGCCGGATGCGCGGTAGGTATCGATGCGGAGATCTTCCGGTTCTATTTCGATCTCCGCGATCTCGACCTGCGGGATGACGTCGACGCCTGCGAACGCGGTATGACGACGCGCGGCGGAGTCGAATGGGCTGATACGCACGAGCCGGTGCGTTCCACGCTCAGATTCAAAGGTGCCGTACGCGTGGTCTCCCGTGATGGTGAGCGTCACCGATTTGATGCCGGCCTCCTCACCCTCCTGATAGTCATCGACCTCGAATGACAGGGACGACCGTTCGAGATATCTCGTGTACATTCGCAGCAGCATCTCGGCCCAGTCCTGAGCGTCGACGCCTCCGGCGCCAGCATTGATCGACAAGATCGCCGCGTTATCGTCATACTCACCAAAGAAGAGCGACTCCCTTTCGAGAACCGACAGCTCACTCATCAGTGCATTGAGTTCAGTCTCGACTTCGGCGAGCGAATCAACGTCGCCTTCGTCAAGGGCGAGCTCGAGCAGTACATCGACATCCTCGATCGAAGCTTCGAGGTCTGTGACAAGCTTGATCGTGCCTTCGTGCGCTGCAAGGCGGGACGTAACCGCCCTGGCGTTGTTCTGATCGTTCCAGAGGTCAGGGGCGGACGCCTTCTCCCGCAAACCGACGAGCTCGGCCTCTTTGCCTTCGAGATCGAGAAAACCCCTCGCGTCACCAAGGCGGGAGCGGAAGTCCTTGACGGCGTCTCGAAGTTCAGCGGGTTCCATCGGCCCTGAGGCTAACGAGAGCCGGGCGGCTTCCCATCCATTCCCCGAGAGTCGATCAGGCCGGGAGCGGCTCCGCTCCGGGAGCGCCGTGACAGCGTTTGTACTTCTTGCCTCCGCCACAGGGACAGGGATCGTTCCGACCGATCTTCTCCCCCTCGCGTCGCACCTGGCGCTGCGTCGTGCCATCGCCCTTCGCGCTCGAGGTGACGAAGTTCTGGGTCTTCGACTGCTCCTGGCGCCGCGCCACCTCGACGTGAAACATGTACCGGATGGAGTCTGCTTTGGTCGAGTGGACGAGATCCTCGAAGAACGTGAAACCTTCGCGCTGATACTCGACGAGCGGATCCCTCTGACCCATTGCTCGCAAGCCGATGCCGGAGCGGAGATAGTCCATCTCCGCCAGGTGTTCCCGCCATTTGTTGTCGATAACCGATAACACGACAGTCCGTTCGAGCGCACGCATCACGTCCGACGTCAGGTCTGCCTCTCGTGCACCGTAGGCGTCAGCGGCCTCGTCGACGTAGGCGTCGATGACCTCATCCTCCATGAGATCCTGAGGATCGTCGAAACTCCTTTCGGATAGCTTGGTCGGATAGAGCTCCGTCATGGCCGCGGTCAGCTCATCCCACTCCCACTCAGACGGATCAACGCCGCTCGTCATCTCCCGCACCAACGTTTCAATGACCTCTTCGCGCCACTCTGTGATCAGTTCCTCGGTCCCATCGCCGCTCAGGATCTGATTACGCCACTGGTAGATGATCTTGCGCTGGGTATTCATCACTTCGTCGTACTTGAGCACGTTCTTGCGGATCTCGAAGTTCTGCGACTCGACCTGAGTCTGGGCGCGCTCAATGGACTTGGTGACCATCTTCGCTTCGATCGGCACGTCGGGCGGAATCTTCAACCGAGACATGATCGACGCGACGCGTTCGTTCGCGAATCGGCGCATGAGGTCGTCCTCGAGCGAGAGGTAGAAACGACTCTCCCCCGGATCGCCCTGGCGTCCCGATCGGCCTCGAAGCTGGTTATCGATCCTGCGCGATTCATGGCGTTCCGTGCCGAGGACGTAGAGGCCTCCGGCCTCAATGACCCGCTTCTTATCACGCTCCGTGTCAGCCATGAACGTGGGGAGGGTCTCGGCATACGCCTCGTCGTAACCGTCGTCTCCAGGGTTGAGGTCGCGTTTTCGGACTGAAGCCTTCGCAAGCTCGATCGGGTTACCGCCCAACATGATGTCGACGCCGCGTCCAGCCATGTTGGTCGCAACCGTGATCGCCCCGGGCGTGCCTGCCTGCGCGATGATGTGCGCTTCACGCTCGTGCTGCTTCGCGTTGAGCACCTCGAAGGGAACACCACGACGTTTCAATGTATCCGCGACGCGTTCAGATTTCTCGATAGAGGTTGTTCCCACGAGGACGGGCTGACCGTTCCTGTGGCGCTCCTCGATGTCGTCTGCGAGGGCCGCAAACTTGTGCTCCTCGTCTACGTAGACGACGTCCCCTTCATCGAGGCGGGCAATCGGCAAGTTCGGGGGGATAACGACGACTTGGAGACCGTAGATCTCCACGAATTCGCTCTCTTCGGTAAAGGCGGTCCCCGTCATGCCTGAGAGCTTGTCGTACATGCGAAAGTAGTTCTGGAGCGTGATCGTCGCAAGCGTCTGGTTCTCCTCTTTGATCCGGACACCCTCCTTCGACTCGATCGCCTGGTGCAGGCCCTCTGAGTAGCGGCGCCCTTCGAGCACCCGGCCGGTGAATTCATCAACGATCATCACTTCGCCGTTCCGGATCATGTAATCGACATCATGGTGATAGAGGGTCTTGGCCTGAAGCGCCACATCGAGGTGGTGGATGAAGTCGACGTTCGCAAAGTCGTACATGTTCTCGATGCCAAGGATCTCCTCGACCCACGTGACGCCGTCTTCGGTGGTGATGACTTGCCGCTTCTTCTCATCGACCTCGTAGTGTTCGCCCTCCCTTAGGCGAGACGCAATGCGGGAGAACTCGGTGTACCACTTCCCTGTCTCCCCGACCCGGCCCGAAATGATGAGCGGTGTTCGCGCCTCGTCAATCAGGATCGAGTCCACTTCATCAACGATCGCGAACGCGTGGCCCCTCTGGACCATGTGCTCTGGCGTCATCGTCATGTTGTCGCGCAGATAATCGAAACCGAACTCGTTGTTCGTCCCGTAGGTGATGTCCGCCGCGTATTCGGGTCGTCGTTCCTCAGGTGTCATCCACGCCTGAATGATCCCGACCTCGAGGCCGAGGAAGCGATGGATAGCACCCATCCAGTCCGCATCTCGACTGGCCAGATAGTCGTTCACGGTCACGATATGGACGCCCTCACCGCCCAAAGAGTTCAGATAGGCCGGCATCGTGCCGACGAGCGTCTTGCCTTCGCCGGTTTTCATCTCAGCAATCATGCCGCGGTGCAGAGCGGCCGCCCCGATGACCTGGACGTCATAGTGGCGTTGGCCGAGCACGCGCTTGGCCACCTCGCGTACCGTCGCGTACGCCTCGACTTCGATGTCGTCGAGGGTCTCGCCATCGACGATCCGCTGCCGGAGCATCGGTGTGCGCGCAGCAAGCTCTTCGTCTGAGAGTGGCTCGACTTCGGCTTCGATAGCGTTGACCGCGGCGGCGAGTCTCTCAAGTTCCCTGAAACGCTTCCCCTCTCCGAGCCGGAGTGCTTTGTTAAAAATGGACATGTTGCCCAAATACTACGGAGCTGGACACGTATCTCAGGACAATGCGTCTCAGACGATACGGCCGAACAGGCTGAGCATCACGATGGCGACGGCAGGCTGATCATGTTCTCCCTGATGGCATACAGAACAGCCTCATTGCGTGAGTGGAGGCCGAGCTTGTCGAGGATGTTGCGGATGTGGTTCTTGACCGTGTTCTCAGAGATGAACAACAGATCACCGATCTGTCGGGAGGTTCTCCCGTCGGCGACCAGTCCCAACACCTCGATCTCACGGCCAGTGAGGCTCGGCTTCCGGGTGCTGATCAGTTCCTGGTGCAACAACAGCTCCCTGGTGACATCAAACAACTTGCCCGCCATACCGGATGACACCGACGCGCCGCCGGCTGCGAGGTTGTCGATCACGACGACGAGCTCTTCGAACGGCATGTCCTTGAGGATGTACCCCCGCGCTCCACCTCGAATAGCGGAGACGAGGTCTTCCTCAGACTCAGATCCGGTGAGGAGCAGTACTTTCGACGACGGCGAGACTGCTCGTATCTTTGCGAGCGCCTCGATGCCCGACATGCCGGGCATGAGAATGTCGAGCAGCACGATATCCGGCTGTTCGATCTCGGCGATCGCAATGGCCTGCTCACCGTCTGCCGCTTCGCCGATCACATCGTATCCAGCCGCGTTCAGCGCGGCGGTGAGGCCAGCCCTGAACAGCGGTACATCGTCTACAACAAGCAGCCTCTTCATCTCAACTCCGGCTCACTCCGGTTCGATCAGTCCAACATTTCCATCGCGGCGTCTATACACCACACAGTGCCGATCAACGTCTGCGTGGAGGAAGAAGAAAAACTCGTGTCCAAGCATCTCCATCTGCAATACTGCTTCCTCGGGCGACATCGGCTTCATCGAGAACCGTTTGGTTTTGACGATTTCGGCGCCCTGGTCCTCCTCATCATCATCGGACTGACTAGACACATGGTTGAGGGCTTTGTTCGGATTCCGGTTCCGATTGAACAACCTCGTCTTGAGCTTCCGAAGTTTCCGCTCGTACCTGTCTGAAGCGAGGTCGACTGCTGTGCGCTCCTCGGCCGCTTCGGCCTCGGCGCGTATGATCTGGCTGGCGGCGTTGGTGGTTATCTCAACGCGATACTTGCCGTCGGCACGCCGTGGGTTGCTGTTGCGAGTGAACTCGACGTCGACATCACCACCGCTGTCAAAGATTCTCCCCGCGCGCCCTACACGTTCCTCTGCGAACTCGCGCATGTCTGGGCCTACCTGCATGTTCTTGCCATGGACTCGAACAGTCACCCGAACTCCTCTCGATCGACAGATGGAAAGGGACGCGACAACACCGTCGCGTCCACCTGATGAGAAGCACTCTGCTGGAATCGCCCTCGGGGGCGTGGCTGTGCGGCCGGTGATCGGGTTTCGATCGTCCTGTGCCTCGTCGCCACGTCACCTCCCCGATCCGGAAACAAATGCGCTCCTGATTCCATAATACCTGCTGAAGTGGCTACGAGCACGGACATTCCTCGCGACCTCAGAGTTTCGGCTGCGCTGCGCGCCGTCATGCTGGTCGTGACCACATCGTCGATGAGCACAACGCCCGGTGGCACGGCTCTGACGCGGGTGAAATCGACCGGGTGGCGGTCCTGTCTGGCGCGCCCCGCTTGGCGCTTCCACCACAGCGGCGCACGAAGTGCATCGATCACGGGGACACCCGAGAGGCGACTCAGCTCGTTCGCGAGGAACCGCGCCTGGTCGATGCCGTAGGCGACGCGACGCGTGAGAGAGCGGGGCGCAGCGACGAGGGCTGTCGCATCCGCTCGAAGACCTGACAGCATCGCAGCGGCGAGGAGTCGGCCCGCAGGGAGCGACCTGCGGTACTTGAGGTTGTGGACGAGGCGAACCGCGGCGCCGACATGTCTGAATCCGGCCTCGATCGAGACGCCACTCATGAAACCAGGCGGCGCCCTCCTAAGCGACGCGACACACGATTCGCAGAGCGGCCAACCAGGCAGGGCACAAGCAAGACAGAGCATTCGAGCACCGTACCGACCCACACTGACAGAATCGGCCCCCTCTGGCCTCCCTCAGGTCCCGTGCTCCCACGAGGAGAGGTAGTGCTCCTGGGCGGGGGTGAGCTGCTCGAGGGATCCGGACATGGCTTCAAGTTTGAGGCGTGCGACCTCGTCGTCGAGTTCCTTCGGCAGCGTATACACCTTCGGGCCGAGCGTGTCTTTGTTCTCGATGATCCACTCCGCCGCCAGCGCCTGGTCTGCGAATGACATGTCCATCACATCAGCGGGGTGACCCTCCGCAGCGCCGAGATTCACGAGTCGACCCTCGGCGATGACAAGAATCCGACGCCCGTCAGGGAGCGTGAACTCTTCGAGGTTGTCGCGTAGCACGCGACGCGAGACCGCCATCTCGTCGAGAGCGACGAGGTCGAGCTCGACATCGAAATGACCTGCGTTCGCGATTATCGCCCCATCCGGCATCTTCTCGAAGTGCTCAGCGCGGAACACGTGAATGTTCCCTGTTGCAGTGATAAACACCTCCCCAACCTCAGCCGCCTCGATACCTGTCATGACGCGGTGGCCCTCCATCACGGCAGCGACGGCACGGATCGGGTCGATCTCGGTGACGATCACGTCAGCCCCGAGACCCTTCGCCCTCGTCGCAATTCCCCAACCACAGTCGCCGAAGCCTGCGACGACGACGCGCTTGCCTGCAAACAGAATGTTCGTCGACCTCAGGATTCCGTCGAGCGAGGACTGGCCGGTACCGTGACGGTTGTCGAAGAGATGCTTCGTGTCCGAGTCGTTCACCGCGACGATCGGGTACCTGAGCACACCGTCTTGTTCCATGGCCTTGAGACGCATAACGCCTGTGGTCGTCTCCTCCATTCCGCCGAGGACCTCCTGGCCAACCCTCTCCTTGTGGAGCACCATCGTCATGTCGGCGCCGTCATCGAACACGAGATCGGGGCTCGTGTCGAGGACCGCATTGATGTGCTCGTAGAACGTTTCGGCGTCCTCCCCGCGCACGGCGTAGGTGGGGATGCCCGCGTCGACGAGCGCGGCAGCGACGTCATCCTGAGTTGAGAGCGGATTTGACGCGCAGAGAACAACCTCCGCGCCGCCAGCGACGAGGGCGAGCATGAGGGTGGCCGTCTCTGAGGTGACATGCATGCACGCCCCGATCTTGTACCCGGCGAGGGTCTGCTCCTTCTCGAAGCGTTCCCGTATCGATGCAAGCACCGGCATGCGCCGTGAAGCCCACTCGATGCGGCGATGGCCCTTGTCTGCGAGCGCGATGTCCGCGATGTCGAAGTTCATGGAAAGCCTTTCGGTCCGGTAAGAGTAAACGGTAGTAAGAGCTGAGAACACAGAGCACAGAGAAGAGAGCTGAGAGCTGCTGCTATTCCAGCAGCGAGATCGGGATGTCGACGTGCCGGGAGCGCAGCCATTCGGCGAGGCTCTTGGCCTGGGGGTCGAACCTCGTGGAGGAAGCAACCCCCTCCTCGAGCAGGCCGTGGATGACGAAGTTCAGTCCCCTGATGTTGGGAAGTTCGTACCGGTCAACCGTGAGTGGCGCCGTCTCGGGGAGCAACTCCTGGAGTCGCTCTGTGGTCAGTTCGTTCAGGAGCCACGCGTACGCCTCGTCGCTGCGCGTCCACACCCCGATGTTGGCATTCCCGCCCTTATCCCCCGACCGTGCGCCTGCGATCACACCGAGCGGCACACGACGCGTCTCTCCCCGAGGGATCGCAACGGCGAAGCCGGCCCGATCGGATATCTCGACGGGGTTGCCCGTCGGTGGATCGGCGACCTCGATCCGTGAGCCATCGGCCAGGACGACCTCCTGGGTGACGGCCGACCGAGGAACCAGAGCAGGCCAGTACACGCCGTAAGGAGATTCACGGGACGGTGGAGCGGTGGCGAAGAACCCCGGGTAGCTTGCGAGAGCGAGTTCCACGACCGCGCTCGAAAACACTCGACCGACCTTTTCGGGCTCGCTATCCATGGCCGTGATCGTCAAGATCGACGCCGCTTCGGCATTCGACGACGCGTCGGGTCGGCCTGTTGCCACCAGCGCGAACTCCAGCACCTCGGGCTCACGAACTCCCGCAAGCTCAGCCCGGAGCGTCTTCTCGACGAGAGCCGCTTTGGCGTCGATGCCGAGACCGACAAGGACGAGGGTCATCGAGTTCCTGTAACCGCCGAGATAGTTGATCGAGATCTTGAGATCCTTCGGCGCTGGCGAGCCACGGACTCCCGAGACGGCGACCCTGTCCTCTCCGACTTGTTCGAGGTTGATTGTGCCGAAGTGCGCAACGACGTCTGGGGTGACGTAGTCGGGAGCGTCGATCTCGTAGAGGATCTGTGCCGTCACCGAGTCGATGGTCACGGCGCCGCCTGTGCCTTCATGCTTCGTGATCACACTCGATCCGTCATGGGCGATTTCTGCGATCGGGAAGCCGGGATGGGTGAGATCCTCGATGTCTTCAAAGAACGCAAGATTGCCGCCGGTGGCTTGCGCTCCGCACTCGAGTACGTGGCCCGCAGCCACCGCGCCTGCGAGCCTGTCCCAGTCGTCCATCTTCCATCCGTGACGCCACGCCGCGGGCCCGACGACGAGTGCGGCGTCTGCGACTCTCCCGGTGACGACGATATCGGCGCCGCGGTGCAGGGCTTCGGTGATTCCCCACCCTCCGAGATACACGTTCGCTGTCAGCGCCCGCGATTCGAGATCGGCGAAGCCCTCGCCGGTGTCCAGGTTGGAGAGGTTGTGTCCCGACTCGATGAGGTCGGCGAGATCTCCCAGGAGGTCGTCGCCTTCAACGTGTGCGATCGAGACGTCGACACCGAGTGTTTCGGCGACAGCACGAAGCTCATCGGCGAGTCCGGCAGGGTTTAGGCCACCGGCGTTGGTGACGACCTTGATACCGCGCTCGACGCATTCGCCGAAGATGTCGTCCATCTGTTTGAGGAAGGTGACTGCGTAGCCCTTCTCCGGCGAGCGCTGCTGCGCCTTCCACAGGATGAGCATCGTCAGCTCGGCGAGATAGTCCCCGGTGATGACATCGACCCTCCCCCCGGTGACCTGCTCGCGCATCGCAGAGAACCGGTCGCCGTAGAAGCCCGAGACGTTCGCAATACGCAGCGCCTCAGCCATCATCCTCCTCCGATTCGATCTCGACGAGTATCTCTCCCTGGGCGACCTGGTCACCGACGGCGAAGTGGACCGCGGAGACCCGTCCGCCCGTGACGGAGACGATTGCCTGTTCCATCTTCATTGCTTCAATGACCATCACCGTGTCACCGGGTTCAACGGCGTCTCCGAGTTGGGTGGATACAGCGACGACAACGCCCGGTGTCTTAGCGGTCATCGAGCCCTCCTGAGTTGCAAGACCGGAGACGGCGAACCTGGGCGCGACCGTGAAGTGCGTCGATCCGAGCGGGCTGTCAACGTAGACCCCGTCACCGACAAAGTTGACCTCGAATGTCCGCCGCACGCCATCGATTCCAAGTTCGATGACTTCGGGTTCGATCAAATACGCTATATCGATAGGCAGAGAGACACCGTCGACGTCCACTTCGACCGACCCGCGGACGAGTCGATAGGAGACGGTGATCGGGTCAATGCCGTGGAGAAGGGTCGTGGTTTGGTGTTGGGATGCCAGGTTGCGCCATCCCGACGGGATCGAAGCAAGCACGTCTGCCTTCCGGCGATTCTCTGCCTGAATCCCGAGCGCGGCGGCCGCGGCAGATGATCGGAGTGCGGCTTCAGACATGGGTGATGCGGCGAACTCCTCACCCTTTCGCTCGAGGAAGTGGGTATCGACGGCGCCTGCAAGGAATTCGTCATCGCTCAGGATGGCGACCAGTAAGTCTCGATTCGTGTCGACGCCGTGGATTCGGCTGCCCCGCAGCGCCCGCGCCAAAACAGCAGCGGCTTCCTCCCTGCTCGGCGCATGGGAAATGATCTTCGCGATCATCGCGTCGTAGTGGTGGGTGACCACCGAGCCGTCTGCGATCCCTGTGTCAACACGCACGCCATCGGGAACCGTGAAGCGGTGCACCACACCGGTGGAGGGCAGGTAGCCATCGGCGGGTGACTCCGCGTTGAGTCTGGCTTCGATCGCGTGTCCTACTCTTGCGGGAACGTCTGCCTGTGCCATGAGCGGGACGCCTGCCGCGATCTCGATCTGCATCCGCACCAGGTCGATTCCTGTCGTCATCTCAGTGACAGGATGCTCCACCTGGATCCGGGTGTTCATCTCGAGGAAGGCGAAATCCCCCGAGGGGTCGACGATGAACTCGACGGTGCCTGCACCTCGGTACGAGACGGCTTCTCCAGCCTTCACGGCAGCGTCCCAGAGGCGACGCCTGAGCTCCGTATCGAGATCAGGGCTCGGCGTCTCCTCGATGACTTTCTGGAATCGTCGCTGGATCGAGCACTCGCGTTCGTAGAGGTGCACAACGTGGCCCTCACCGTCGCCGACGATCTGCACCTCGATGTGGCGAGGGTTGCTGACAAAGCGTTCGAGGTACACGGTTCCGTCACCGAATGCAGATTCTGCCTCCCTCGCTGCGCTCTCGATCGCCCCGGCGAGATCATCTGGTTCAGCAACGATACGCATCCCCTTGCCACCGCCCCCGCGTGACGCCTTTACGAGGAGCGGATACCCGAGAACTGCCGCAGCCTCGACGGCATCGAGGCCGTCCGGTAGCTCAGCGACTGCAAGAACGGGAACACCTGCGGTCTGCATCAACTCACGGGACTCGAGCTTTGACCCCATCGCGCCGATCGTCTCCGGCGCAGGTCCGATGAACGTGAGTCCTGCCGCTTCCACAGCGCTGGCGAATTCGGCGTTCTCCGAGAGGAAGCCGTAACCGGGATGAATCGCTGCGGCGCCGGTTCGCAACGCCGCCTCGATGATCGACGATCCGTCCAGATACGACGACCCGGGCAGCAGGGCGACCGCTTCATCGGCGTCGTGAACGAACAATGCGTCCGTGTCGTATTCGGAGAACACGGCGACCGTTGCGATACCCATCTCCGAGCACGTGCGGATGATCCGCCTGGCGATCTCAGAACGATTCGCGATCAGGATCTTTGAGAACACAGCCATCACATCCTGAAGACGCCGAAGCGGTCGGTGCCGGCCACTTCGGCCGAGTGGACGACGGAGAGCGCAATACCGAGAGCAGTACGCGTATCACGCGGGTCGATGATGCCGTCGTCAAGAACACGACCACTGAGGTAGACCGCCTTCTCCTCCTGTTCGATCTTCATCTTGATCATCGTGCGCCGTTGGACGTCCGCCTCTTCGTCGAACTCGGTTCCCGAGCGCTTCGCCGCAGCCCGGGCAACGATCGACAAGGTGCCCGCGAGCTGTTCGGCGCCCATGATGCAGGTCTTCGCGGTTGGCCAGACGAAGAGGAGCCGCGGGTCGTACGGCCTGCCCGCCATTGCGTAGTTCCCCGCGCCGTAGGAGCCGCCGACCTGGAGCGTGAGATGCGGGACGGTGCTGTTCGAGACTGCGTTGATCATCATCGAACCGTGCTTGACGATGCCGCCTTGTTCGTAGCTCGCTCCGACCATGAAACCGGTCACGTTCTGGATGAAGAGCAGCGGTGTGTCTGTGTGGTTCGCAAGCTGGATGAAGTGTGCAGCCTTCTGGGATTCCTCAGAGAACAGGATGCCCTTGTGGTTGGCGAGGATCCCGATGTCGTACCCGTGGATTCGCGCCCACCCTGTCACGAGGCTTGTTCCGTAGAGAGGCTTGAACTCGTCGAAATCTGAGCCGTCGACGATCCTCGAAATGACCTCCTTGATCTCGAAGGGAACCTTGAGATCCGCCGACACGACCCCGAGGAGTTCGTCTGCATCGTGCATCGGCTCAGTGACGGAGCGACTCGGCCCGGGACCGAGCTTCTTCCAGTTGAGCCTCGCCACAAGCATCCGCCCGATGCGGATCGCGTCGATCTCGTCCGTCGCCATGAAGTCGGCAAGTCCTGAGGTTGTTGCGTGCATCTCGGCCCCGCCGAGTTCCTCGTCTGTCGACTCCTCCCCCGTCGCCATCTTCACGAGGGGTGGGCCGCCGAGGAACACCTTGGCCCTGCCCTCGACGAAGACGGTGAAGTCCGACATGCCCGGCAGGTAGGCGCCACCGGCCGTCGAGCTGCCGAACACGAGCGAGATAGTCGGGATTCGCGCAGCGGAGAGGCGCGTGAGATCCCGGAATGTCCTGCCCCCGGGCAGGAAGACATCAATCTGCCTCGGGAGATCCCCTCCGGCGCTCTCGACGAGATACACGACGGGGAGTCGGTTCTGCTTTGCGATCTCAAGGGCTCGGAGGCCCTTGGCCAGGCCGATCGGGTTCACGGCGCCGCCCCTAGCTGTCGGGTCACTCGCTACGATCATGCACTCGACGCTCTCAACGACGCCGATCCCTGTCACCACGCCCGCGCCTATCGAGTACTCGGTCTCTGCGCCTGCGATCGGGGAGAGTTCGAGGAAGGGGGAGTCGGGGTCGACGAGGAGCTCGATGCGCTCCCTCGCGAGGAGCTTCCCCCTCTTGTGGTGCCGTTCGACGTACTTCTCGCCGCCTCCCACGATGGCTTTTGCCAGCAACGCGTCGAGTGCGGCAAGGTGTCGCTGCATCGCTTCGACATTCTCCCGGTACTCGGTCGATCTCGTGTCGAGGGAGCTACGAAGAACGGTCATGGGCGAACGTCCTCAACCAGCCCTTCGAGCCTCGCGACCCTTGCGTCGAGCTCGCGTCCACGCGCTGACCTGGTTTCGACGCCTTCACAGACCAGCCGGGTGAGCCTGTCCGCCACATCGTCGATATCAATCTCTCCGTGGCCGGTTGCCGCACCCCACGCAATGTGTTCGATGCCGCCATACACGAGATCGCGGATCATCGTGGCTGGGACATCGCTGCGGAACGTGCCGTCGAACTGACCTTCCTTGATCACCTGGACGAGAAGGGAGGTCCAACGCCGATTGAGATCTGCGACCTCGGACTCGTAGTAGTCGTGCATCGGACGAGCTTCAGCGATGATCAATCGGCAGACATCCGGTTCTTCCGCGAAGGCTCGAAGCTGGAGCCAGATCAGATATCGGAGACGCCCGCGAACGTCTGGAATGCCTGCAACAGTCTCACTCGCGAGATCAATCACGGGTTCATAGAACGATCGGATCACTTCGAAGAGGAGAGCGCGTTTTGAATCAAAGTGTTTGTAGATAGCTCCATCGGCGAGACCAGCGGAATTCGCAATATCACTGATCGAGGTTCCGTCGAAGCCGTTCTTCGCGAATAACGCGCGCGCAGCGTCAAGGATCTCGTTTGATCGTCGGCTTGACCGGCGGTTCCGCTCCGGTGAATACGATTCACGTTTTGCCATTGCGTATCCACGGTACAGGATAGAAACCCAGTATGGCAAGCTGAACATGCTATGAGTATGATTCACCGAGTCGACCAGAGAGGTGTATTTGGAAGCCAGGGAGTTCGACCTGAACAGCGAGGACCGCCTGATCCTCGACGCGGCGGATCGGTTCGCCAGAGAGAAGCTTTACCCCCTCTCGCAGCGCATGGACGACGAGGAGTGGTGGCCCGAAGACCTCTTCCCGATGCTCGGACGCAACGGCCAGCTCGGCCTCACGATACCGACGGAGTACGGAGGCCAGGGCATGGGTCTCTTCCAAGCCGGGCTGGTTGGGCAGGCGTACTCCAAGTGGAACCACGCAGCAGCCCTCAGCATTGGCGCGCACGACAACCTCTGTACAAACAACATCTATCGCAACGGAAATGAGGGCCAGCGCGAGAAGTATCTGCCCCGCCTCAACTCCGGCGAACTCGTCGGCGCCCTCGGCCTCACCGAACCCGGTGCAGGCTCTGACGCCCTCGGCTCGATGGCCACCACAGCAGTCCGTGATGGAGATACCTACATCCTGAACGGTTCGAAGACGTTCATCACAAACGGGCCGATCGCTGACGTCGTGCTCGTATACGCCAAGACGAACCCCGAGGCGGGCGCTCACGGCATCTCAGCGTTCATCGTGGAGTCGGCCTTCCCGGGATACAGGATCGGTCAGAAGCTCACGAAGATGGGGCACCGCGGGAGCCAGACCGGCGAGATCGTGTTCGACAACTGCGTCGTACCTGCAGAGAACCTGCTCGGCGAGGAGAACCGCGGAGTTGCGGTGACGATGAGCGGCCTCGACATCGAGCGGGTGTGGCTCGCCACAGGCGCCGTGGGAATTGCAGAGCGGTGCCTCGAACTCTCGGTTGATTATGCGAACAACCGAGAGCAGTTCGGCCGTCCGATCGCGGACTTCCAGATGATCCAGGCGAAACTTGCAGATATGTACACGTCGCTCGAGGCGATGCGCAGCTTTACATACCGGGCGCTCATGGCGGTGGAAGAGCTCGAGATCGGCGGTGGCGGGAGAGGAGAGATCCACAAGTTCACCGCTTCGGTTGCGCTCTTCTGCGCAGACCAGCTCTCCAGTGTCGCCGGCGACGGCCTTCAGATCTTCGGCGGCGCCGGATACATGTGGGAGTCGGAGATCAACCGGATCTACAGAGCGACGAAGCTCTTTGAGATCGGCGCAGGCACCCAGGAGGTCCGTCGGATCATCGTGAGCGAGGAACTCAACAACGAGTGGCGTAAAGCGAATCGCTGAGAAGCACCGCCGCCGACCCCCGCTACTCTCACCGTCATGGCGACGAGAACCGAGAAACCATGGGGATACGAGCTCCTCTGGAGCAGCACACCTCACTACGCGGGGAAGATCATCCACATCAACGCAGGGAAGCGACTCAGCCTGCAGTATCACGAGCAGAAACACGAGTCGGTGCTCGTGCTCACAGGAACGCTCCTCCTCCACCTCGGCCAGGGGGATGACGCCCGCGTCGTCAAGCTGACTCAGGGCGAGTCCGCGGACATACCCGCAGGTGAGATCCACCGCTTCGAGGCCTCACCCGACGGCGCCGTGGAGATCATCGAAGTGTCCACACCTCACCTCGACGACGTCATCCGCCTCGAAGACGACTACAACCGCGAAGGAACCACCGCGCCTTGAATCGGCTCGAATCAGACGTAGTCGATCGCCCCGGTGACATGCGCCTCGCTGCAAGCCTCGCGATGCCGATGGCCGTGAGGCGCGTGTGGATCGCTCTGTTCCATCGACTACGAAGTTACGACCACGGAAGCAGGGTAAGTCGGGTCGCGCTTAGAGTTGCTTGCATGCTGCATCCATAAGCGGCATAATGCATGTATGGCTACATCAATAACCATACGCAACGTCCCCGACGAGACACGAGATGAGCTGGCAGCACGCGCCGCACGCAGCGGTCGATCGCTCCAGGAGTACCTGCGCGCAGAGATGATCGAAATCGCCCGAAAGACCGACATCAAGGATCTATTGTCGCGGGTCGAGGCGCGCAAGAAGGCGTCAGGGTCAATGTTGTCGCCAGAAAAGATCATCGAGCATCGGGACGCGGGTCGTCGGTGACGGTCGTCGTTGATGCTTCGGTGGTGGTAGCCGCCTTCGTCGATTCAGGTGAAGTGGGCCGGTGGGCGGCTCAGCAGTTGGGCCGAGGACGTTTGGCTGCTCCGCACCTTATGCCCGTCGAAGTAGCCAGCGTGCTTCGCCGAGCCGAACTGGCCCGTGATCTCTCACCCGACATCGCCTCCCTCGCCTATGCCGACCTCCTCGACCTTCCGGCCGATCTCTTCCCCTACGAGCCGTTCGCCGATCGAGTCTGGGAGTTGCGCCACACGGTCACCGCGTACGACGCTTGGTACATTGCCCTTGCCGAATCCCTGGAAACCACATTGTTCACCTTGGACCGTCGGCTCGAAGCCGCCCCCGGCCCAACCTGCCACTTCGACACCCCTCCTTCGTAGCTTGTACCCGACTTCCCACCTCCCCACCACGATCCTTCAGATCCCGGTCCCGTATCTGGGTGTACAGATATAACCCCAAGCGCCTCGACGAGCTCGAAAAGCAACCCACGCTCGAAACCAGGAGGACCAGCAATGGCAGTTGAAGGCATCGACTACCTGTACCTCGAGAGCCGAAACTGGGGAAAGAGCGTCAAGTTCTGGCAACGGCTCGGATTCGTGCTCGTCCTCGATCTGGGCAGCTCTGGGAAGCTGGAGCCACCGGGAGGAGGCGCCGGCATCTTTCTCGAAGAGGTGTCACCCGAGACGCCGCTCGCCCGGGGCGTGTTCCTGAGGGTCGACAGCATTGAAATCGGACTTGAGCCGCCGGTTGAGCCGGTTGGAGAGCCGGTTGAGACTCACTGGGGGAACCCGCCTCCAGACCGTCCGAGATCCCGACGGACGCGAATTCGTCCTCCAGCACTCTCCCTCGCGGGATTAGTGGCTCTGTGAGATAAGGGCCGTTGCCCAGCAGCCCCCTCTAGCCTCGCGAACTCGGCCTTCTCCCCCGCCCTTCGGCAGAGGGAGATGAAGAACGGATCAGTTGTCGGGGAGTTCATCTTCGGTGATCGTGCCGGCTTCCGGGGGCGAGGCGAGGAGGGCGTCTACCAGTTGCTCCGCCGCTACAGCGAACGGTGCGATCACCACATCGACATCCACCTCCCTGAGGCGCTCCGCCTGGATCGGATCACGGGCGGTGAGCGCCAAAATAACCAGAATGTCCTGGACGATAAGGATCCCAATCGCGATCCGTCCGTGGAGGGTGTCTATCTCTCGCTTGTCGGAGAGAAGTTTGACGATAATAATTGTCGACGAGAACGCCAACGCCACAGCCACATAGATCGCTGGCACCACATCGAGGGCCAAAGCCAGTGCAATCGTGAAGCCGAAGATTGAGGCAAACGCGACCTGCCCGAGCCCGGTCGCAAGGGCGACTCTACCGGTCGTTCGAATCAGCTTCGGTTCAAGCTTGAGTCCCATCAGGAACAAGAGAACAGCGATCCCGGGGCTCGCGAGCAGCTCGAGTTCGGTGCCGACAGCTACCCATCAAAGACCCGCAGGGCCGACCAGGACGCCCACCGCGATGAAGGCGACCAGCGGTTGACGGAGAGCCAGAGCCACGGTCCCGACCACCACGGCCACGACCATGATCACCGCTAACTGGACGAAGGGACTCTCGATCATCCCGGATCAACGTGAGAAATCAAAGGCGCCCCCTAGGTAGCGTCCGACGTGTCATGTTCGTCAGCCTGATCGAGCAGCATGACGGGGATTCCGTCACGCACCGGATACGAGCGTGAGCAGGCGCCGCATACGAGCGAGGGCGGTTCCCTTTGTTCGGAGAGTTCTCCCGTGCATGCTGGACACTGCATAATGGCGAGCAGATCCGGTGAGATGAGCGGATGATCCATCACGACTCCTCCTTGATGATCACAGACTGGATGATCACTGACACCATCGCGACGAGCTCCCCGACTGCCGCTTCGTCGGGCGCCTCTACGTTGAGACGCAACACGGACTCGGTGTTCGACGGCCTCAGGTTGAACCAGCGGTCTCCAAGGTCGACGGTGAGTCCGTCGAGCCTGTCCACAGCGTACCGCTCGAACGCTCGCTCGACCGAGGCGTCAGCTTCCTCCTTGTTCGTGACATCGAAGTTGATCTCACCGGACTGCACATACGGCTCGTACCGCCGGCGCAGCTCAGAGAGTGAAACGCGGGCGTCCGAGAGCACCCGCAGCAGGACGAGCATCGCCGTGATACCGGAATCCGCATTGAAATTGTCCCTGAAGTAGTAATGCCCCGAATGCTCACCGCCGAACACGGCGCCGGACTCGGCCATTACCTGCTTGATGTAGGAGTGGCCCACCTTTGTGCGCACAGGCACGCCACCTGCGGCGAGGACGGTCTCGGGCACGGCCCGGGAGCAGATAAGGTTGTACACGATCGTACTTCCCGGCTGGGTGGAGAGGAACCAGTCTGCGATAATCGCGGTCGTCGTCGAACCGGGGAGGGGAACCCCCTCGTCGTCGATAAAGAACGCTCGGTCCGCATCCCCATCGAATGCGACGCCAAAGTCGGGCCTCTCTGCATCGACAAGGGCCACGAGATCCACAAGATTCTCGGGTCGCAGCGGGTCCGCAGGGTGGTTTGGGAAGGCGCCGTCGGGTTCCAGGTACAGCCCGATGAGCTCAGCGTCGATGCGATCGAACACGCGGGCCAGCACGACGCCTGCCATGCCGTTGCCACCGTCAGCGGCCACCGTCAGATTCGAGATCCCGTCAGCGCCCGCCACCCTGAGGACATGGTCGATGTAGCCCTCGACCACGCTCTCCTCTCTCACCGTTCCCCTGACTTCGACAGCGTCAAGTCCCTCCTCAGCCATCCTCCGGATGTCTTCGAGGCCGGTGTCAGCCCCGATGGGAGCGGCATGGGCCTGACAGAACTTCAGCCCGTTGTACTGCGCAGGATTATGAGATGCGGTGATCACGACACCCGGAAGTGACAATGCGCCTGACGCGTAATACAGCATGTCGGTTGGGATCTCGCCTATGAACCTCACATCGACGCCCTGACTCGTTATGCCGTCGATCAACGCGTCTCTGATGGCGGGCGAAGACAGCCTGCAGTCGTGGCCTACGAGCACCTCATCGGCGTCGACGAAGGCTCCGAATGCCGCCCCGATCCGCGTCGCCGTTTCCTCGTTGAACTCGTCGGGGAAGACGCCCCGCACGTCGTACGCCTTGATGATGTTGGAGAGGTCCATCTGTTCCGAGTCTACGGCGCGTCGGCGCCGCTGCCCGAACGCCGGACGAATTCCTACACTCCCCGATTCATGGTGAACTCCATACGCCCCACCATCACGGTGGTCATCCCTGTGCACAACGAAGCAACCTTCCTCCCTGGCGCCCTGGGACGCCTCTTCGAAGAGATCGGCACGGTGAACGCTGACATTGCGGTCCTGATCGCTGAGAACGGTTCGACGGACAACACGGCTGAACTCGTCCGAGAGGCGATGCTGAAGTATCCGAACCTCGGACTTCTCCAACTTCCCACCCCGGATTACGGCGCAGCAATGCGCGATGGGTTCCTTCGCGCCGACACTGAGTGGGTCGCCAACTTCGATATCGACTACTTCTCCGGAGAGTTCCTCACCAACGCCCTCGCATTGGCCGGCTCGGCAGACATTGTCCTCGCCTCAAAGCGAGCCGAGGGCGCCGATGACAAGCGCAGCTTGACGAGACGGTTCGCTACGTGGACCTTCAACCAGATTCTGCGCTTCGCTCTCTCGTCCGGCGTCTCTGACACGCACGGCATGAAGCTGCTTCGCAAGACCTTGGTAGACGACATCGCCCCCCATGTCATCTCCACCACTGACCTGTTCGACACCGAACTCGTTGTGCGAGCAGAGCGCGCGGGCTACCGGATAGCAGAGCTACCGGCATCGGTCGAAGAATTACGCGAGTCGAAATCGAACCTCCTCAAACGTGTCCCAAGGACACTCAAGGGCGTCTGGACGATCCGACGATCCTTGTGACCGTCGGCCCTCAGAGGGCGGAAGGCTCCTCGGATCTCTCCTTGAGCGCTCGACCAAACACTAGGTCCCGGTAACCCGCGAGCTTCGGGAGGATCAGCAAGCCTGCCGCGAAGAGCAGCGCCAGGTTGTACCCGAGCGTCGAGAGCGGGCCGAGCAGTGTGTCAGCAAGCCAGATGATTCCCACCGAGGCGAAGTACGCGACGATGTTTACCCCGAAAAACGAAGCCGTCTCCCGCCCCGACACCTTGCCGTCCTTCAGCGCAAAAGTCCACCTGCGGTTCAGGAGATACGACATGAACGTCGTGGCGGCGAACGACACGGTAATTGACCAGAACCAGGGCCAACCCATCAGAAGGAACACGTTGAAGAGCGCGAACGACACGACGGTGTTGAACACGCCGACAATGCCGACCTTGATCACCTGGTTGAACGATTCGCGGTTCGCGAAGGTCCTGAGGTACTTCTTCACGCTGCTACTTTCTTCCGACGCCGATGCACGACGACCCCGTACGCCGCAAGTCCCAGCAAGGTGGCAGCGGTGAGAGCCATACCCAGGTTTTCGACCCATCGATTCTTGAACTGAAGGGTTACCTCGGCCTGGGTCGGAACCACGAGCATTAGCGAGGGCGCGACCCGGTACACACCCTCAGCTCCTTCGACCGTCCAATTCGGAAAGTATGAGACCTTGACGAGGTGGGGAACCCCGATCGCTGTCGTGGTGAACGATACCTCGTAGTCTTCGAACGTGTTCAGTTCGACCGCTCCGCCACCGGAGTACGGGCGCTGGTCGGAGAGCCGTTCATCAACAGAGGCAACCCGACGCCAAGCCGCAGGACCGTCCTCGACAAGCCAGCTGTCAAGGTTGTCAACATCGTCGTACCACTCGAGCGCAGCATCGACGAAGCTCTCCTCCCCCGCCCACACGACGGGCTCCATGGCCGCGATGTCGATGCGGCCGGCGTCGGGCAGGGCGAAGATCGTCCACGGTTCCGGTTCAGCCAACGCCTCGAGGCCGAAGTCCTCTGCGGCAGTTCGCGCCTCGTCGGTGTATGAGACGTAGTAGGCGACGTCATAGACAGCCAGGTGCTTGGCGGCGCGGTCAAAGTCCATCCCGTGATAGTTGAGACCTCGAACCGGGTTCGACGGGCGGCGCGATACCTCAGCGGCGTTCAGAAAGTGGAACGGCGTTGTGAGCGAGCTCTCGAAGAAGAGCCCCTCCATCGAAGGGTGCCCCTCGGACCAGTAGGGAAACAGCATGAGGGCCATCGGCGTCCCGTACTTGTTCATGTCGGAGTTCGCTTCCCACATGATTCGACCCGGCGGCAACTCATCGACGGTCTCCATGAGGTTCTCGTACTCCGACCACACCGCCTTGCCCTCATACCCCTCATAATTCCACTTCACCCAACCGGGAAGATCGTGCATCGACAGAGCGGCGGCGCCAACCATCAGCACGACGACAACTGCGCCCGCAACGAGGGTTGCGTGGTCACGACCCACGAATTGGCGTCCCACCGCGGTAGCGAAGAGGGCGATCGCGATACCCGCAAAGGTGAACAGCCCGAAATACCAGTACGGAAGGAGCCTCGCGTTGTACAAGACAGTGAGATCGATCACGGCGATGAGGAAGTAGCCTGCGACGGGGAACAGCGTCATCCAGATCGCGATACCGACACTGTCACGCCTCAGCATCGTCCACATCATGCCGATGAAACCGAGCACCAAAATCGGCACGAGTCCCCCCGGAATGAGTGATCCGGGGCCCTGATAATTTCCGACGATGGCTGTGACGGGCGCCCAGCCCATGTCCGACGTCATACCGGAGAAGGTGTTGACGCCGAGCGGGATGGAGAAGAACGCCGAAACCCCAAATCCGATCATCCAGGAGGAGACAACCCCCACAGCACCGGCGCCCGCCTCGCGGGCCCTGGCGCGGTCCACGAGGACGAGCGCGAGCGGAGCAAGCACGAGCGGCGCTACCACAATGACCGCGATGATCGTCGAGATGACGTGAGAGAGCGCCGTGAGCCCGAGAATGACTCCGGCCACTATGTTCAGTTTCCGTCCCTGCCGATATGAACGGACGACGAGTCCGATGTACAGGATCGAGAGCGCGAACGAGATACTGAACGAGAACATGCCCGCGAGGGTCGACTTGATGTTCGCTCCGAAGATCGAGTAACTCTCCATGAAGACCATGAGCGAGCCTGCGACCCCTGCAATTGCCGCGACGAATCGTGTGAAGCCAAGGAAGCGCACGAAGAAGTACGCAGCGGTGGGAAGAGCGACGAGTCCAAGGATCGTGACCAGTTTGAAGGCGACGCCATATGGCAGAGCGAGGTCAAACGCGACCGTGGCAAGCGCTGGAAGCGGGAAGTAGAAGTAGAGCACAGGGAAACCCGCGTACCAGTCCATGCTCCAACCGAGAATGCGACCCGAGGCGAGCACATTCTCGAGAAGCACCTTTGGAAGCAGCACATGCGCCCCCATGTCACCGCCGGTCGGCGTGTTGGCGACGAAGAGATACGGGATACGCCACAGCGACTGGCCTTCACGCAGGATCGGGCCAAGCACGCCCGACATCGTGAGGAAGATGAGCAACGTCGGCGCTGCGATGAGCGCGAACACGTACCATTTCGAGATCGTCGTCTCGCGAATTGGATCGTGGGCCGATTCTTGTGGCAGTTCTTGCGGCGGTTCAGGAAACTCGGACACCTCGGGAGGGGCAGCAGTGGTCACAGGCCAAGCGTAACGAGTTGAACAGTTTGAGTAGGAAACGTTGACCGTTCACCGTTGACGGTCAACGCTGCACGGTCTACGGTAAACGGTGAATGCCTCAGGACTCTCCGACCAGATCAATGATGCCGTCCACAGCAATGGTCTCCCCTTCGCGATTCCACCACTTCGCCTCGCACACATGGCAGGAGCAGAACACGACCTCGGTGCCGTCCGGCAGCGTCATCTCGATCTGAATCACGGATTTCTCACCACACGATGTGCAGACGAGTCCGTCGATTGATGCCTTTCTCATGTGACCTCCCTGGGGGGCCGCTGCCCGGCGACCACCTATAGTAATACAATTCGCGCTCTTGGCGTCTAGTCGTCGTCTACCTCGGGGACGTCATCGATCTTACCGAGGTACTTTGACCGCTGCCTACCGTCCTCCGCCCAGTATGCGTAGACGTATGGACCGTGCGGGCAGGTCGAACACGTCTCCTTGCCGCACCGCACCATCTGCTTACGGAGCTTCACCCCCGCGCCGAGGTCGGGAAACTTGTGGCCGCGCTGCTCCAGCCGCGCCCGCGTCAACATATACAGACGACGCAGTTGCGGTTCGTCCATCTCCCTGACAGCCTCGAGCACCTCCCTGTCGATCGACATCGCTCAACCTCCCCCACCGTCGAAGTCTCGCGAGCCGCGTGCTCTCCGATCAGTGGTCGTCCACCCGACGGGCGCCACAAATCCGCTGGCGTGTCGCTCACATAAAAGCATCCCGTCGTACAACCTCTCGTGGCCCTGGACGTCGTCGAGGAAAGCCGCTGCACCCGCGTGGTCGTACGTAAGCATCGTCGTTGCACAACCGGAACAGCGAACACAGGCGACCATCATCGCCGCTCAACAGTAGGCAAGCAGGGCGTGGCAGCCAAGGACTCGATCACGAGCGCGCTATTCGAGCCGCTGCGACGGCTCTGCGCAGCTTACGCAGAGCCGGCACGCCGGTCATCGTCTGGAGAATTTCGCCCTCGGCGTCAATGACGACGGTGAGCGGGACCGCGAACACCGTCCAGGTGTCGAATCGATGCGGTTCAAGGTCATAGGTCACTTCCCGAAACGGGATCGACTCGGACTCAAGAAGCGCAATAGCTTCCTTGCAGGTTCCGCAGTCGGTAGATGTAAAGAGCACGACACCTGGCCGGTCGCCGACGTCCCCAACGGTGATTGCAGGATGAACCGGCTTCTTCACCCTCGTCGCGATCGCTGCGATCATGAGCGCCGCCGCAATAACCGCTACGACGAAGACGAGTCGTACGACGGCGTCGCTCACTGTCCGGGGATCCCGACAACGAGTACGGCGCCCCGCTCGCCCCACATCTCCCAAGCAATGGACACCGGCCCGTCCGCGTCAACGTGGTAGCCGAAAATCCCGATTCCGACATCTACCTCGACGCGCTTAATTGTTCCAGGCTCAAGAGTGAAAATCTGTTCGTCGCCGTCGAACTCGACTTCACCGAGTGGCCGCGCCTCAACCGTCACCGGCTCGGTGCCCGCGTTCATCACCCACATCGTCGTCTGGTTCCCAGGCAGCGTATCAATCGGCACTATCCACTCCGACGACGGCCTCGCTACTCCGACGGTACCGGCAAGCCCCCTAACCATGGGCGCCTCCGCCTCGGCGACAGTCGTGGTTGCCCCTTCGATCGTCGTTGTCGTGCCGTCCCCAGGCTCAGGGGTCTCACCCTCAGCTCCGTCGACACTGTCTATGGGGAACATCGCGATCACCGATGCGGCGATGGGTGCTGTTGCGCGTAGCCTCACGCCGAACGGCGCGGCGGCGAGATCCGACAACTGGATGAGCGCGGGTACCGAAGAATCAACCGTGATCTCTCGAGCGTTACGCACCGATCCGTCCTCGGTCAGGATGTCGACGCTGATGACAATGTCGTCCTCGCCGGCAGAAAGCACAGCAATGAACGGCTCAAGGCCTCCGATTGTGACGATCGGGAAATCCCATGTCAGGGAGGGCGCAGCGCCTGGCCACATCGCCTCACCCCGGTTGTCGGTGCGGATGAGCACAGGAATGACGAGACCCCGGGTGGATGTCACCGTGAACGCGAGCTCGTCTCTCAAGGGCAGATACCGCTCCATGTCGATCGTCGTCCAGGACCGACCCGGTACGTCGAGGCCATCGAGATCAGGTACCAGATCGATTCCGAATTCTGAAAACGCGGTCACCTTCACCTCCGCGTTGTCTGCGAACGGGTTGAACAGCCGCAGTTCGGTGAACGTACCTGGTTTCGTCGCGCCGCCAGTGAGATACCAGACCTTCGGCACAGACACGATGCACCGATCACCGGAGAGGAGCGCGTCCGCCCAGGAGAGTGATGCCGCCGCCGCGGGACCATCGGATATCTCAACGAGGGCAGGGGATTCGCCTCTGCGCAGAATCGGACCGGTGGCGACGCCCGAAGCGCCCGGACCGACGATGCTGTAGCCGGTGACCGTCGGCGCCTCGTTCGTCAGCGGATCGAGCAGCGTGAGGCTCACCTCCACGTCGACGTCTGTCGCAACCAGAATGTCAGTATCGACGATGTCGCCTGCCTCGACCCAGGGGCAGTACC
>JASJYA010000158.1 GCA_030125685.1 Actinomycetota bacterium
TTCTGCGTATGAGGGGGACACGGTGAACCACTCGACGCTTCTTCTCGCCGCCGTAGGACCGGACGCGGAACCGGCCGCATCAGGCGCCGGCCTCGGCGTCGGCGCCTACGCCCTCATCCTTGCGGTGGCGCTCCTGCTTGCCTGGATGGGTTACCTCTTCGTCAACTCTCGCCGGTCGAAAGTTGCGGCTCAGGAGGCGGCGCCGCTGAATCTCTCCCCTGCTGCGTCGGATGACGAGCTCGAGAACAGGAAGCTAACGCGGGTGCTGCGTGCCGCGCTGTTCGGATCGGTGCTCATGGCGGTCATCCTTCCGTGGTACGCCCTCAACGAGCCTGGCCGCCAGGAAGCGTTCGCGGAGGAGCGCGCCGCGTTCGATGTCGCTGAAGGGGCGCACTGGTACAGTCCCGACGCTTTCGAGTGCGCTAACTGTCATGGCCCAACGGGTGGTGGGGGCGCGGCAGACATCACGGAAGCGCGCTCCGGGGTGGCGACCACGTGGTCGACGCCGTCGCTCGACGACATTTTTTTCCGCTACGAGGAAGAGGAGGTTCGCCAGTGGATTGTGTTCGGCCGTGACGGAACCCCGATGCCCCCCTACGGCCTCGATGGAGGCGGCGCAATGACCGTCCAGGAGGTCGATCAGGTGATCGCGTTCCTCCAATCGATCCAGATCACGCAGCAAGAAGCATTCGAAAAGTCACAGGGTGTCGCTGATCGAGCACTCACCCAGATCGAAGGCGGCCAGGCGGCGACAGAGAAACTCATCGCGTTCCAGGAAGCCCAGATCAAAGACGTCAAAGCGGCGGAAGGAAAGATGACCGTCGTCGGCGCGCTCCCTGACGAGGTGAAGGATCTTCTCCAGGCGCCCGGAACCTGTACCGCAGAGTCCGCCGAACTCGTGAGCACGACCTGTGACCAGCCTGGCGCAGATACCGACCGTGACGGTCTCACAGACGAGGCCGAGAAGGGCCTCACCGCGATCGCGGCGACCTCCCGCGAGCAATTGACAGACATCAGCTACAACGAAGCCGACGAGGTCTACGTCTTGACCCCGCAGAAGGCCTACGACATTCGGTTCGACCCGTTCGACGCCTTCACAAACGGAGGCGGCGACCTCGACGAAGCCGAAGCTTTCCTCGCCCACCTAGAGTCGGACGTCCTGCTCCTGTCAGTGACGGCGGAGCAGGAGGGCCAATTCCTCGAAGGTCTTGAATCAGGTCTTGCATTCCTTGCAGATTCGCTTGAACAGCCGCTCTGGGAGGTCGACTTCGCAGCGGTTGCTCTAGAGATGGGTGTGTCCGATGAGGACGCGAGGCTTGCCGTTGGACTCTTCAACGGATACTGCTCGCGATGCCACACGGCCGGGTACTCCGCGGGTTCCGCGTTCAGCCAGGGCGCAGGGACCGGGGCATGGGGCCCCTCTCTCGTGGATGGGAGATCAGTGCTTCAGTTCCCGCAGATGGAGGATCAGGTCATGTTTGTGATTAATGGATCCGCACTTGCCGAGGGATATGGGATCAACGGCCTTGGGACGGGGAGTATGCCCTCCTTCGGCAAAGTGTTGTCTGAGAGACAGATCGAACTGATCGTCATGTACGCGAGGACGCTGTGATGGCTGGTCTCAAGGGAGCGATTCGGCGCATGAGGCTCGACGAGTCCGGACTCACGAAGCTGGAGGTCCTCGGACTTATCTCGTTTGTCGCTGCCATGCTCTCGATGGTTCCGGTGATTCGCGAGTTCGTTGTCGACCTCATCGGCATCGTCTTTGGCCAGATGGATCCCGAGACCGGACACCCGAATGAATTCTCGACCTTTACGCGGGGCGTAGCCATCGCCGGTGGCGCGGTGCTTGTCTTTATAGGGTCAGGTTGGGTGCTGCTGTGGACGAACCTCGGTAAGCGCCTCTCTTTCCTGCTCACCGGCGCAGCAACCTTCGGATGGTTGGTCATCAACGGCACGCTTTTCGTCGTATATGCTCCGCGAGGGATCCGTCCTGCGAACCTCGAAGGGCTCACCTCGATGCAGACGAGGCTGCCCGCGATAGCCATGACACTGGGCTCTCTCGTCCTGTTGGTCATGTTCCTCGTCGCCCTCAACCGTTACGAAACAGACGAGTAGGGGTTCGCCTCGCTCACAGACGACGGATCTGTCGTCCGTCACCTGTCGCCTGTCTAGCTCTGGAGATGGAACGCGAGGATGCCGAGTTCGGTGGAGAGGTCGACCCTGCGCACAGACACGTCGTCGTCTGTCTTGAGGCTCGTCGGCGCGAGGTTGAGGATCGATTTCACACCCGCGGAGGTCAGGCGGTCGGAAACTGATTGCGCCACCGAAGGCGGGGTCGCGATGATGCCGATCACCACTCCCTGATCGATGACGATTTGTTCTAGGCGGCGAAGGGGTTCGACCATGAGCCCGTCAACCCTCGTGCCGATCCTCTCCTCGTCGACGTCGAGGACGGCAACGATGTCGAAACCCCATTTCTCGAATCCCTTGTAGTTGGCGAGGGCGGCGCCCATATTGCCGGCCCCGATCACAACCACAGGGTGGACGGAGGTCAGGCCGAGCGCCTTGCGAATCTGCTGTTTCAGGTCCTCCCGGTCGTATCCGACACCGCGCGTGCCGTGGCCCTCGAGATACGACAGATCCTTTCGCACCTGGGCGGACGTCACGCCTGCGGTCTCCGCAAGGTCCTCAGACGAGCAGGTCCCATCCGAGTTCGACATGTCGGTGAGACACCGCAGGTAACGCGGTAGTCGCGCAACGGTTGCTTCGGGGATGTTTGGTTTCACGTCTGGAACACTACGGTGGATCTTCGACGTTGAGTCATCGACGGCGAATCGGTGGGAACCATCGCGGGGGTATCCTCGCCAACGATGGAGTTCGCCGACTATCTACCGATCGCCCTGATGGCCATCCTCGGTCTTGTGTTTGCCGGTATCGCCCTGGGCCTCTCGAGGTGGTTGGCGCCCCATAACCCAACGCCGGAGAAACTCGCTCCATACGAGTGTGGGATCGTTCCCCTCCAGGAACCGACGAGTCGGTTCCCCGTGAAGTTCTATCTCGTTGCGATGTTGTTCGTCATTTTTGACATTGAGATCATCTTCTTGTTCCTCTGGGCGGTGCGGATGGAACAGTTCGGGTGGGCCGGGACCGCAGCCGTAGTGCTCTTCATGCTGATGCTCATCGAGACTCTCGCGTACGTCTGGAAGCGGGGCGCCCTCGACTGGAACGTCGCCCACCGCGCTCGATACAGGGTGGTCGTCGCTCCCGACGAGTCGATG
>JASJYA010000159.1 GCA_030125685.1 Actinomycetota bacterium
CGTCGAGGCAAGGGTGAAAGAGCTCACGACGATGGGTCCCGACGTCACCTCAACTGACATCGAGGCTGCCTACGAAGCGCTCAAGGCTCGGATGGACGCCGGTGGCACCGTGATCGTGCACCAGGAGATTTACCCGAACGACTCGACGCCGTTCGCAGACATCATCCTTGCCGCGGGTGCCTGGGGGGAGGACACCTATGCACGTAACAATGCAGAACGCAGGCTCAGGATCTACGAGAAGATCATGGATCCGCCCGGTGATGCGCTTCCTGACTGGAAGATCTTCGCCATGGTCGCCAAGAAGATGGGCTTCGAGGGCTTCGATTGGCAGGACACCAATGAGATCTTCGAGGAGGCTGCACCGAAGTCTTCAGGCGGGCGCAGGAACTTCGCTGCGCTCGTCGAGAAGGCCCAGGCAGATGGTGTGCGTGGCCACGATCTCCTCGCGACCTACGGGACACAGGGGCTCCAGACCCCGCTCAAGCTCGAAGGCGGGGAGCTCGTTGAGACTGTTCGTCTCCACTCGGATCTGGAGTTCAAGACCGACTCAGGAAAGGCGAACTTCGTGTTTGCTGACTGGGACGCAGTCAAGGAGCGCAACGAGATCCTTGGACCGAAGGGTGACGAGGTGTGGGTGCTCAACGGCCGCGTCAACGCGCTTTGGAACAACTTGTCTGACAGCACCAGGAGAGAGATATCGAAGGAGCGGTGGCCGGACAACTTCATCGAGATCAATCCCTCAGACGCAACGGCATGGGGTCTCGAGTCGGGTGATCAGGTCGCGATCGAATCTGACAACGTGCTTGACCCTGTGGGGAAGAAGGTGCACGGTCGATTCGAGGCTGTGGTGTATGTCTCTGACATCGTCCCAACCGGTATCACCTTCACCTACTTCTTGGCGCCGGGCAATCCGGCGAACGCCGTGACTTCGGGAGACACGAGTCTCCAGCCGCTCAACTTGAGAAACAACTTCAAGCTCGGGAAAGGCACGATCACCAAGATCGGAAGGTCCGAGTTCGCAGACACGATGTCCTTCGTGCCGAGAAACCTCGCGCCGTAGGTGCAGGCAATCATCTACACGAGGCAGGGTTGTCCGCTGTGCGAGAAAGGTATAGCGGCGGCCCTCTCCGTGTTTGGCGAGGCGAACATCACGCTCGTTGACATCGATCTCGATCTCGCCCTGATGGACCGGTACACGAACCGGGTCCCGGTCATCGAGGCCGAGGACGGCACGGTGATCGATGAAGGAGTCGTGACAGAAACAGCGCTCCGCGCCTTCGTAGTGCGTACTGCGTAAGGGTCTTCTGTCCTGGATGTGGGTCTTGGCGAGTGCTGATTGGTCTGTGAAGGAGGGACGCGGTCGAGGTCACCTCCCTACGTTCACCACGCGTTCGATCGCCTTGTAGATGTGTTCGGTCATCTTCGCGTCGTCAGGGTCGAGAAGGTTGGCCATCACCTTGAGCGTCCACTCCATGAGCGGCTTCGACCGCAGCCCGACTGTAGTGAGAGTGCGTATGACCGCGGGATTTCCGATCACCTTCACGAAAACCCGCGCCACGCGGTGATAGTCGCCGTAGACGTCCTCGAGCTCACGCGCGTAGCCTGCAAGCGCCCGTTCGTCCCCGCTCGCAGCCTCGGCGACCCACCGCGCAGCCATGCGTCCCGTCTCGTATGCGTAATCGATGCCCTCACCATTGAACGGGTTTACGGCCCCTGAAGCGTCCCCGATGAGAACCCAGTTGCGACCGACCTTCGGCCCCACTGACAGAGACATCGGCAATTTGCCTCCGATCGGTTTCGTGTGCGGGGTTGCGTCGACCACCTTCCAGTGCTCGGGTAGCGAGCTGATGTAGGCCTCGAGAATCCGACTGGTGTTGACATCCTTCCACCCCTTGAACGTCGAAACCAGCCCCGCGCCGACGTTGATCTCGCCATCTCCCAGCGGGAACACCCACCCGTACCCCGGCATCGCCCTGCCCTGGGCGTCACGGATGTCGAGCTGGCTCTCGATGAACCGGTCATCTGAGTTCGGACTCTCGTAGTAGGCCCGAAGAGCCAGGCCGAACGGGTAGTCCTTCCGTCTTGTCGCCCCGACACCGCGCCCGAAGCGTGAATTGGACCCGTCTGCGATGACCACGAGATCAGGATGCACCGTGCGTTCGCCCTGGTCGTTGTTCAGACGTACGGCCGTGATGGCGTCGTTCGTTGTGACCGGCGTGGCTGTGGTCCCCTGCTCGACGAAGGCGCCCTGCTGCTCAGCCATTCCTGCAACGACGCCGTCAAGATCCGCTCTCCGCATCGTGGCGCCCCAGTTTGGATACATGGAGTGCTCCGGCCACGGCATCTCGATCTTGAGATCGCCTGCGTACGCCCTGAGCCCATCGATGCGATGGAGGTCGAGACCGTCGAAATCGAAACCCATGTCGAGGAGCTGCTTGATCGCCCTGGGCGTCAGCCCGTCACCGCACGCCTTCTCGCGTGGATACCGCTTCTTCTCGACCAGATGGACGTCAACGCCGTTGCGGGCCAGCCAATAGGCAGCGGCGGATCCACCGGGACCGCCGCCGACTATGAGGACCGATTTCACCATGGAACGGAGCGTACCGATCGGTGGGGAGGAAGAGCCGGTCGGACTCCGCCGATCAGGAACCGGCAGCTTCCGGGGATCCCTCACCCTCATCAAGACCACAGTCGAGTTCAGCTTCTTCGAGCGGCTGGCCGCCGAACTCAACTCGCTCGTAGAGAGCTACCGCCGCGAGCTGTTCATCGGTCATGGTGCCACCGAAGGTAGGCATCAGCCCGAAGCCGCCGACCGGCTTCTCTGTCGCGCCGTATATCGGGTCGGGCCATCCAGCGGTTCCGAGACGGATGAATTCGATCTGCTCGTCACATGAGCCGCCGGGGAACGTCGAGAGGAGTCCGCCACCGATGAACGCGACGCCCGCTCCACCGGTGCCGTCACCTGCGTGGCATGCCGCACATTGGGTGTAGAGAGCTGCTCCGTCGGCGAAGAAGTCAACCGCGGCGACCCCGTACTCAGATCCATCGCAGTCGACAGCCTGTCCGGTCACGGGGTCGACAAGGAGTTGGCTCGCACTTCCGCAGTCGGGGCCGTTGGGTGCGATGAGGATGTAGATAACAGCAATCAGGGGGATGAGCACGAACGCCGCAGCGAGCCAACGCGGGTACCCTCCCCTTACGAGCGGTGCCGCATCTCCCTCCTCGGGCGGCTCGGGCGGCACAACAGACGAGGCCTCGATGACCTCGAC
>JASJYA010000160.1 GCA_030125685.1 Actinomycetota bacterium
CTCCGCGACCGAAGACATCACGACCGCCTTACAATGCCGAAATCCGCTTGGGAGATTCGTGAGCGACCGAAAGTATCTCATCATAGGAATCGCGCTTGTTGCGATCGGTTTCGTCGTCGCGATCGGGGGATCGTTCGTTGTTCATATGGTCGAATCGCCTGCGTTCGATGACCTCGGCCGGCCCCTCTATCCGAATGTCCCCCGCGGGTGGGTGCTCGTCACTCTGGCCCAGTTGGTTGCGCTCGGTGGGGTGCTCGTCGCAATGACGGGAGTCGCCCTCGGTTGGATTTATGGACGCACCCTCACGTGGGCCCGTGCCATGTTGGGGGCTCTCCTGTTCTCGGGACTCATGTTCATCATCTTCGCAGTCGTCCCGAACCAGTTCCTCACGCTCGCCCAAGCGACGCTCGAGTGGACGCCGCAGAAGATCTTCATCACGATCCCGCCGATCCTGGTGCTCAATAACGACGTGTCGATTTCGTATTCGGCGCTCAAGGACATGATCTCCGCCGGTTATGCAGCCACGATGCTCATCCTCGTACCGGTTGTGATGTATAAGTGGCAGGTGCGATCCCAGAAGGCCGACACGCCGAAACCAACTCCGGTATCGGACTACGGCAGACCATTGCGAGTCGACCCCTGATGGCGAAGGAAGCCTGGCTCGAGCTGCCCCCGATGCGCGACGACTATCAGCTCGCGATTGTGGACACCGCCTATATGGCGGCGGCCGTCAAGCCGAAACAGTTCATCCACATCGACGAGACGGAGTGCATCCTGTGCGCGGGGTGTGTCGACATCTGCCCGTGGAAATGCATCCACATCCTCAGCCCGGATGTGATCACTGAAGCCTTCGGCGTCGATGACCCGAACGACAAGCCCGAGAATCAAGCTATTTTTGTCATTGACGACACAGAATGCACGAGATGCAAACTCTGTGTGGATCGGTGCCCAACGAACGTGATCACGATCGGCAAATTCGGTGGATCAACCGCTGAGCTGAGCGAAGAATTTGATGCGGCACCCTGGGAGTATGACACGGGATCGCGCGATGCCAAGAGCGGGCAAACCTACGGCGTGCGCTGGTAGACGAACGAAAGTCAAAGAGGAGAACCACGTTGGCAGACGGAAACGGGAGAGTCGGCATCAAAGAAGCCGTCACCGGTATGGCAGGCCACTTGCGCAAGTCGCAGGTTTGGAACTCCATCTTCCGGCCAGGATCCCCGATGCGCTCAGACAACAGCGACTCACCTAGGAACCGTTCCTATGTGGTGATGAACAACGTGCTGTACCACCTGCACCCTGTGAAGGTGAAGCGCCACGGTGTGCGGCTCTCCTACACGTTGTGCCTTGGTGGACTGAGCTTCTTCCTGTTCATCCTGCTGACGATCACGGGCATCTTCCTCATGTTCTATTACCGGCCGACGTCACCTCAGGCCTACTTCGACATGCAGGCACTCGCTACAGACATTGCGTTCGGCCAGCTCGTACGCAACATGCACCGGTGGGGCGCCCACGTGATGGTGTTGACGGTCTTCCTGCACATGACCAGGGTGTTCTACCACGGCGCATACAAACCTCCCCGCGAGTTCAACTGGGTCGTAGGGATCGTGTTGTTGCTGCTCACGCTGCTGCTCTCTTTCACCGGGTACCTGCTGCCTTGGGACCAGCTCGCGTTGTGGGCTGTGACTGTCGGGTCGAACATGGCCGCGTATACGCCGGTGTTCGGAGATCAGGTGACCTTCGCACTGATTGGTGGCATACAGATCACAGCGGACACGTTGCTTCGCTGGTACGTCCTCCATGTACTCTTCCTCCCGTTCATCATCGTCATCTTTATGGCCGTCCACTTCTGGCGGGTCCGCAAAGACGGCGGCCTCTCAGGACCCCTCTAAGGAGATACCGTGCCACAGCTACCAGAGCATCTCCTCAGACGATCAGCGGAGGCGAAGGCCAAAGCACAGGGTCGCCCGGTGGAAGAGATCCTCGCTGAGATGAAGGGGGAGGAAGCGCCTGCTGCGCCGGCTCAGGGAACAGGTGACAGGGACCAGGTGACAGGCGGAGAGGGGCGGGATCTTGATGCGGAGGCCGGCAAGTACGGCGTGCCGAGGCCTCTGCTTGAGCGGGCGATGTTTGCTAGGGCGAAAGCCGATGGAACAGCCGTACCCGCAATGGCGGGAGCGCCTGCGGAGCAGGCGGCGGCTGTCAGCTCTCAGGCGTCCGCGGCTGCTGCTGTCGCGGCGCCGGCGGCGCCTGTTGGGCCGCCTCCGGGGGTCCGCACACAGAGACTGCTCACGGTCGTCAAGGCCGGTGCAATTCAGGGGACGGGAACGGAGCCTCAGGACAAGGTAAATGTATGGCCACACCTGCTCGCGATCGAATTCGTCGCGCTGCTCGCGATGCTCGCGTTTCTCACGCTGCTCTCAGCCTATGTCGATGCGCCGTTGCTGGAATTCGCAAACTTCAACGAACAGCCGAACCCATCCAAGGCGCCGTGGTACTTCCTCGGGCTCCAGGAACTGCTCGCGTACTTCGATCCACAGGTGGCCGGCGTTATCATCCCCGGATTCGGCGTCGCGGCGTTGGCGTTCATCCCTTACATCGACCGTAACCCCTCGATCCGGCCAGCCGACCGCAAGTTCGCTATCTCTCTTTTCACGGTGTTCTTCGTAGGCGCCTCCGTGTTGACGATCTTCGGTTCGTTCTTCCGAGGGCCGGGCTTCAATTTTGTGTTTCCGTGGACCGATGGGATATTCTTTGACGACCTAAGGACGATTCTCGAATGAGCGCAACAACCGTCTTCATCCTGATCATCGTCGCTGCGGGCGCGATAGCGGCGTTCGGCATCATCGCCGTTGCCCTGAGGCGCAAAGATTCTGAGGGCGCGGTCACCCAGGTAGAACTCGACCGGCAGGCGGCGAAGGCGGACAGGGTGAGACGAGAGGTCATGGCGCAGGCTTCCGTCGGAAAGGGCGGCGGCACTGCCGTCGCCACGGTAGTCGCTCCCCCAACTGAGTACACGGAGGACGAACCGCGTACCGAGATTTCCGAGGCCGAGTACGGCGTCACTCGCAGGAAGTTCTTCAACCGAGCCATCGCCGCTGTCTTCGGGCTGTTCATGTTGCAGTTCGCACTCGCGAGCCTCGCCTTTCTCTGGCCGAAGTTGGGCGGCGGCTTCGGCTCGGAGATCAAGGCTGGTTCATTCGAGGAGATCAAGGCGGACGTTCTTCAGGAAGGAAGGATCATCCCGAAATTCGT
>JASJYA010000057.1 GCA_030125685.1 Actinomycetota bacterium
GAACCCACACATCCTTTCGGATAGCGGATTTTAAGTCCGCCGCGTCTGCCGATTTCGCCACCCGGGCGCCTGGATCACATCGTAGGATCTCCGCCGACTTCACGCAGCCTCCCCCGCCTTCCTAGGCTTGGGGCAATTAACCAAAGGAGCTAGTCGGTGAAAGTCTTCCCTCCCGAGAAGATCCGCAATGTCGCACTTGTAGGCCATTCCGGATCAGGCAAGACTTCACTTGCCGAAGCACTCTTGTTCCACGCAGGAGCGATCTCTCGAATCGGTACGGTGGAGGCGGGAAACACCGTCATGGACTACGACCCCGAGGAACACGAGCGGGGAACAACGATCACGATGGCGCTCGCGCCCTTCGAGTGGCAGGGGCACAAGATCAACCTCATCGACACACCCGGATACGCCGACTATGCAGGTGAACTCCACGCAGCGTTGCGCGTTACCGACCTCGCGATCTTCGTCGTCGACGGAGTCGACGGCGTTGAGGTCCAGACGGAGTACGCCTGGCGTCTCGCTGAAGAACTCTCCGTGCCGCGGATGATCTTCGTCAACAAGCTCGACAAGGAACGCTCTTCATTCACCAAAACCGTCGCACAGCTCCGGGACCGATTCGGAGCAGGCATAGCGCCTGTGGAAATACCCGTCGGTAGGGAGATGGATTTCCGTGGCGTCGCCGACCTGTTCAGAGACAAGGCCTACGTCTACAACTCCGGCAAGCCTGAGGTCACCGACATGCCCGAAGAGATGATGGATCGGGAGCAGGAGTTGCGCGACAACCTCGTCGAGGGCATCGTGATCGGCGATGACGACATGCTCGAGCGATACCTGGACGGTGACGCTCCCTCAATCGAAGAACTCGAACACACCATGGCCATCGGTGTCGCAGCGGCGACGGTTTTCCCTGTCGTGTGCGGTTCAGCAACCGAGAAGATCGGGGTGGACAGGCTCGCCGACTTCATCGTCGCCCTGGCGCCCTCGCCTGCAGACCGCCCACCGACCATCGTCACAGTAGGCGACCAGCAGGTCGAGATCGAGGCGGACCCCAGCGGCGATCCGCTCGCGTTCGTCTTCAAGACTTTGGCTGACCCATACGTCGGTCAGATCTCCCTGTTGAAAGTGCTCTCAGGCACGTTGAAGCCTGAGACAAATCTCATGAGCGGCCGGTCAGGCCAGAATGAGCGACTCGCGAAGATCGCGACCATGTTCGGCAACGAGACGACGCTCGTCGACTCTGCACCCGCAGGCGACATCGTCGCAGTCGCGAAGCTCATCGACACGAAGACCGGAGACACTCTTGCTCCAAAGGGAACGCCTGTCACTGTGGCGCCTATCGATTGGCCCGAGCCGGTGCTCGCCACGGCCATTGTCGCCCGCACCCAGTCAGACGATGACAAGTTGTCCACTGCGCTGCACCGAATCCTGGAGGAGGACGCGTCGCTGCGCCTCGAACGGAGCCGAGAGACAAACCAGACTCTTCTGTTCGGCCTCGGCGAGAGCCACGTACAGACCGCGATCGACAAACTCGAGCGCAAGTTCGGAGTCAAGGTCGACCAGGAGAAGGTGAAGGTTCCTTACCGCGAGACAATCTCTCGTTCAGCCGACGCCGAGGGCAGGCACAAAAAGCAGTCCGGAGGAAGCGGCCAATTCGGTGTCTGCCATCTCCGTTTGCGACCCGTCAACCGGGGGGAGGGCTTCACGTTCGTCGACAAGGTCAAAGGCGGATCAATTCCGAAACAGTACATTCCGGCGGTCGAGAAAGGCGTTATCGAGACGATGAACCAGGGCGGCGCCCACGGCTTCCCTGTCGTTGACATCGAGGTAACTGTCGATGACGGCAAGTACCACTCTGTAGATTCGTCCGAGATAGCGTTCAAGCTGGCAGCGCGGGCAGGGTTCAGAACGGCGTTCGAGCAGGCAGCCCCGATCGTTCTCGAACCTGTATCACGAGTAGCGATAACCGTGCCGTCGGCGTATCAGGGCGACGTCATGGGAGACATTGCGTCACGAAGAGGCGCCGTGCAGGGAACGACGACAGCAGACAACGGCAGCCAGGTCGTCGAGGCGCTCATCCCCTCGAGCGAGATCATCCGCTACGCCATCGACCTGAGGTCGCTCACCCAGGGTTGGGGCCGGTACACCACGGCGTTCGACCACTACCAGGAGCTCCCGTCGCACCTCGTCGCCCGAGCAATGGCGGACGCGGACGACTGAGCGGGTTTTACGACGGCTCGACCCAGTCGTCGTTGCTCGTCACTCCTTCTGGCGAGGTTGTGACGCACACCACTGTGCAGTCGAGCGGTTCGATGCGGTTCGCTATATCGGCGCCGATCGGGTTCTCGTTCCCCGCGGCCGTATCGGCGTACTGGGCGTGGAGGCACTTCACGCCGCCCTGGGAACCGCCGATTCCACCCGACGGCGCCGGGCCTCGCCACCCGGCAGGGAGCAGCGTCTCTCGGTATGCCCTATAGCGGTCCATTGCGGAAGTGAACGCTTCGGCGGTTCCGCGGTCAGAGGCGACGAGGGCGTCGGCCTCTCGCACTCCCCCTGCGGACTCAACCCTCGAGATACGAAGCACCGCAAGTGGGCAGGTGAGCCAGTGCGTCGTTGGAAAAGGTGTGCCGTCGTCGAGGATGGGAGGTACGTCGATCACGACCGGTAGTCCGAGATGGCATCTGGCTCGCACGTTGACCTCTGAACGCGGTTCTCGCCCGATCTGAATCGCTACTACGGATCGGTCATCCATCGTTCGTACGGTCGCTCCCCGTCACGAAATCCCAGATTCGCTGGAGAAAGGAGCGCTCCTCGTGGAGAGTCGGCCGCGAAACGGATTCAACGGGTCCCGACGGCTCAATAGCCCCGCCTTCGACGTCAGGGGGAGGTGTCGCCACATAGCCGATCTCACCCGGCTTGACGAAGCCGTACTGCTCACGGGCAAGCCTCTCGACTCCCTCGTCGGTGTGCAGAGCGCTGATGTCCTCAGAGAGCGCGGCATTCTCGGCCGTGACCTGATCGAGCTCCAACAGTGCAGCCTCGACGCTGTCTCCGCGTTCGAGGTACTCGCGCACAGGGAGCACACCTGTAGCGGCGAACCCCGCCACCACAAGGAGCGCCATGAACACCCCCGACCGCCATCGAGTGCGCGGCCTGTGCGGCGGATGCTCTTCCCCGTCCTCCTCCGGCTCATGCTGATCGGTGCGTTCGAGGATGTCTGTCATCGAAATTTCCTGAATCTGTCCCAGCCTGCGAACCTCGCATCCGATCCCAGCCCCTCCTCGATTCGGAGCAGCTGGTTGTACTTTGCTGTGCGCTCTCCCCGCGCAGGCGCCCCGGTCTTGATCTGGCCCGCGTTCGTCGCCACGACGAGATGCGCGATGAAGGAGTCCTCAGTCTCGCCCGATCGATGGCTCACCATGGCGCCGTAGGACGAGCGCTCGGCGAGCTCCATCGTGTGAAGTGTCTCTGACAGCGTCCCGATCTGGTTGACCTTCACGAGGATCGCGTTACCGACACCGAGGTCGATCGCTCTCTGCAAGAGATCGACGTTCGTCACCAGGAGATCGTCCCCGACGATCTGGGTCGTGTCACCGATCCGGTCTGTGAGGATCTTCCACCCATCCCAGTCGTCCTCGCTGAGTCCGTCCTCTACAGAGATGATCGGGTAATCGCCGACGAGGTCTGCCAGGTGATCAACCATCTCCTCGGACGACAGCGTCGCGCCGGAGAGCTCATAGGAACCTGCGCGATACAGCTCGGTCGCGGCGACATCGAGAGCGAAAGCGATCTCCTCGCCGACGACGTAGCCTGCGGCCTCAATCGCCTCAGAGAGGAGATCAAGTACGGCGCGGTCACCGGGAAGGTTTGGGGCGAAGCCGCCTTCGTCGCCGACGTTCGTGGCCAACCCTTGGCCTGCGAGTACTTTCTTGAGCGCGTGATACACCTCGACTCCTGCCCGAACCGCTTCGCTGAAGCTCGGGAGGCCCCCCGGGACGATCATGAATTCCTGCGTGTCGATCGAGTTTGCAGCATGCGCTCCGCCATTGATGACGTTAAAAAACGGTGTCGGCAGCGTACGGGCGCTCGGCCCTCCCAGGTATCGGTACGTAGCCATGCCGAGACCTGCCGAGGCGGCTCGGGGCACTGCGAGAGAGACGGCCAGGATGGCATTTGCTCCAAGATTCGACTTGTTCGGTGTGCCGTCAAGGTCGAGCATCACCTGGTCGACGGCCTCCTGGCTCGTCGCGTCCATCCCGAGAAGCGCTGGAGCAATGGTCTCGTTGACGTTGGCAACGGCGCGCCGCACACCCCTGCCGCCGTACCTATCTCCGCCGTCTCGAAGTTCCACGGCTTCGAGGGCGCCCGTGGAGGCGCCCGAGGGAACGATTGCCCGTCCGAAACCCCCGCCCTCAAGGGTTACCTCGGCCTCAACGGTGGGGTTCCCGCGTGAGTCCAGCAGCTCGCGGGCGTGAATCCGTGTAATCGTGGTCGCCTGCATGGTCATGATGCTCCGAGGGTAGACGGTGGATCGGTGTGGAGAGTGCTTTGCCGGCCGGTCACCAACTTCGCGGATCGCCACGCTTCTTCGAGTTCAGCAGCGTTTGACTCGGCAATGTCAGCCGATCTTGCTGCAAAATCCTCCTCCATCGCCCGGAAGCGTGCCATGAATTTGTCAACGGCCGACCGCAGCGCCACTTCAGGATCCGCGCCGAGATGTCGCGCAAGATTGATGGCAGAGAAGAGCACGTCGCCGAGTTCCCCGGAGACGTCCTCGCTGTTTGAGATTGCAACGACAAGCTCTTCGATCTCCTCGTTCAACGCTGTCATGACCTCGCCAGGATTCTCCCAGTCAAAGCCCACGCTTCGGGCTCGCTTCTGGACCTTCATGGCTCGCGCAACGGCAGGCATGCCTGTTGGGATGTCATCCATGAGACTCTCCCTGCGCTTCTCGGCCTTCTTGATCTGTTCCCAGTTCCTGAGCACCTCATCGGCGTCGGCGACCTCAAGATCCCCGAAGACGTGCGGGTGACGCCGCACCAATTTTCGGCGGACATTCTCGGCGACTTCATCGATGTCGAACGCGCCCGCCTCTGAGGCGAGGGTCGCGTGGAACACGACCTGGAGCAGGAGATCGCCGAGTTCCTCCTCGACCTCAGCGTATGCGCCGAAATCCGCGACACCCTCCGGTGCGGCCTCAGGGAGCCTGCCAATCGCATCGGCTGTCTCGTACGCCTCCTCCATGAGGTGGGTCAACAGGGTGTGGTGCGTCTGCTTCTGGTCCCACGGACACTCGCGCCGCAGGATCCTGTTCGTTTCGATGAGTCCGAAGAATCCTGAGAGCGTTCGAGGCACATACACCGTGGTTCGCGGGCCAGCCGGATGCCGTGCAAGCGCGCTGGCGGTCACGACGACAACGGCTTCGTCGTCGTCACCGAGGCGGTCGAGAATGGTCACCTCGGTGTCAGGGTCGATGGTTCGAGTGAGGGCGAGGGAGACATCGGCCGCACGAAGCGCAGAGTCGACCTGGGTGATGATCGTTGGGACGTGCAGCGGAAGCGGGTCGGGGAGATCCCTCGCGTCGAGCACCTGTAAGCCGTCTGTAATCGGATCGACGCCGACGGCGACGTAGACGAGATCGAGGAACGAGAGACCTGGATGCATCGCAAAGGAGACACCGGACTGAGCCGCTCTCTCCCGGATCTGAGCTACGGCGCGTTCACCGACGGCAGCGCTTCCCGGCACGGCGTACACGACGGACCCAGCCTCTGTTGCAGCCAGGACACGGTCCGCAATCGCTGCGTAGATGTCGTCAAAATCGGTGAGGCCGTCGTAGAGGTCGTCACATGAAACAACGTCGCGCGATTGGGCGAGTTCAGAAGCAGCCGGATGTCTCAACGTCCGCATGACAACGGTATCGGCGCCGTCAATGGCAGCGCGCACAGGTGCATCGACATACTCGACCCCGGCAGGCCCGAGCCCAACGACCGTGATGCCCATCTCAGGGCGACGAGGGAGGCCGGAGAATGCCGTCGACGGGTGGATACCACGTCCCGATCTGGCTCCGAACACGAATATCTGCTCGTTCAACGACGTCGTTGAGCCAGCCGCCCCAGAATGCGTCGAGTATGTCATCCGGGATCCACGCGATTGGGTCGAGCGCGAACTCGGCGAGGGACGCCGGCGACTCGATTGAGTCGACGATGATCACGTGCCACCCGAAGACTGTTTGGACAGGGGGGTTCAGATCTCCAACCGTCGCCCTCGCGAGCACTCCTGCGAATGGCCCCTCGAAACCAGAGAGTCCCGACGGACAGGGGAGAGCGCCGCCCGGAGAAATCGTGTCAAGGGATATTTCGGCTGCAAGCGCCGCGAAGTCCTCAGCTGCTTCGAGGCGGCCATGCACGTCGTTCGCCTCGCCCTCTGTTGCGACGAGGATGTGCCTCGCGCACACCCGGACGAGTCTGGCCTGGTCGTTCTGCCAGATGTCCTGGAGATTCTCATCGGTAGAACCGAGCGCCTTCCTCATCTCTGACCGCAGCAGGAGCTGAGTCACGGCTACGTCGACCGCAGACTCGGTGAATTCAGGGTCCTGCGCGACGCTCACGAGATAGCCCTGTTCCGCTGGGTTGAACGACGCGATGAACGCCTCGTGCGTTTCGGGAGATTCGAGGCCGGTGATACCGAAATCCTCCTCTGCGGCGCTCAGCATCGCCTGGGTGAAGATCAACCTCGAGAGATCGTTGCGGAACTGCTCACCAGACACAAGGACGTCGCCTTCGGCGCCGGTGCGGAGACCGAGAACGAACGAGTCGTAGATCTCTGTTCCGTTGACCGTGGCCGCAACGCCCGAAGAGGTACATCCGGTTGCGACGACGGCAACCGCCGCGATGGCGAGAGCAATCCGCTTCTTGGTCATCATGAAGTCCCGTCTGGATCCGTTGGTGCAGGCCACATTGTACGGAGGAACTCGGCAATCGCGGTTGCGGGTGACTCTTCGGGGGGCGGGAGGTAGAGCGTAGAGCCTCTCAGAAGCGCACCCGGCGCGAGGCGCTTGAGCCGTACTTCCTGTGAAGTCTTCAGAGTGACCGGGGCAATCCGAACCTCACGGCGGTTCTGCACAATCTCGCTGATCCCGAGTCTGAGAGCCTCCACGCGAAGCCTTGCAGCGTCGATGAGATCGACCGCGCCCTCAGGAAGCGTTCCGTATCGGTCCTCCCACTCTACGACGACGTCGTCGACGGCGTCGTGCGACGTCCCGGACGCAAGCCTGCGGTACGCCTCGAGCCGCCCCTCGACGCCGGGGACGTAGTCGTCCGGGAGATGGGCGTCAGCATGCAGGTCGATGCGGACAGGTTCCGGGTCAGGCTCTGACGGGGTATCACCCTTCAGCTTCTTGACGGCGTCAGCGACCAGCTCGGTGTACAGGTCGATTCCAACCGCAGCGATGTGCCCGGACTGAGTCTCCGACAGGATGCTTCCCGCGCCCCGGATCTCAAGGTCTCGCATAGCAAGCTCGAATCCGCTCCCCAGATTCGAGAATTCGCCTATCGCCTCAAGCCTCCGAAACGCGGTCTCGGTGATCCGATCGTCGGTCGGATGAAACAGATACGCATACGCACGCCGGTTCGACCGTCCGATTCGACCGCGCAGCTGATAGATCTGGGCAAGCCCGAGCCTGTCCGCCCGTTCAACGATCATCGTGTTCACCTGAGGCAGGTCCAAGCCGGATTCGATGATCGTCGTCGAGACGAGCACGTCGTATTCGTGGTTCCAGAAGTCATACATCACCTGTTCGAGCCTGCCCTCGGACATCTGCCCATGCGCGACCGCGAACCGTGCGTTCGGCACAAGATCCCGCAGCCTCGCAACAGCGTGATCGATCGATTGCACCCTGTTGTGGACGAAGTACACCTGCCCCTCCCTCAGAATCTCCCTCCGGATGGCTGCGGCGACGGCGCGCTCGTCGTACGGCCCGACGTAGGTCAGGATCGGGTGCCGGTCCTGCGGGGGGGTCCGGATACTGCTCACGTCTCGGATTCCCGTCAGCACCATTTCCAGGGTGCGCGGGATGGGTGTCGCGGTGAGCGTGAGCACGTCGACGCTCGCCCGCAGTTCCCTCAGGGTGTCTTTTGCGGCAACACCGAACCGTTGTTCCTCGTCGATCACGACGAGCCCGAGGCTTCTGAAATCGATGTCTGACGAGAGCAGCCTGTGCGTCCCTACCACAAGATCGACCGAGCCGTCCTTGATGCCGGAGATAACGTCTCTCTGCTGCTTCGGAGTGAGGAACCGCGACAGCATCTCGACGCGCACCGGATAGGGAGCGAAGCGTTCTTCAAAGTTGGCGAAGTGCTGCTGGGCGAGCAGCGTGGTCGGTACCAGCATCGCGACCTGTCTGCCATCCTGGATCGCCTTGAACATGGCCCTGATCGCCACCTCGGTCTTGCCGAAGCCGACGTCGCCGAAGATGAGCCTGTCCATGGGGCTATCCATCTCCATGTCAGCCTTGACGTCGTGAATCGCCTTGAGCTGATCAGGTGTCTCCTCGTACGGGAACGCAGCCTCGAACTCGCTCTGCCACGGGGTGTCGGGAGCGAACGCGAATCCTTCCGCTTCTGCCCGCTTGCGGTGCAGCGCCACTACGTTGTCTGCCACCACGGCCACCTCGGCGCGCACCCTGCTTCTGGTCTGGCTCCAGTCGGTTCCACCCATCTTCGAGAGGCGGGGCGACTCACCCCCGGTGTATTTGGTGATCGATGCGAGTTGGTCAGTCGGCACGTACAACTTGTCTTCGCCTGCGTACACAACGAGGAGGTAGTCGCGCTCGACACCGGCTATGTCGCGCTGTACCAAGCCGGTAAACCTTCCGATCCCGTGGTGACGGTGCACGATGTGGTCCCCAGGATTGAGGTCACGGTAAGGATCTGTGTCAGGCGCCCGGCCGCCACCGCGAGCGGTTCGGTGCGCACGTCGACGACCGGCGACCTCCCTCTCACCGACGACGCCGAACCCGAGGGCGGGAAGCACGAACCCGAGGTGAATTCCGATAGAGGTGATCGCGACGCCTCTCCCTTCAAGACGGTCCGTAACAGGGATGTCGGTGCCGTGCTCGGTGAGGATCGACGCGACTCGATCAGCGGCCGGCTGACCGTCCATTGCGATCACGATGTCAACACCGCGCTCCTTCCAAGTGTTCACAGCCCTGGCGACCGAATCCGGGTCGCCGGCTACGGCGTCGAGCGTTCGGACTTCGTAGCCGTGGTCGCCCGGACCAGACGGCTGGGGAGGCGCTTCGATCAACCGGTCTGCAACGAGTTCGACATCGAGGGGGAGGTAGAGCGAGGGGTGCGTATCGCCGTGCGGACTCTCGCTCCCCCAGGTGCCCGCCAACGCTCGTGCAAGGTCGGCTTCCTCGGCAATGAGATCCGCGGCTCTCGAAGCGCACTGCACCGGGTCGAAGAGGAATACGGGAGCTTCGGTTTCGTCGAGAAGTGTTCTCGGGGGCGCGAGCCACGGAAGCCAGGATTCCATGCCCTGGAAGGTGATGCCGTGAGCAATGCGCTCCCAGGTTTCGGCTGCCCAGGGAACATCGGCCACAAGTTCGCGTGCTCTGGCTTGTACGTTTTCATCGATGATCAGCTCGCGCGCAGGGAAGATGGCAACCGATTCGTGGATGTCATCGGAACGTTGCGAAACCGGGGAGTACGTTCGGATCTCATCAAGGGTGTCGCCCCAGAAGTCGAGGCGGAATGGGTCGTCCGCATTCGGGGGGAACACGTCGACGATCCCTCCCCTGACCGCGACGTCTCCGCGAGCCTCGGCCCGTTCGACGCGCTTATAGCCGAGATACACGAGGTTCGACACGGTCTCAGTGAAGTCGTAGGACTCGCCTTGGCGGAGGGTCAGAGGCGCGACACGAGTCGGTGATAGGCGCTGTGTCACAGCCCTGACCGACGCGACGACGACCACAGGCGCCTCCCGAGCAAGCCGGTACCGCGCTTCGAGTCGTGTCGCCATCGTGACGACGTTCGGTGAGACATGCTCGAAGGGGAGCGTCTCCCAGGCAGGAAGCTGGATCACGTCGTCCGTGAAGATCGAGACGTCCTCGGTGAGATCCTCGGCTTCCCGATCACCCGCAACGACGACCAGGAGCGGTCGGCCAAGCCGTTTCGCCGTTGCAGCAGCGATGTAGGCGCGCGCGGACGGCGCAACGACCACGCGACCGGGGAGGGGTGGGTCGAGGTCGCGACGCCAGCGATCAAGAAGAACACTCAGCGGTGCGGGCACTGCGAGCAGGGTACAGGTCACAGGTCACAGGTCACAGGTCACAGGTCACAGGTCAGGGTGGTCCTCGGGCTGGTCCTCGGG
>JASJYA010000058.1 GCA_030125685.1 Actinomycetota bacterium
ACCTCATCGGCTACCGCCAGGACGCAGAATCCTTCAACTCCGATTTTGAAGAACGCCTACCACGCGGACGACTCCGCGCGTGGACAACACGTCGTCAACTCTGGGACTACCTCGCCTTCGCTGTCTTCAGCAACACACGAGCCTTGGCAGCCATCCTCGACCAACCAGGCGACCCACCAACAGAGATAGCCGCCTGAACAACCCCAGGAGCAAGCATGCTCCTTCTTCGACGTGGCCAAGCCGAAACACGGGACCCCAAAACCGACCCTTCCCAGCCCAAGACCCTACAATCACGCGCACACCACCGGCCACCAAGCTGTTCGAAACAGCGCTGAGCAGGTTTCTGACCAACTTTCTGACCGGCTCCGGGCCTGTAGCTCCAATGGCAGAGCAGCGGACTTTTAATCCGAAGCGTGTGGGTTCGAATCCCACCGGGCCCACTTCAACAGATTCCAGATTCCAGAAACCAGACTCCAGCAACGGACATCCGGCGTCTGACATCTGGCATCTGGTGTCTGGGATCTGGCATCTGGCATCTGTAATGTAAGAGGCATGGACCAGACTCGATTTGCGGCACGACGGGCCGCGTTCATGGAACAGCTCGGCGACACGATCGCCGTCATCCCTGCAGGGAAGCTCCAGACACGCAACGATGACGTCGAACACGAGTTTCGGCAGAAATCAGACTTCTTCTTTCTTACCGGATTCACAGAGCCTGACTCTGTTGCGGTCTTCGACGCGACGCACGCAACCGAGCAGTACACGCTCTTCGTTCGACCACGTGACCCCGAGATGGAGGCCTGGACTGGAGTTCGGGCAGGCACCGAGGGCGCCATCGAGAGATTCGGCGCGGATGCCGCCCATGATCTCGCCGACCTCGACGCCTGGCTCAGGCGCCGTCTCGTTGGTCGCGTCGCAATCGCTTACGCTCTCGACGGTACCAGCGATGAACGCGTGCTTGACGCCATCGCCGCAGCCCGCGAGCATGCTCGTCGAGCAGGAGTCACAACGCCCGAACGGATCACAGACCCAAGGGCGATCCTCCACGAGATGCGCACCTACAAGTCACCCGACGAAATCGAAGCGCTTCGCGAGGCGTGCCGTATCAGCGGCGTTGCTCACACCGAAGCAATGCGATTCACCCGACCAGGCATGAACGAGCGCCAGGTACAGGCCGCCATCGAGTACGTATTCATGACCATGGGGTCCGAGCGGATCGGGTATGGGAGCATCGTCGCGGGGGGCGCGAACGCAACAATCCTCCACTACGTCGAGAACGATCAGCCGCTCAACGACGGCGACCTGCTCCTTGTCGATGCCGGCGCCGAGTATCGGCATCTCACCGCGGACATCACACGCACCTTTCCCGTGAATGGACGGTTCACTGCACCACAGCGCGCTGTGTACGACCTCGTGCTCGACGCGGAGCGCCAGGTGATCGATATGTGCGCTCCCGGGCTGCCCTATTCGGAGATGCATGACAGAGCCGTCGAGATCCTCTCACACGGACTCGTGGACCTCGGTCTACTCCCCGGATCAGGAGACGAGGTGATCGAGAAGGGCTGGTACCGCGAGTTCTTCTTCCACGGAACGGGCCACTGGCTCGGCATCGACGTTCACGATGCGGGCGCCTACAAGGTGGATGGCACCGGGAGAGCACTCGAACCAGCGATGGTATTCACCGTCGAGCCGGGCCTCTACATAGCTCAGGAGAAGTCGACTCTCTCGCTCTCGAATACGTCCTACGACGCGCAGGAAGTGATGCAACTCACCTACGAGATCGGCGCTAGGGAAGCGAAGGCAGAATTTGCCCGGCGCGCCGAAGAGGCGGGATCTAGCGACTTTGAGATTCCGGTGGAATTTCTCGGAATCGGTGTCAGGATTGAGGACGACATCCTCATCACGACGGACGGCCATGAAAACCTGAGCGTATTGTCACCGGTGGGTCCAGATGACATCGAAGCCGTGTGCAGCGAGGAGTCTGAATTGCCGCTCTTCGGCTGATCAGTCGCCTGCGGTCATCTGCCGACGCAGATCAGCAATCGTGCTCGATGCTGATTCGGGTTCGATACCAAGACGGGGAAGTTTTGCGGAATTCCGAGCGTAGCGGTTCTCCACCAGCTCACCGCCACCCTCGTCTTCGTCCTTCTCATCATCTTCGACAGCCTTCTTTGGCGCCGGTACCGACGGCGAGTAGTCGTACACGGGCGACGGCGCCGGCTCCCGTGGGCCGGGATCAATCGCCGCATCATCGGTATCTGCGCCTTGCAGAGATTGGGTCTCGACAAGTGCCCGCATCGCTTCAAGCCTGATCGCTTCGAGGGAGTCGGATCCCTCGTGGCCCGTCTCCCCGCCCTGTGCGGCCCCGATGCGGTCGCGTAGCGATGTGCCTTGGGACGGGGTGGTCTCGAATGTCTGCGCGGTCACCTGATGTGCGGGCTCCACTCCAACCGTCTCAGGATCGCCGTGACTGGTGGCGGCTTCGTAGGCTGCGTCCACTGTGATCTTGAGCGTCGCATTCTCGGTGTGGAGGCCCTCAATTTCCGCCTCGAGCTCGACGGTCGAGGCTGACCCTGCCTCAAGCTCCTCAATCCTCGCACCAGCCGAAGCGGCTTCGCCCTCGGCTTTGGAACGAATCGCTACCGCTTCGCGCTGTGCTTGTTCGACCAGGCCGAACGCCGTCTCTTCGGCGTCTGCGAGTTCCTCCGCCTGCTCCCTCGCAGCATCAAGAATCATTCGAGCTTGATCCTGGATCGTGGAGGACTCGATACGGATCAATTCAGCCTCGTCCCTCGCCGACTTGAGAACAGACTCCGCTTCGTCCTTCGCTGCCCGCGCAGCAGAGAATCGAAGCTCAGCTTCTTCTGCCTCTGCCGCAGCTTGCTCGCCGATCTCGCCGGCCCTCAACTTCGCGGTGTCGAGGATCGTCGCTGCCTTTCGCTCGGAATCTTCGACTTCTTCGATCTGCTCTCGGGCCGCTGCTGCCTGCTCACGCATTCTCGCGACATCGGCCATAGCCGCTGCTCGAAGTTCTGAGGTCTCCTCGCGTATTGAGTCCATCTCCGTGTGCAAAGCGAGGATTTCTGCGTCGAGAGAAGCTCTCATTTCAGCAAGCTGTTCCGCTTCGGCGGCGGCGGCGCGTCGCATCGACTCTGCTTCTTCCATGAGATCCGTGGCGACATTTTCGGCTTCGATGGCTTCTTCGTGAATCGCATCGGTTGACGCCAGACGTCCCTCCGCGATCGAAAGCTCTGTCTCGGCGGCCAATCGAATCTCGAGAGCGTCTTCGATCGCCGCCGCCCGGTGGGCCTCGCGCTCAGACTCTGCCTGTGCAATTGATTTCTTTGCTGCAACAATCTTCTGCTGTAATTCGGCCATCGCACTGGCTGCTTCGTGCTCCGCCGCGATCTTCAGATCCTCAACCTCGGAGAGTGCGACCGTCCTGAACTCTTCGACTTCACGCTTCGTTTCGACACGAAGCTGGTCTACTTCGGAGAGAACCTGTCGAACTTCTGCGTTCAATTCGGCAATTTCGGCTTCGGCGTCCGCCCTGGCTTCGGAGGCGGCACGAGACGACATGGCCTTGATCTCTTTCGCCGCGGTCAATATTTGCTCGGCTTCCGCTTCGGCCTCAGAGCGGAAATCCTTCGCCTCGTCGATCAGAAATTGGGCTGCGTGGTCCGCCTCTCCCCTCAACAGATTGGCCTCAGTCGTGGCCTCTGCGAGATGCGCCTCGGCCTCATCCTTCTTGCGATTCGCCTCCTCCCTGAACTCCTGCGCCTCCTCCCTGAGCGCTTCAGCTCCGTCCTGGGCTGTCTTGAGCGTATCGGCCGCCACCTGTTCCGCCTCGGTCGCCATAGCGTTCAGATTCTCTGCCTCTGCCTCTCGAAGTACTACTTCGGCGATTCTGGTTTCGGCGGCTCTCTCCGCTTCTCCGAGAAGGCCCCGCGATTGTCGCTTGAGGGTCTCGGAGTCTGCCTTTGCCTGGTTACGCGCCGACAGGGCTTCCTCGGTCAGCGTCGCCGCCTCGGCAGCAGCGGCCGCCTTGGCTACCTTCATCTGGCTCTGGGCTTCAGATACCAGATATTCGATGCGCTTTGTCGCTTGCTCGTCTGCGCTCTGGAGAGAGCTATCGGCGGCTGCCTCCGCCGTCAGAAGCATCTCTTGGATCCGCTCCTCGGCCTCTTCGATGATCCCCTTGGCCTGTATTCTGGTGTCTTCGATCTCGATCTCCCGCGCAGCGGCCTGCACCTCTGCCATCGTTCTGATGGTGTCCGCTGCGGCCTCAGCATCCGAGATGATGTCCATCGCCTGTTCCTCGGCGCGCCGTAGCGTGCCTACTGGGTCGATCTCAATTCCCTGATCCGATTCGGTGATTCTTGTCTCAGCGATCAGAGCATCGATCTCGTCGCGAACCCTGTCGCGCTCAGCACTCAGTTCTTCGAGCTGCAACTCGGCGTTGTGCGCATCAGACCGCATCGCGGCGGCTTCGCGCTGAGCGTCTTCGATGATGTCGGCCGCCTCGCGTTTTGCAGCGTGAAGACTCTCTGGCAGATCCTTCTCGTCTACACCGATGCCGTCGAGGATGGCGTCAGCTCTCGACCGAGCCTCAGTCTCGATCTCGGCCGCCTGCGTACGGGCTCGATCAAGTATTCGACCTTTGGCTTCGAGTACCGCTCCGATGGCGGCGTCAACCGACTGACCCTCCGCATCTTTCGCCTTCTGCGCTTCGAATTCAGCCTGTTGAAGACGCAGTTTCGCCTCATGAGTCCACTCTTCGAGGTCGCGGAAATTCGCTTCAAGCTCGCCGAGAAACGCTCGCACCTCTCGCTTGTCGTATCCCTTTCGAGACGTAGAGAACTCGCGATCGTCTATCGACGCCGGGAGGTTCGGGTTCTTCGTGGTCACTGCCGTCCGTTTCTGTCCTCCCGTAAGTGTCGGCCAACACGGGGCATGCCTTTACGTGTTTGACGTCCCCCGGAGCGGAGTTAGGACGGTCGACTCGTAACAGTGAGCCGATCAGGTGCGTCGACTGCGACCGACGCTCAAATCGAGGCGATGATTGACTTGTCGAGGCCAGGGAACGTCCGGATGTATTCGCGACGATCCGCCGCCAGATTCGCGACGAGCCTGGCGTACTCGTCACCGCGACCCTGGTTCTGGTACATGGACTTTGGACTCAGCAAATCAGGATCATCGAAGCCTTCGAGCGCGGCAGCAACGAAGTACCCAAAGTCCGGATCCTCCACCCACTCAATCGAATCCTCGACAATCCCCTGCACGACCGCGCTCGAGTGTGGGATCGTCACCTTCTTCGACCGATCGTCACTCTCGGATCCTCCGACCCTGCCCGTGTTCATCACATAAACGTCGACGTCGGGCATCGTGCCGAGCAACTCCAAGAATCGGTTCCCCATCAAGGCGTCGTTGTCAAAGAAGAACGGATTGGTGCCCGGAACCCGAAGGCTCTTTCCAGCCTCGGCCGCGCCGCCGGCGCTCGTGCCCCGCGTCTCACCCAGCATGAAGTAAGCGGCTGCTTGTTCACGTTTGAGCTTTACGACCGCAGGGATAATCGTTTCGTTGCGGTTCAACAACAAGATGTAGTTCACAGGGGGGAGGTCTCTCGGATCGCGATGCCTGATGTTGGCGAGAGGGAACGTCGAACGACCGTTGAGCGTGTCTGAGCCGTTGAAGAAGTCGACCTCACCCTCCGGCGACACCCAGGTATTCTCGAGCCAGGCATCCGAACCGATCGTCCCGCCATACACGGTCGGCTCATCTTGAGCGTCGAGCCCGTAGGTTTTCGCAAAGCACCCGTTCTCAGACGCATAAATCTTGCCATCGGGAAACAACGCTACGAAGTCGTCCTGCACAGGGAGGGACCCGAGCTGCTGACGAAACGTTGTGGTCGTCTTGCCCGTCCCGGACAACCCGAGGATGAGGGCTGCTTTCTCCTCACCACGGATGTCAGGAAACGTCTTGAGACCTGAGTGGAGGGCAAGACCGCCTCGCTTGAAAACAAGATGATTCCACATTCTCAGACCACCCATTTTCGACTCGCCGAAGTAGTCCGATCCGAACACGCGGGTGACGTAGTTTTCGTTGTCGACGAGGATCTGCCGATCGTTCGGCTTACCCGGCGCCATCAGGCCGGGCGTGTAGATGGTCGTGAACTCCGGTGTCCAACCGTCTTCCTTCTCGAAGTAGAGCTGCTGCTGCATTGCGGGAATGTTCGCCTGAGTGCGCTCCATATAGAGGCGACTACCTGTCCGAAAACCAGGATCCGGACCGATAAACCCTTGTATGAGAATCATGTCCTTGTCCGAGATGTAGGCGTCCTGTTTGGCGGCCCACTGGTCGTACTCAGCCCTGGATATCCGATTCTTGTAGTTCTCGGTGTCTGTGACGAAGAACGTTGACGGGCCGAGACGGGCCTTGATCTCGGCCTTGTAGTTGATGTTGTTGAACTCGGTGACCGTGATGTTCGGCATGTACTCCTCGGCCCATGCGCGCATCTCCGACTGGGTCGGGTCCACTGCTACAGACCGTGCTTGTGGGAGCTCGACGCCCATGATTCCTTCTGGTTGGTGGCGCAATCATACGGATGTTCATCGCTCCCCGGCAACTGGCGCCTCAAGCCACGTTGCAAGCGCCTCACCCACCTTCTCCGCTCGCTCAATGAGCGCATCCTCAGCCGCAGGCCAGCTGCCGTCAGACGGAAAAGGCGTGGTGAGATCGACGTAGATCTTGAGCAACGGCTCTGTCCCTGAGGGCCGTACGAGCACACGACCTATTTCTCCAAGCTCAAGTTCGATGAGGTTCGTCTCGCCGAGATACCAGGGTCGCAGGTCGGCGCCCGTTGCATAGTCGGTAACAGCATTCACCGTGACATCGGCAATCGACGACGGCGGAGCGGTTCTCAGGCTCAGCATGGCCTCGGCGATCTCATCGCCACCGGATGGCCCCTCTCGTTTGATCGAGACTTGTGTCGACGCCCAAATCCCGTACTTTCGGTACAAGTCACCAAGCCGGTCCAACACGATTGCATGATCGGCGGCCGCTTCGCCGGCAAGGATCGCGAATGCAACCGCGGCGGCGATGCCGTCCTTGTCGCGCACGGTCGTGCCTATTGAATACCCAAGCGCCTCTTCGAATCCCAGCACGAGATCGCCGTGTCCCTGGCGCTCAAGGTCGAGGGCGGCGCTCCAGATCCACTTGAAACCTGTCAGCGACTGCCGCCAGGTGACACCGTGAGCGGACGCGATGTCTCCGAGCATGGGGGTGGAGACGATCGAGTTGACAACCGTGCGCCCGCCTCCTGTGCCATGTCCAAGGAGGTATTCCGCAAGGAGGCATCCGATCTGATTACCTGTGAGCGGTCGCCAGACTCCCCCGGGGATCGGAACAGACACGGCGAGCCGATCGGTATCCGGGTCGTTCGCGAGCACGAGGTCGGCGTCGACCGCCTGAGCAAGATCGTGGGCTAAGTCGAGTGCCCCGGGTTCTTCCGGATTCGGAAAGGCGAGCGTGGGAAACCTGCCGTCGGGTTCGAATTGTCTGGCGACCGGATGCACATATTTGAATCCGAACCTTCTGAGGGCCTCTACCACGAATGTACCGCCAACACCGTGCAGAGGCGTGTACACGATCGAGATGCCGCGGTCCCCCGTGATCGTCGGGAGGGATGCTGCAATCGATCGGAGATATCCCTCAAAGACGTCTGGCCCGATCGCGAAGACGTCTGGCCCAACATAGGGACTCGCCGACCTCGGTACCTGATTCGCCGCACCCACCTCATCGATTCTTGCGGCGATATCGGCATCAGTCGGCGGCGTGATCTGAACGCCGGTGCCTGCGTAGACCTTGTACCCGTTGTCGGCGGGAGGATTGTGTGAAGCAGTGATGACGATCGACGCGCACGCGCCCATCGTGAGCCCCGCATATGCCACGAGCGGGGTCGGAGTCGGATGAGCGAAATAGCTCACACGAAAACCGGCAGCCGATAACACACCGATCGCATCATCCATGAAAGCAGGCGAAGACGGCCGAGCGTCGCGCCCGATAACAACAAGACGTTCATCGGGATCGGTGTGTGCAATCAGATAGCGGGCCAGACCAGCAGTTGTACGAATCACCGTTGCTCGATTCATCCGGTTTGATCCCGCCTCGACGACCCCCCGTAACCCCGCCGTGCCGAACGCAAGGCTCCCGTTCATGCGGTCTTCAATCTCTTCAGCGGCGCCGGTCTCTACAAGTGCGGTCAGCTCGGCACGGGTACGTGGATCGGGGTCTCCATCTATCCACGCCCGGGTCGTCGCTTCGAGATCAGTCATCCTCCGAGGCTACCCAGAACCGCGTGCTCAACCCGCTGCACGAAATGCCAACCCCGGGTGTACGCTTTTTGTGTGAAGACATCGAGACTGGGACCTCAGTACAGGGCCGCGGCCCTTGACGAACTTGATGGAGGCTCGTTCGATGTCGTCGTCATCGGAGGAGGCATCACCGGCGTAGGGTGCGCTCTCGACGCGGCGTCACGCGGCCTGTCTGTCGCTCTGATCGAACAAAGAGACCTCGGTTCCGGCACTTCGAGCCGTTCGTCGAACCTGATCCACGGCGGCCTCCGATATCTCGAGCAGCTCGACTTCAAGCTGGTTCGTGAGGCGCTCCGGGAACGAGAGCTCCTGCTGAGGTCAATCGCACCCCACCTCGTCTGGCCGGTTCCGCTCATCTACCCGATCAAGCATCGGATCTGGGAACGCGCCTACGTTGGCGCCGGAATCACGCTATATGACGCGCTCGCCAAGCTCGGGCGCAGCACGCTCCCACGCCAGTGGCACCTCAGCAAGAAGGAGCTGACGCGCGTATTCCCAGGCATCAAGAAAGACGAATTTGTCGGTGGCATCCGGTACTACGACGCCGGAACGGATGACGCAAGACTTGTGCTCGCAATCGCCCGCACCGCCGCTCAGACTGGGGCGACAATCCTCACAAGCGCACGGGTCACCGGGTTCGGTCGTGACGAAGCCGGCCGGATCAACTCCGTTGAAGCAACGTGCCTCGAGTCTGGCAAGCGGATCACGGTCGGCGCCGGGGTCGTGATCAACGCTACCGGTGTGTGGACGGATGCAACCGAGATGCTCGTTGGCGATACCGACAAGGACGTCACTGCCTCGAAAGGCATCCACGTCGTCGTTCCGAAGTCTGCTATCGACTCGAGCGTCGGGTTCATCACAAAGACGAAGACGAGTGTGCTCTTCCTGATTCCCCAGGGGGAATTCTGGATCATCGGAACCACGGACACACCGTGGGAACTGGATCTCGATCACCCCGCCGCAAGCGAGCGGGACATCGCCTACGTGTTGGAACAGGCGAATCGCGTCCTCGCCAGGCAGCTCACGACCGAGGACATCGTCGGTGTGTTTGCGGGCCTGCGGCCGTTGGTCATAGGGAACGCCGTGTCGACCGCGAAATTGTCGCGAGAGCACAGCATCACCGAGCCTGCGTCGGGCCTGATAACCATCGCGGGCGGCAAGTTGACCACGTACCGGGTGATGGCGCAAGACACCGTCGACCGAGCGTGTGAGGCCGTCGGAGTCGATGTTCCTCCTACGAAGACGGACCAGATCCCGCTCGTTGGAGCGACCGGGTACTCCGCGATGAATGACAGTCGTGAAGAGCTAGCAAGTCGATACGGCGTGACCGAGAGTGAGATTCGCCGCCTCCTGCATCGCTACGGCAGCGAGGCTACTGAAATCCTCGACCTCGCGGCGTCAGATCCGATCCTTGCCAAGCAGGCGCCCTCTGGCCCGTATCTCGGAGCGGAGATTCGCTTCGCCGTCGAGTGCGAAGCCGCCCTGCACCTCGACGACGTATTGACCCGCCGAACACGACTGTCGATCGAGTGCGACGACCGCGGCACAGAGGCTGCGGAATTCGTTGCATCGATCATGGCGCCCCTCCTCGGTTGGGAAGGAGCGGCCGTCGCGAGAGAACTCGAGCATTACACGAAGCGGGTGGCGGCCGAGCGGGATTCCCAGACGATGCCGGACGACCACACCGCGGACGCCGCCCGCCTCGGAGCGCCGGATATTCGGACTCTCGGCGCCTAGTACGCTTCGGTTCGTTCAAGAAACGCTTCGTAGACTTCCCCGCCCTTACGCCGCTCGTAGTCGTACACAACCCATGTTTTGGCCAAGTGGTCGTGCCACGCTTGACGCTCATCGTCAATGATCACCCACGCGTAGCCGACCCAGAAGGCGAGGGTGGAGAGCCCATATCCGATGAGGCGAATGAGTGAGCGAGAAATCGTCGGTGGTCGACCA
>JASJYA010000011.1 GCA_030125685.1 Actinomycetota bacterium
CGCCCACGCCGCGACCCTCATCGTCGCGAGGTCGGGCGCCATGTGGAAGTCTCCGTAACCTCGTTCCCAGTTGGCGTAGTCGTAGCCGGGTACCGGCTCCATCTCCATGTCAACGGTGAGGAGGTAGTCACACCCGTGGGCGCCAGCCGAGCGGAGCGAGTTCCCACTATGCAGAACGGTCGTTATGCGAGAAGATGAACTCAAGTTCACGATCGGAGGCCACATGCAAAAGCACATCACAATCGAAGTCGGGGTCGACGAAGACGACACCACTACGCTCGTCCACGCAGTTCTCGATCTGGGAGGGGACCATTTCGATGCGACGGGGAGAGCGAAGCGAAATCCGGATGATGCGTGCATCCCTCTCATCGGGGAGGAACTCGCCCTAGCCCGGGCTCTCGCATCCCTCCAGGAGCAGATCATCGATGCCGCCTACGCGAAAATCGACGGACTGACGGCTGCAAAAACGTAATACGTAATACGTGAAACAAGTGAAGGGCGGCCAACCGGCCGCCCTTCACGATTCTCGGCACTGGCTTCTGTTTAGAAGTCCATGCCTCCACCGGGCTCGTGGCCGCCACCCGGCATTGCGGGGGCGTCCTCAGGCTTCTCGGCGACGAGCGCTTCGGTCGTGATGAGCAACGCAGCGATCGAGGCTGCGTTCTGTACCGTTGACCTGGTCACCTTGGCAGGATCAATGATGCCTGCGGCAATCAGGTCTTCGTACACGCCGGTTGCGGCGTTGAACCCCTCATTGCCATTCTGCTCATTCTTCACCTTGTCAACAACGACCCCGCCTTCGTGGCCTGCGTTGACAGCGATCTGACGGATGGGCGCTTCGAGCGCACGACGCACGATCTGACGACCAGCCTTCCAGTCGTCGCTCTTACCGCGGAGCTTGTCAATAGCACTCTGGCTACGCAGTAACGCGACTCCGCCGCCGGGGACGATGCCCTCATCAACAGCAGCACGAGTCGCCAGGATGGCGTCCTCGATGCGGTGCTTCCTCTCCTTGAGCTCGACCTCGGTAGCAGCACCGACCTTGATGACTGCAACTCCGCCGCTGAGCTTCGCAAGACGCTCGGAGAGCTTCTCACTGTCCCAGTCCGAGTCCGAGTTCTCGATCTCCTGACGGATCTGCTTCACGCGAGCGTCAACATCGGCCTTCGACCCTGCGCCCTCGATGATCGTGGTGTCATCCTTCGTGATGACGATCTTCCGGGCGGTACCCATCATCTCGATGGTGACGCCTTCGAGCTTGAGGCCCACCTCTTCTGAGATGACCGTCGCGCCTGTCAGAATCGCGATGTCCTGGAGCTGCGCCTTGCGGCGCTCCCCGAACCCTGGCGCCTTGACGGCGACGGAGTTGAACGTTCCGCGGATCTTGTTCACCACGAGCGTGGCAAGAGCCTCACCCTCAACGTCCTCTGCAATGATGAGGACCGGCTTCCCTGTCTGCATCACCTTCTCGAGCACTGGAACGAGATCCTGCACGGAGCTGATCTTCTGGTTCGCGATGAGGACGTAGGGATCCTCGAGGACCACTTCCTGGCGCTCCGCGTCCGTGATGAAGTACGGAGAGATGTAGCCCTTGTCGAACTGCATGCCCTCGGTGAACTCGAGATCAAGACCGAAGGTCTGGGAGTCCTCAACGGTGATGACCCCCTCGTTGCCGACCTTCTGCATCGCGTCTGCGATGTGGGCGCCGATCTCAGCGTCATCCCCCACGTTCGCTGCAACGTACGCGATGTCGGCGCGATCGTTCGAGCTGACGGGCGTTGCGAGCTCTTCGATGGAACTCACGACAGCCTTCACGGCTTCTTCGATGCCGCGACGCATCTCCATCGGGTTCGCTCCGGCGGTCACGAGCCGAAGACCGTCTGCGACCATGGCCTGAGCAAGCACCGTGGCCGTCGTGGTTCCGTCACCTGCAACGTCCTGGGTCTTGTTCGCGACCTCCCTGGCGAGCTGGGCGCCCATGTTCTCGAATGGGTCGTCTAGCTCGATGTCCTTGGCGATCGTCACACCGTCGTTCGTGATCGTGGGGGAGCCCCACTTCTTCTCGAGGACGACGTTGCGGCCCTTCGGGCCGAGCGTGACCTTGACGGTGTCTGCGAGCTTGTCTACGCCCGCCTGGAGACCGCGGCGGGCCTCGTCATTGAATTTAATTTCCTTGGCTGCCATGTAAATATCCTCTTCTAGCCCAGGATGGCGAGCACGTCGCGGCTCGAGAGGATCAAGTAGTCCTCACCATCATGCTTCACCTCGGTGCCGCCGTACTTCGAATAGAAGACAACATCGCCGACATTGACGTCGACAGGGACACGCTCCCCGTCCTTGTACTCACCCGGGCCGACGGCCAGGACTTCGCCGAGTTGCGGCTTCTCCTTGGCTGTATCCGGGATGACGAGGCCGCTCGCTGTGCGAGCTTCTTCCTCGTCCTGTGGCATCACGACGATCCGATCGCCGAGAGGTTTCAGGTCCATCCAACTCTCCTTCTTGATTTAGCAGTCGGGACTTACGAGTGCCAGGATAGCGAGTTCTGGCACACACTTGCACAGAGTGCCAGATACCGTGAACCGTTTACCGTCAACGGTCAACGATCCCCAATACGCCCGCTAGGGCGTCGCCGTCGATGATGCCGACAACGACGCCGTCTCTCACCACGATGGCTCGGCCGCTCAGCCCGGCGGGCCGCAGCAGCAGGGATTCAAGCGGCGCTTCGGCCTCGACGATGTCGGCGGGGCCGATTTTGGTCATGAGCGCCCTGACGCGCATCGAGGGCCACCGGCTCGGCGAGATCGAGTCGACCTCATCCTGACCGATCACCCCGACCACCCTCCCCGACATCTCAACAGGCAGGGACCGCAGGCGGGGTCCGATCTCGTAGAGGTCAAGGACGTTCGAGATCGTGGCATTGCCCGAGACGGCGTCCGGTGTTGGGCGCATCACGTCAGCAACGGTCATACCGTCAAAGGCAGCGCTGAGTTCCTCACGTCGCCCAGCCGAGACGGCTGTGGTCGCCAGGAACCAGCCCGCAACGATCCAGAACAGGCCGGCCATGTGTCTCGTCACCACGAGGAACGCCCCCACTCCCATCACCGCCACGCCGATGACCCGGCCGAACCGGGTCACGATCCTGGTTGCCCTGACTCGATCGCGCCCACCGCGAGAGAGCATGCTCCTCACGATCCGGCCACCGTCAAGCGGGAACCCCGGCAGCAGATTGAAGACACCGATGGTCACATTCGCGAGACCGAGCGCCCACATCGCCGCGCCGACCGGGGTGTCCCCTCCGAGGAGAAGCGGCCCTGACAACAACAAGAGACCGAGGGAGACAGAAACGACCGGGCCTGCGATCGACACGAGGAATTCAGTTCGAGCGGACGGTACTCCGTCGATCACCGAGTATCCACCGAACATGTACAGGCGGATCGACCGGACAGTCAACCCACGCCGCCTGGCCACGACAACGTGGCTCGCCTCGTGGAGAAATACGCAGCCGACCACGGCGATTCCGCTGACGACACCAAGAACGCTTGCGACCTCTGCTGACATTCCAGGCACGACCTGTTGGAGATGGATGAACACTGCGCCTCCGAACAAACCTGCGAGCAGAAATGCAGACGCGTCCGCAACGACCTCGGCGCCTGAAAGTCTTCCCAGGCGAATCGCTCCGTTCATGGATTCAGCCTCAGACCGGGATCGACATCGCCCCCGAACTCGTCACCGGGAACACCACCTTCAATCCGATGCACCGCAACACTTGCGATCATCGCACCGTTGTCTGTACAGAGACCAGGCTCAGGAATGAACAGGCCGACTCCCCGCCTGTCCGCTTCCTCAGCAAGCCTCTCACGGAGCCTGCGGTTCGCGAGCACGCCCCCTCCGCCACCGACCACCTCGACGCCGGTCGACTCGACGGCGTTGAACGTCTTTTCGACGAGTACATCGACGATCGCCTCCTGGATCGATGCGGACACATCGCTGCGCGCCGGTAGCTCGTCGTTGTCACGAGCCTTCTCGAGGTACGTGACGACCGAAGTCTTGAGACCTGAAAAAGAAAAGTCGTATGGGCGATCACGCAGCGCCCTTGGAAAGCGGATGGCGTCAGGGTCTCCGCCGTCAGAGTCGCGGTCGATGGCGGGCCCTCCAGGAAATCCAAGGCCCATGAATCGCGCGAGCTTATCGAACGCCTCACCCGCGGCGTCATCGATCGTGCCGCCGAGCACCTCGTACTCCCCCCACGCCTTGACGTGGACGATCTGGCTGTGTCCCCCGCTTGCGAGGATCACCACGGCAGGCGGCTCATACGCCTCGAATGACAGCCTGGGCGCAAAGAGGTGCCCCTCCATGTGGTCCACACCGTAGAGCGGCTTGCCGAGCGCGTACGCGAACGACTTGGCGAACGAAAAGCCGACCATCAGGGATCCTGTCAGGCCAGGCCCCCTGGTCACCGCGACCGCGTCGATGTCGTTCGGGTGGATGCCTGCAAGGGTGATCGCCTGGTGGGTCAGCGGCCGAATCGCCTCAACATGGGCTCTGGCCGCAACCTCCGGCACGACGCCCCCGAACCGGGCGTGCTCCTCAACCTGGCTTGCAAGGACCGAACTGCGCTCGACCAATCCCTCTATGACAGCAACGCCGGTCTCGTCACAACTCGTCTCAAATCCGAGAACGATGGGACCGCTCATGCCCCGCCACCCTCCACGGATGCGTGAATCGCAGCAATTCGCTCGGCGTAGTCCTGGGCGTCGATGTCCGTCGCCCACATCACGAGGGCGTCCTCGTTCTTGTAGTAGTTCTTCCTCCGACCAACAGGAGAGAAGCCGAACGACTCATAGAGGCTCTGCGCAGACGCATTCGACATTCGCACCTCGAGCGTCAGATGCTTCGCTCCAACGGTGAGCGCTCTTGAGACCAGAGCAAGCATGAGGCGTTTCCCGATCTGCCTGCCCCGCTCTTCGGGGGCCACAGCCAGCGTCGTGATGTGCGCATCATCATCAACGATCAGAAGGCCGCCGTACCCAATGACGCCGAGGTCACCGGTATCTGAGTCGCCGCTGGTGACGACGATGTACTCCCTGTTGTCCATGGCGAGCTCATCGAAGAACACCCGGGGCGACCAGGGTTGGTCAAAGACCTCAGCCTCGAGTGCAGCGACGCCGGGTATGTCTGCTCGGTTCATCTCCCTGATGGCGATCGCCGTCATTGGGGCCACGCTCCCTCGGACCGGAATGCCTTCCAGTTGATCTGCACATCGGGGTCACGCATGTAGGTCGGTCTGACATCCTCCGGACCCAACGTCTTTCCGTGCCTCGCCTTCATCGCCGCGATCTCCAGGATCGTCTCGGCGGACGGGTACCTCGGCATCCCTCTCTTCACGTTCTGGAGGCCCGTCCACGTCGAATCCGGAACCGACTGCCAGTCGCCGACAACCAGCGATTCGACAGCCTCTGCCTCCAACATCGCCTTGAAGTCCTCCGGCCGCACGACTTCGGGATCGCCGTCGGGCGCGACACCTCCTGGGAGAGGGGTGAAGGGGGCGACCGCTATCTGGCCACGACGCATATCAACCACCGGCCAGATGCGTCTGTGGCCCGTTGCTGCCCGGAGCGCGATCGTGGTGAGAGAGGAGACGGTCGCCATCGGCGCTCCGATCGCCGCTGCGAACGCCTGAGCCGTGGCAATGCCGGACCGCAGACCCGTATACGGCCCAGGCCCGACATCGACGGCGACCAGCTCAATGTCGCGACTATTCCATCCCGCCTGCGAGAGGCAGAAGTCGATCGCCGGAACCAGGAACTTCACATGCCCACGCCGATCGACGTTGACCGAGAGACCACGCACGGCGTCATCGTCCCCGATGGCGACCGAGGAGGCAGGTGTCGCTGTGTCGATTGCGAGGATCTTCACACAAGCACCTCGAGATCTCGATCAGCCCAAGTACCGTGGGGGGTGAAGCTGATAACCCGTTCGTCGCCGTCGCCGTCGATGTCGAATCGAATGACGAGGCGGTCCGCGGGAAGGCTGTCCTCGATCGTGTCACCCCACTCGATGAGCACGGCGCCGTCTCGACCTTCGTCTGCGAGTTCGAGGTCCTCAAATTCACCGATGCTCGATAGCCGGTACATATCGGCGTGAATCAGCGGCAGAAACCCATCCCGATACACCTTCTCTATCAGAAACGTCGGACTGGTGATTTGCTCGCGGATGCCGAGGCCGCTCGCAACACCGGAGGCGAAGAGCGTCTTGCCCGATCCGAGCCTGCCTGCGAGCACGACGATGTCGCCCGCCGTCAACAATGCGGCGAATCGACGCCCGAGGGCAAGCGTCTCATCAGGTGAGGTGGTTCGAATTTCAACGCTCATCGGTGTACACGACATTACCGTCGATGATGTTGCGGACAAGACTCAGATCGGCCCGGATATCGTTCGTCACACGGTCTCCGCCGCGCAGCGCCGCAGCAGGGTGAAACGTCGGTACGAGGAAACGGCCCCACCACTCATATGCGGTTCCCCGCATCCGGGTGATCCCTGTCGTCGTGTTCAACAGCAACTTCATCGAGAAGTTCCCGAGGGTGAGGACGACCTTCGGGTCGATGAGCTCGATCTGGCGTCTGAGATACCCTTTGCACGAGTCAATCTCGTCGGGACGCGGATCCCTATTACTCGGAGGCCGGCACTTCACGACGTTCGCGATGTAGACGTCTCCGCGGTCCAGATCGACTTCACCCAGGAGTTTGTCGAGTAGCCTGCCAGACCGCCCAACGAAGGGCAGACCCTCTACGTCCTCCTGCTGCCCCGGCGCCTCGCCGACGATCATCACGTCCGTGGTCGGTGAGCCCGATCCGAATACGACGTTCGTGCGGCTCTCGGCCAACGAGCATTCGGTGCAACCGTGAGCGATCGACGCCAGCTCGTCGAGCGTCTCGATCGTTTCCAAATGCCCTCTCATGGTCTGCCCGCATACTCGATGCTGCGGACGATCGAGGAGGCAACGACCTTGAACACAGCTTCGATGATCCCGTCGATGTTCGCCTCCCTCTCCTCACTGGAGACGATGAATGCCGTGTCCCCGTCGTATCTCGTGTGGGCAGGCCGCACGGTTGCCCCAATTGCGTCGTGTGCGCGCACGGCCATGCGCCGCATGTCGTTCCGATCCATGATCGCGTCCGTCGCGACGGCGACCAGCGTGGTGTTATGGATCGTGCTCGGTGCGAAACCCATCTCTTTGCTAGCGATCCTGTCTATCTCTGGAGATCCGGTCAACCGTTCACCCGACAGGGCGTAGACATCGCCAACGGCGTTGAGGGCGACGAGGGCGCCAACGGTCGAATCCCCGACGCGAATACGCGCCGAGCCGATTCCGGACGGAGTGGCGTATTCGATGCCTGCGAGCTTGCCGACGGTAGCGCCTGTTCCGGCGCCGACCGAACCCATCGGCGCCGGAGCACCGCTTCTCCCGAGGTACGCCGCACGACCGTCCTCCGCAGTGGGCCGGATATCAGAGCGCCCCACCATGAGGTCGTAGAGGATCACGGTCGGAACGATCGGCACGGGCCCTGTCGGCGTCGGAGCGCCCCTCTCCTCGCGTTCGAGTTCGGCGACAACGCCGTCTGCGGCTGAGAGGCCGAACGCGCTTCCCCCTGCGAACACAAGGGCGTTCACGGTTACGGGTTTAATCGCGTCGCCGAAGATCGCAAGCTCCCGCGTCCCTGGAGCACCCCCGCGAACATCGACGACACCGACGTTCGGCTCCGGAAACGTAAGCACGGTCACGCCGGTCATGGCTTTTCTATCGGTGTGATGGCCGACCTCGACACCGGCGAGCGAGGTAATCGTGTCGTTAGCCACCGCCGGGCCCCCCGATGTAACGACGAGCCAAACGCGGCCCGAAATCGCACACGATCTCGTAGGTGATCGTGTCGAGCAGATCCGCCCACTCCTCCGCCGGGATCAGTTCATCGCGCTGGGCGCCCAAGAGCACGACCTCGTCTCCAACACTGACATCGTCACGCCCAACATCTATGACCACCATATCCATCGTGATCGTCCCTGCGTAGGGGTACCGCTTACCTCTGATCAGGACGCTCCCCGTCTCGGACAAGCTTCGGCGCACACCGTCTGCGTACCCGATCGGCGCCGTGACGACTCTGCCCGCCTCGGGGAGAGGACGTCTCCGACCGTACGACGGCCTGGCGCCCCTTGACAGTTCGCGAACGTAGGCGACATGGCTTATGACACGCATCGCGGGTTTGAGGTCGATGCCGGAGCCGCACGTCGGGGTGGGACGGATGCCGTAGACACCGAGGCCGATGCGACACAGGTCGTGGCGCGTCTCGGGGAAGTCGAACGCAGCGGCTGTGTTCGCCGCGTGCAAGATCTTCGGTCGAATGCCGTCGGCGTCGAGGGTCTCGACGAAATTGACGAGCGCGCGGTTCTGGCGCTCGGTGTATGCGGGATCGGTGTCTGCGACTGGGAAGTGTGTGAACACGCCTTGGAGAACCAACCGGTCGTCCCTGTCTATCAGGCGTGCGATCTCGAACGCCTCGATCGGCGAAGCGCCGACGCGGTGCATCCCCGTATCGACCTTCAGGTGAACAGGGTACGGCAGTGTGGTCGCGTCCGCTGCCGCCAACCCGAGCCGCTCAGTGAATTCAATGCTGTACGCGGTCGGCGTCAGGCCATGAGCAACAATCGGCGGCACCTCGTCAAGACGCGGCTCTGACAGCACCAATATCGGCGCGTCAATGTCTGCCTCCCTGAGTCTCACGCCCTCCTCAACAAGTGCGACCGCGAGCCACCCGGCGCCACCGCGAAGAGCGGCCTCTGCGACCGGAATGTCTCCGTGACCGTACGCATCCGCCTTAATGACCGCGCACAGTTCCGACTCGCCGATCACCGCGTTGATCTGGCGGACGTTGTGCTCGATCGCGTTGAGGTCGATCTCGATCCACGATGGTCGCATGATGCTCCGAGTTGTTCTTCGCAGTGAATGTAGTCAAGCCGAAGGCCATGCGGCTACGACCGATGCGACCTCGTCGAGGAGCCTCAACGGCGTGACCGTGTTGGTTGATGCGACCTGCGCACCGGCGACGCCGTGAAGATACGCGGCTGACGCCGTCGCGGTCGGCGCGTCTATGCCGCCGGAGAGAAGCGCGCCAATCATCCCTGCAAGCACGTCACCGGTTCCGATTGTCGCAAGTTCACGACCACCCGTGTCAACAACGACCGTCTGGTCCGAAACCACGAGTGTCGGGGCGCCCTTCATCAAGACCACTGCACCCGTCTCGTCTGCAAGCCTGCGGACCGCGTCGGGATCGGGTTCAATTCCTGTGAGGCGCCTGAATTCGCCCGCGTGAGGGGTGAGAACCGTCGCCGCACTCCGATCCGCCAGGACTTGGAGGCCCGTAAGCGCGTTGAGTGCACCAGCGTCGACGATTACGGCTCCGTCGAATCCTTCGAGGAGGAGTTCAACGAACTCGGTCGGCGCAGGCTCGAGTCCAGGGCCTATCACGAGGACGTCGAACCGGTCAAGAAGGGAGAGCACCTCTGAGGCGTGGTCGCGCCATGACGACGTCTCGGAGGCCTGCATCGTCGGAATGTCAGGCGCCGTCGCGGCATAGATGGGCGCCGTGGCGGCAGTGGTGAACAGCACGGACGCCCCCGCGCCCGTGGCGATCGCCCCCCTTGCGACGAAGAGCGCTGCCCCGGTCAGCCCTAGTTCGCCACCGATGGTCGCGACGCTGCCTGCTGACCATTTGTGCGCCGTTCGCGTTCGGTGTTGCAACTCGACGTCGGACCTGGTCATGCGGTACATGGCCGGTTTGCCGCCTTCCAAACCTATGTCATACAGGTCGACCGCTCCGCAGAGGTCGGGGCCGTCGCCCATGAAGTGGCCCGTCTTATACATGTGGAACGTCGCAGTGCGGGCCGCCCGAAACACTGAGCCTGCTGCATACCCGGTATCCCCGTCGATTCCTGAAGGCACATCGACCGCGAGAATCGGATACTCGACGTGCGTCCACGCTGCAACCTCTTGTGGCAGTTCACCCCTGAATCCGGTGCCGACGAACGCGTCAATGAGAAGGTCACCTGGTTCGGGGGATCCGATCGGGCTCACGGTGACACCGACTGGGACCGCAGCGAGCAACGCGCGATGCGCGGCCGTGCCGATGTCGGGTTCGCCAACGTGATGCACCGTTACCGTCGCGCCGCGCCGGGCAAGGTACCTTGCAGCGACGTAGCCGTCGCCTCCGTTGTTTCCTCTGCCTGCAATCACATGGACGCGTGTCGCGTATCCGGCGCCCATCTTCGCGGCGGTGATGGCGACGCCGTATCCCGCCGCGTCCATGAGCCTGTCAATGTCTGCGGTCGTCTCGTCATCGACCCTGCGCATCTCGGCGACGCTGAGGATCGGATCCATCAGGAGTGCTCTCGCTGGGAGATCGCAAACACCATCGCGGTGTCGCGGGTGTGGGTAATGGTGATCTTGATGTCGACGACACCGAGCATGTCTGCGCGCTGGCGAGCCTTACCGAGGAGGTTGACGCTCGGCGGGCCGCCGCCGGTGATCTCAACGTGCGTCCAGGGGATGCGACGCCACCCCGTAAAGAGGCTCTTCATCACGGCTTCTTTGCCTGCGAAACGTGCTGCGAGTCGCTCCGACGGGTCGGTAAACCGATGAGCGTACTCCCACTCGTCATCTGTGAAGCATCGCCGCCTGAAGCCGTCGGGGTCCTTGTGGAGCAGCCGACGCACCCGTGCAACGTCTGCGATGTCCACTCCGAGCCCAACGATCTCCATGGACAAGAGGATATCAGGAGACAGATGCCAGATACCAGATGTCTGGAGTCTGGCATCTGGCATCTGGAAGCGCAGCGGTCTGTTTGGTTATTCCACCGTGACGGACTTTGCCAGGTTCCTTGGCTGGTCGATGTCGTGGCCGCGGAGCCTCGCAACGTGATAGGCGAGTAGCTGCAACGGCACCACGGCAGCGACAGGCGCAAGCAGGTCGTCCATGTCAGGGATGCGCATCACGAGCTCTGCATACTTGTCGATCTCTGTGTCTGTGTCGTAGGCGACCGCGATGATCCTGCCGCCGCGCGCTTTGACCTCCTGGACCGCTGAGATCGTCTTGTCGTACACCGCCCGCTGCGTGAGGATCACGACGACAGGCACGCCGTCTGTGATCAGCGCAAGCGTCCCATGCTTGAGCTCGCCTGCGGGCATTGCCTCAGAGTGAAGGTAGGAGATCTCCTTGAGTTTGAGGGATCCCTCCATCGCTATCGCGTAATCGAGGCCTCTCCCGATGAAGTAGACATCGTCGACATCAACTATCCGCTCAGCCGCAGCGATCGCCTCGTGCTCACGTTTGAGAACTTCTTCGATCGCGCCGGGCATTCGGTGAAGGCCCTGTGCGACTCTCTGAGCCAGCTCTGTATCGACCGTCCCCCTCGCCGCACCCAGTCTGAGTGCAAGCAGGTACTGGGCGATGAGCATGGCGATGTACGCCTTGGTCGAAGCAACCGATATCTCGGGGCCTGCCCTGGTGTAAACGATATCGTCGGCATACCGCGAAAGCGTCGAGCCGACCACGTTCGTGATGGCGAGCATCCGCGATCCGTGATCGGGCGCGATCCGAGCCGCAGCCAGCGTGTCTGCCGTCTCCCCTGACTGCGAGATAGCGATCATCAACTCCCTTGGCCCGATGATCGGGTCGGCGTATCGCAGCTCGTGGGCGTACTCGACGTTGGTGGGGAGCCGCAGCACACGTCGGAAGATCTCCTGGCCGATGAGTCCGGCGTGATACGCCGTGCCGCACGCCGTGATCCACACCCTGTTGAGATTGGCGATGTATTCGTCATCGAACTCGACATCCTCGAGCCAGACAACGCCATCCTCATCGAGGCGCCCCTGCAGCGTCTCGGAGATCACGGTCGGTTGCTCGTGGATCTCCTTCAACATGAAGTGGTCGTAACCACCCTTCTCCGCCTGCTCGGCGTCCCAATCGATGTGTCTCACGTCTCTCTCGATCGGGTCTCCTTCGATCGTCTCGACCACCGCGCCGTCAGCCGTCACGATCACCATCTCGTCATCCTCGATGATCAGGAAATCACGGGTGCGGTGAAGGACCGCAGGGATGTCTGAAGCAAGGTACGTCTCTCCGTCGCCGAGGCCGACGACGAGGGGACTGATCTTGCGGACCGCGACGATCTTCTCGGGCTCTCGTTGACACATCACAACCATTGCATATGCGCCCTCGCAGAGTGCGACCGTCTTGCGGACCGCTGCGACGAGATCTCCGTCGTACTCTCGTGCAACGAGGTGTGCGAGCAGTTCGCTGTCCGTCTCAGACGCGAACCCGGCGCCGGCGGCCGCGAGTTCATCCCGTATTGCCTGGAAATTTTCGATGATTCCGTTGTGGACGACAACGAACTCACCGGTGGGGTCCGTGTGCGGGTGCGCATTCGCGTCCGACGGCGCCCCATGGGTCGCCCATCGGGTGTGGCCGATGCCGATACGACCGTCCAGGGTGTCGTCCTCAAGCAATGCTTGGAGATTCGCGATCTTTCCCTCGGCCTTTCGAACGCGGATCGACCCATTGTTGACTGCGATTCCCGCGGAATCGTACCCGCGATACTCAAGCCTCTTGAGGCCGTCGAGAAGAATCGGGCCCGCCTGTTGCGGCCCTACGTATCCCATGATCCCGCACATGCGCGATCTCCCTTCGTCGTGTGACAGGGAGATGCGGATGGCTGGGTTTCCCCACTCACATCGAGCAGACCTTTGGTACCAGGATCACTCCCGGGCTTTACGCCTGCTCGTCACGACCGTGAGCGGCCGAGAGGGCATCCGCCGAACATATCGATACTCCCTCTTCCTCGTCGCCTCGCGGAGCGAGGACTGGCGCTGTGAAGAATGCATCAACCTGTCTGGTTCAATTGTGTCCTACAGAGTAGGGTAAATTTCAGATTTCAGCCATCAGCTATCAGGAGACGAGCAACACGACCCGACGTTCGTCGGCGACAACAGATGCGAGCCGGCCTACGGCCAGCCATCAAGAGTCCCCTGCGGGAACGACGAAATGAGGGGTCATCGTCCCGAGATCTGCCTAGCGCTCTCCGCTCTCGCCGGCTGCTGAGGAGCGGCTTCACCGGGCGTCGCAACTGTGCTACGATTGAAGCATGGGCGAAGTAGCATCACGGGAACTGCGGAACAACACGAGAGAACTCCTCGACCGAGTCGCGTCGGGAGAAGACATCACTATCACCATCGACGGTCGGTCGGTGGCTCGACTCATTCCGCTCGAGTATCGATCCCGCTGGATGGCGACCGGTGAACTCCTCCGGCGCCTCGAGGGTCGGCGTGCCGATGCTCCACTTACCGAAGAACTGCGGGAACTGCTGCCAGGAACGACCGACGATGTGCGCCTGTGAGCCGAGGGCTTGCAGACACGAGCATCTTCGTTGCACGGGAATCGGAGCGTTCGCTCGACGTCGCGAAGCTCCCGGACGAGATCGCGGTGTCGGTCATCACGATCGGCGAATTGCGTGCCGGCGTCCTGGCGGCCGCGGACGTCGCAACGAGGAACCGGCGACTGACGACGCTCACCGAAGCACTCGCCTTCGACCCTGTACCGATCGACGAGCGAGTCGCCGAGGAGTGGGCCCGTCTCCGCGTAGAGCTTCGCGATACGGACCAGCGAATGCCTATCAACGACTCGTGGATCGCGGCGACAGCTCGATCGCTCGGAGTCCCGGTCGTCACCCAAGACACCGACTACGTTCAGATCCCCGGTCTCGACATTATCTTCGTGTAGTGTCAGACAAGAGCCAGGGGCGACAAGAGCCGGCCCGGGAGCACCGATGAAGAGTCCCCTACGGGAACGATGACAGAGCCGACGTTCGTCGGCGAACGCAGCGAGCTACGCTAATTCGTTTGCGACCACGTCTGCGACCTTGGCGGCCAGGCTCGTCGCTTCGCTCTTGGTCGGCGCCTCCACCATCACTCGTATCAGCGGTTCGGTCCCCGAGGCTCGCACAAGGATCCGTCCGCGGGCGCCGAGTTCCTTTTCGGCGGCGGCGGTGACCTTGGCTATCGCCGTGTTTTCCTCCCACCCCTTCCGGGATCCGACCTTGACGTTCGTCAGCACCTGGGGAAGCTCGGACATCACGGTACGCAGCTCTCTCAATTCCTTACCGGTCGATGCGATCACTTCCATGAGGCGCAGCGCTGTTCGCAGACCGTCACCTGTCGAGCGATCCTCGAGAAGGATGTGCCCTGACTGCTCGCCACCGACGACTGCCCGAGACTTCCTCATGGCCTCCACCACTCGCCTGTCGCCGACCGGAGTGATGATGACATCGATACCGAGTCGCTCCATCGCCTGAATGAATCCGAGGTTCGACATCACCGTTGCGACCACGGTGTTCTTCTCCAGTTTGCCCCGCTCAAGCTGCCACTGCGCGAAGATCGCCATGATCACGTCGCCATTCACGACTTCGCCGTCCTCGTCGACCGCAATGAGACGATCCGCGTCGCCGTCGAAAGCTAAACCGATCTTCCCGCGAGCCGCCCGCGCAACCGCTTCCGGATGGGTCGCGCCGACGCCGTCGTTGATGTTCATGCCGTCCGGCGTGTCTCCGATGACCTCGACAGAGGCGCCCACTTTCTCAAATAGGTGCGGTGCAGCGGCAAAAGCCGCCCCGTTGGCGGTATCGATGACAAACTCGAGACCCCGCATCGAGTACGCAACGGTCTTGCTCACCTTGTCGGCGTACCGCTCGATCGCGTTGGACATGACGGACTGGATGCCGATATTGCCTGCGACAGCTCTGCGATAGGGGCGATCGTCGAAGTAGCGCCGCTCAATCGCGAGTTCTGTCTCATCATCGATCTTCGATCCGTCTCGACCGAAGAGCTTGATGCCGTTGTCCTCACCAGGATTGTGCGACGCAGAGATCACGACACCGTACGTCGCGGCCGTGTCCCTCGCGAGACGTGAGACCGCACCCGTCGGGATGATGCCGAGGTCGACCACGTCGATACCAACGGAATTGAATCCCGAAGCCATTGCTGAGTGAAACATCGGACCGGACCTTCGAGTGTCGCGACCGATGACGACATGACCCTCGACAGGTTCACCGACTGCGCGAGCAAGATTGAACGCGATGTCCGGCGTCAACTCGGAATTGGCGCTCCCGCGAATGCCATCCGTTCCAAAAAGACGTTGCTGTTCAGTTCCCATAGGGAGTGGTCCCTCGTCGACGGTTTGTCTCGTTGGGATCCGAGCCTAACGCTTGGTGAACTGGGGTGCCCGACGCGCCTTGCGAAGGCCGTACTTCTTGCGCTCGACCTTGCGCGAGTCACGAGTCAACATGCCCTTCGCCTTGAGCACGGGACGGAGGTCGGGATCCACCTCAATGAGCGCTCGGGCGATTCCGAGGCGCAGGGCGTCGCTCTGCCCCGTCGTGCCGCCACCGTGGAGCGTGGCGTTGATGTCGTAGCGGCCTTCAAGATCCGTGACTTTGAACGGTTCATGGACACGACGTCGCAATTCCGGGTCAGTGAAGTAGTTGTCGAGCTCCCTGCCGTTGAGCTTGTAGTCTCCGGTTCCGTCGTAAATGCGGACACGAGCAACGGAACTCTTACGACGGCCGGTGGACTGGACGAGCGGCTTCGGTTTTGCCATCAGGCTTCGGCCTTTCGATATGTGAGTTCTTTGGGCTCAGGACTCTGTGCCTGATGCGGATGATCCGGACCGGCGTACACCTTGAGCTTCTTGATCATCTGGCGCCCGAGCCGGTTCTTGGGAAGCATGCCTCTCACGGCGGACTCAATGATCCGCTCAGGGCGTTCCTTGCGAACCTTCGCGAAGGTTTCAGCGCGGAGACCGCCGGGATATCCCGAGTGCCTGAAGTAGATCTTCTGTGTCTCCTTGTTACCGGAGACGTAGATCTTCTCCGCATTCACGATGATGACATAGTCGCCACCGTCCATGTGAGGGGCATACGTCGGCTTGCTCTTGCCCCGAAGGATCTGTGCGACTTGCGACGAGAGCCGTCCCAGAGGGGCGTCGGCTGCATCTACGACGTACCACGCGCGCTTGATATCGCCCGGCTTGGGGGAGAATGTTCTTTGCAGCTCTGCCTTCATGAGGTAATCGTCCCGTAAATGGCGTAAGTAAACGGCTCCCGACTGGGAGCGAAGCCGTATGATATCGGTTCCCTGATCTAACGGTCAACTGTGTTCGGCCGGCACCCAGGATGGACGAGGTAACAGCTCGGCTCCGTAGACGACTGCGACGAGTGTGAGGCCGTGCGGCGGCGCGGCGCCGGCGGAGCGGTGGCGGTGTTCCGACGAGACAATGTGAGGCACTGCTTCAGCTGAGACCCGCCCCCGCCCCACTTCGACGCTGAGGCCGACGATCGACCTCACCAACTGGTGGCAGAAACCGCTTGCGCCGATGGAGAACTCGACCACGTCGGTGCTCCGCCTCCAACGGGTCCAGAACACGACTCGTTCAGTGGATCTCCCCTCCTGTTTTCGGCAGAACGCGGCGAAGTCGTGCTCTCCCACAAGGGGGCGCACAGCATCGTTCATCGCGTCGACGTCGAGGTGCTCGCCCAACGTCCACGTTGTAGCCGCCAGAAACGGGTCATGCACCACAGAGTTATTGATGCGGTACCGGTACGCCCGGCCTGTAGCTGAGAACCGGGCATGGAAGCCGTCAGGCGCCTCGGTGAGTCGGCGGGCGGCGATCTCGGGTGCGAGCAGGCTGTTGAGTGACCGCAGAACTTGTGCGACGTCAAGCTTGTCACAGGTGAAAGACACGACCTGACCGGACGCGTGCACACCCTTGTCTGTGCGACCTCCAACATACGTCTCGACGCCGCCGGTGTGGGGGGAGAGGGCGGCTTCCAGCTCCCCCTGGACCGTTCGAACATTGGGCTGCTTGGCGTAGCCGTAGAACCTCGAGCCGTCGTACGCGATGTCAAGCCGGTACGTGACCAAGGCTAGAACCTCCAGATGGATCCGAAGATGACCTGCACGATGACGATCAGTACATACCCGCCTACGGCAGCCACAGCGGCCATCTTGATCGACAGATCGACTGTGTAGGTGAGGCCGTTGGCGACGATGACCACAAACCACGCGCCACCGAGGATCAGCGCCAGCAGGGCGTTCGGAACGAAGAGCACCACAAAAACAGAGAGGAGTAGGGTCGGATAGGCGAATCCGGTGATACGAAGATAGATGGCGTACTGGCCGGAGGCGTCAAAGAGGTACCGGCCAACCAGGTAGACCCCTCCCGAGTATACGACCCAGAAGAAGAGAGCACCGAGAAGAACCTGGATCAGCATGAACGGGTTGAGCAACCTGACGAAGGAGGTTCCGAAGCCGAGCGTCATCAGGATCTGTGTGAGCACGACGAGAATCGCTGCGTCGCCTGTTGCACGGTCGTTGAAGTCCATCCACACGAAAGCATCGCGCTTGAGTTTTACGGTTTGGAGAAGGCGACTGAAGACAACGCCCAAGACGATCACTCCTTCTTAGTCGTCTGGCGTTGATTTGGGCAATATATGGCCCAAATCAACGCCAGACTGGTGAGTGTGAGTGCTAGACGAGTTCGACCTTGGCCATCTCGGCGCCGTCGCCGCGGCGGGGGCCGAGCTTGATGATTCGGAGGTAACCGCCGGGTCGGTCTGTGTACCGAGGCGCCACCTCGTCGAACAACTTCGTGACGACATCTTTGTTTTGGATCTTCTTGAGTACCGTGCGGCGGGCGTGAAGATCGCCCCGGCGAGCCTTTGTGATCAGCTTCTCAGCGTAGGGACGAAGCACCTTCGCCTTGGCGTGAGTCGTCGTGATGGACTCATACTCGATGAGATCAGCCGTCAGATTCGCCAGGATCTTGCGCTGATGCGACGGACTTCCTCCGAGACGTTTACCCCTCTTCGGGCGTGGCATCAGACAACGCTCCTCTCGGCGTCCGCGTAGTTCTTGAGCGAGAATCCGAGCTCATCGAGCTTCACGACGACCTCTTCGAGGGACTTCTGACCGAAGTTCGTGATATTGAGAAGATCCTCTTCGGTCTTCTCGATCAGCTCACCCACAGACTGCACCTGCGCGCGACGCAGGCAGTTGCGGGGACGCTCGGACAGGTCGAGCGCCTCGATTGGGAGATCGAGATGCTCCTGGCCCGAGGGCTCGGCCGAAACAAGCTCGTCGGGGATGAGCGCGTCGTAGTCTTCGAGCTCCGCGATGAGTTCGAACAGGTTCCTGAGCGTCCCGGCTGCCGAAGACATCGCCTCTGCGGGGGTCACAGAGCCGTCGGTCTCCACATCGAGAACGAGGCTGTCGAAGTCAGTCCGCTGCCCGACCTGTGTAGAGCCGATTCGGTATGCGACCTTTCGGACCGGGGAGAAAATCGAGTCGATCGGGATGACGCCGATGGTGTCACTCTTCTGGTTCTTGTCTGCGCTGCGATAGCCGACGCCGCGCTCGGCGGTGAGTTCGACTTCGAGCTTTCCTGAAGCTGAGAGCGTCGCCAGGCGCATGTCCGGGTTCGACACCTCGACGCCTGCGGGGGCTTTCAGATCACCGGCAGTGACCTCGCCCTTGCCTGTGGCTGACAGATAGAGAACCTGCGGCTCATCGGAGTCGATTCGCAGCACGACCTGTTTCAAGTTCAGGATGAAGTCAACAACATCCTCGACGACACCTTCGATCGTCGAGAACTCGTGTTGAACGCCATCGATGCGCACAGACGTGATCGCTGCGCCGGGGATGCGGGACAACAGAGTGCGGCGCAGCGTGTTCCCGAGCGTGTGGCCGAAGCCAGGCTCGAGTGGCTCGATGACGAACTTCGATCGGTCGTCGGTGAGCTGTTCCTCTTCAATTGTGGGGCGCTGAGTGATGAGCACGTTCGCTCCTGTGTTCGGTGTTTCGGCTCCGCCGGTCTACTTCGAGTAGAGCTCGACGATGAGTTGTTCTTTGATGTCGGTGTCGATCTGTTCACGAGAAGGGAGCGAGTCGATGGTGATCGTGCGCTCCCCCGGATTGACCTCGATCCATTCAGGAACGGCCCGCCCGACGGTGTCGATCGCGTGCTGAATGGGGAGAATGTCGGTGCTGCGATCCTTGACGGTGACAACATCGCCTGCGCGTACCTGGTAAGACGGAATGTCGACCTTCTTGTCATTCACCAGGAAGTGTCCATGATTGACGAGCTGTCGGGCCTGCGGGCGAGTGCTTGCAAGGCCGGCGCGGTACACGACGTTGTCGAGACGCGTCTCGAGAATCACGAGCAGTGTTGTTCCGGTGATGCCTGAAGCCTTTGCAGCGTTCTTGTAGTACTTGCGGAACTGCTTCTCGAGTACTCCGTACATGAACTTCAGCTTCTGCTTCTCGCGAAGCTGGATCTGATACTGGGACTCGCGTATGCGCCCACGACCATGCTGGCCTGGCGGATACGGCCTTCGATCGAAGTATTTCGCCTTGTTCTCGTCGAGGAGCTGACGAGCGCGTCTGGAGCGCTTCGTCCTCGGTCCGGTGTATCGAGCCATCGCTAACGACCCTTCCGCTTCTTCGGTCGGCATCCGTTGTGCGGTACCGGCGTGACGTCCTTGATGCCTGTGATCTCAATGCCCATGTTCTGAAGCGTGCGGATGGCGGTCTCACGACCCGATCCCGATCCTCTGACGATCACATCGAGCTTCCGAATACCCATCTCGCCTGCCTTGCGGGCGGCCTGTTCGGCTGCGACCTGAGCGGCGTACGGCGTGGACTTTCTCGATCCCTTGAACCCGACCGAACCGCCGGACGTCCACGCAGCGACCTTCCCGTCCTGATCAGTAATCGTGAGGATGGTGTTGTTGAAGGTCGCTTTGATATGGATCTGGCCGTGGGAGATCATCTTCTTGCCGCGGCGACGGCGTTGGGCCTGCTGGCCGGCCATCTCTTCGAGCGTCGCTTCTTGGGACTGTGCGGCAGGCTCCGGGGGCGCCTCCGGCTTCGGGGGTGCTACAGGTTCGGGCTGAGCCTCTGATGAAACCTCTGGTGAGGTCTCTGGTGTGGTTTCTGATGTTGTCATTACTTCGTGATCTTCTTCTTGCCTGCGATCGCGACGCGCTTGCCCTTGCGGGTGCGGGCGTTCGTGTGGGTTCGCTGGCCGCGTACGGGGAGGCCCCTGCGATGCCGCAGACCCTGGTAACAGCCAATCTCGATCTTGCGCTTGATATTCTGTGCGACTTCCCGACGCAGGTCGCCCTCAATCTTGTAGTTGGCATCAATGAATTGACGGATCTGGAGCACCTCGGCATCGGTGAGATCGCGAACCTTCGTGTCGTAATCAATCTCGAGTGCGCCGAGGATCTGGTTCGCCCTCGAACGCCCGAGCCCGAAGACATAGGTGAGACCGATCTCTATCCGCTTGTCTCTTGGGAGGTCTACTCCGGCAATACGCGCCATTCGATTCTTACCCCTGTCGCTGCTTGTGGCGAGGGTTCTCGCAGATCACCCAAACACGTCCATGCCGTCGGATGATCCGACACTTCTCGCACATCTTCTTCACTGAGGCTGAGACTTTCATATTCCGTGATCCTGCCTCGGTACTTTGTCGGGACACCGCTCGCCAAGCACCGGGGGATCCAATCGGAGTCCCGAGTGATTGACGTCTACATCGTTGGAGGCCAAGTGAAACCTAGGCTGGACCTAAGGTGTTCGGCAGTCCGTCGATATCAGCGACGTCGTTTGTTCACAAGAAAGCACAGCCCGAAACCCGGACTGCTGTGCGCAGTGTAGGGCGGCTCGCGATTTATCCGCAAACCACCGCTAACCGTTAATGATATTCACACACACTGCGTTGAAGTTGTCGGTGTCGGTGTCAAGGTTGAAATCAAAGCAGTCTGTCACCGAGATCGTGACGGCGCCCTCGAACCAGGTCGATTCATCATCTGTTTCGATCTTGATTTCGCCCGTGTCGACATCGAAATCGATGTCGCTCGCGCCTGTCGCTTGCTCCAATGCTCTCTCGGTCAGCTTCTCCGTCGCGGATTGACATGCGGTGAGCACGAGCGCTACGGCAATGAACAAAGCTGTGGTTCTTCTCATAATCCCTCCCAAGATCGGCCGCTCCTCCCCTGAGGCGTGGCCCGATCGTAGCTGTCTATCCGAAGCCATGTGCGAAGCCGCCGGAGTACGCCGACCACGCGTGAGGGAGCGCAGCTCCCTGTTAGATCAGCTTCGGCTCGGCAAGCGTGCTCACAATGGAGCCCTCGTCGGTGATGAGCACCGTGTGCTCGAAGTGGGCTGAGTAGGCGCCATCAGCGGTGACGACCGTCCACTGGTCATCGAGGACTACGGACTCCTCGACGCCAAGGTTGAACATCGGCTCGATGGCAAGCGCCATACCGGCCTTGATTCGAAGGCCCTTACCTGGAACGCCATAGTTCGGCACGGATGGCGCCTCGTGCATCTGCCGGCCGATGCCGTGACCGACGTAGTCGCGCACCACACCGATGCCGTGCGGCGCTGCCACGGCTTCCACGGCGGCGCCGATGTCCCCGAGGCGCTTTCCGTCTACTGCCTGCTCGATGCCCGCCCACAATGCTCGCTCGGTCACATCGAGCAGGTTGCGCACTTCGTCGGAGACATCTCCGATCGCTATCGTGAATGCTGCGTCCCCGTGCCACCCCTCGTAGATGGCGCCGGCGTCGATCGCGATGATGTCCCCGGCAGAGAGTACGTAGTCACCGGGAATCCCGTGGACGATCACGGAGTTCGGCGACGTGCACACGACACCGGGGAAAGGGTTGTGCGGGCCGCCGTATCCCAGAAACGATGAGCGGCAGCCGTGTTCAGCTAGCACCTTCCGAGCGGCCTCATCGAGGTCTCTCGTGGAGACTCCAGGCGCCGCGACCTCTCTCACGGCTTCGTGCATTGCAGCGACGCACCGGCCTGCGATCTTCATCTTGTCGAAGTCCTCAGCAGTCTTCTTCGTAATCACGCGGGCGCCGGTCATGGTGTTGCTTGCTATGCGTGAGCAAGGCCGAGCATGATCCTCGAGAACACCTCGTCGACGGTCCCCATGCCGTCGACTCGCAGCACGGCATCGCCGTAGAAGTCGACGAGCGGGGCAGTCTCGGATTCGTAGACGTCGAGGCGGCGCCGAATGGTCTCCTCTTTGTCGTCCGAGCGACCCTCTTCGGAAGCACGACGCGCCATACGGTCGACAACCTCGTCTGACTCCACTTCGAGTAGCACCACGGTGCCAATCGCGTTGACGACCAAGTCGTTGAGAGCCTCGGCCTGAGCGACCGTTCGAGGAAAACCGTCGAGCAGATAGCCGCATCGCGCATCACTCGCCGACAGGCGTTCGTCGACCATCGCTACGACGAGTTGATCGGAGACGAGTTCGCCCGCGGCCATCACGGACTCGACCTGCTGTCCGAGATCGGTACCTGACGCCACCGCATCCCTAAGCATGTCACCCGTCGAGATGTGCGGTACATGCAGGGTATTGCAAATCAAGATTGCCTGCGTACCCTTCCCGGCGCCCGGAGGTCCGAGGAGGAGGATCCTTCTTGCCATCTGTCTTCTCCCGCTTGGTTCGATATTCCTAACGGAGAGTACCGAGCGTGGGCACTCTGCTAGCTGAGGAAGCCCTCATAGTTGCGCATCGTGAGCTGGCTCTCGATCTGCTTCGCCGTTGCGAGCGCTACACCGGCGACAATAATGATCGACACTCCGGAGAGCCCGACGGGCACATTCCAAAACCAGCCAAGGATGGATGGAAGGACTGTCACGACTGCGAGGTACAGCGCGCCCGGCATCGTGATCCGAGAGAGCACATAGCTGAGGTACTCGACTGTGGCGCGCCCAGGTCGGATGCCCGGGATGAACCCGCCCTGGCGCTGGATCATGTCGGCCTGGCGCTCAGGATCGAACTGGATCGCCGTGTAGAAGTATGTGAAGAAAACGACGAGAACGGCCAGCATGAAGATGTACCACAGAGTTGGCGAGAATCCTACTCCCGCAGTCGAGAGCATGTTCTGGTCGATCCAGTCACGGACCGAGGCGCCCCATCCCGTCGACGGGAGGGCGGAACCAAGGAGTGCAGGGAAGTACATGATTGACGTTGCGAAGATGACGGGGATGACTCCCGCCATGTTCACCTTGAGCGGGATGTAGGTGGACTGGCCGCCCATCACCTTACGACCACGAACGCGCTTCGAGAATTGAACGGGTATCCGTCTCTGGCCCTGCTCGATGAAAATGATCCCGACGGTTAGGGCGATCATCGTCGCGACGATGATCACGAACTGGTAGGTCTGGGAGTTCGTTTGCAGAATCGCAAGCTGGCTCGGGATCTGGCTGATGATGGAGATGAAGATCAGCAACGACATTCCGTTTCCGATGCCGCGCTGAGTGATCAGCTCACCCATCCACATCAGCAGCGCTGTACCTGCGGTCATCGTGATGACGATGATTACCACGTTCCTCGGCGTGAAGTTCGGGATGAGGCTGACGCCACCGGTGAATTGGCCGCTGTGAAAGAGGAACGCGAAACCTGTCGACTGGAGCAGGGAGAGGACCACGGTCGTGTATCGGGTCCACTGGGTGATGATCTTCCGACCGTGCTCACCCTCCTCCTGGAGCGCCTGGAGCTTCGGTATCACGACGGTGAGAAGCTGAAGGATGATCGACGCCGTGATGTAAGGCATGATGCCCAGCGCGAATACCGAGAGCTGGGTGAGGGCGCCACCCGAAAATAGGTTCAGAAGGCCGACGAACCCGGAGTGTTCGGCCTGGTTCGCGAAATCGCGCACCGCTGCAAGATCGACCCCGGGGACAGGGATCGTCGCGCCGAGGCGGTAGAGCGTGAAAATGAAGAGCGTGAACAGGATCTTGTTGCGGAGATCGCGGATCCTGAAGGCGTTCCTGAAGGCGGTGAGCATATGTGTCCCGGTATCTGGTATCTGGTATCTGGTATCTGGTATCTGTATTACTCGATCAGCTCGATGGAGCCGCCGGCAGCCGTGATCTTATCGACGGCGCCTCCTGAGAAGGCGTGAGCCTTGACCGTGAGCGCCACGTCGAGATCGCCCTGGCCGAGCACTTTCACTCTGCCGCGCTGCTTGACCAGTCCAGCGTCGCGCAGATCCCCGGGGGTAACCGTCGTACCGTCGGTGAACTTGCTCAGGCGCTCGACATTGACCACCGTGTATTCCACACGATTCGGATTCTTGAAGCCCTTCAGCTTGGGAATGCGGCGCTGCAGAGGCGTCTGGCCGCCTTCGAATCCCTGGCGGACCTTGCTTCGGGCCTTGAGGCCTTTGGTGCCGCGGCCTGCCGTTTTCCCGCGACGACCGGCTTCCCCTCGACCGACACGGATCTTTCGTTTCTTTGAGCCCTTCGCGGGGCGGAGATGATGGAGTTGCATCAGATTTCCTCGACTTCAAGGAGATGTTTGGCGCGGAAGATCATGCCGCGAATACTCGGATTGTCTTGCTGCTCAACAGTCGAATTGATCCGACCCAGGCCAAGGCTCTCCACCGTGGCCCGCGTCTTCGGCTTCTCACCGATGAGGCTGCGAACGAGTGTGATTTTAAGTTTGTCAGGCACTATTTCACCTTCGTCCGCATGAGCTCGGACGAGTTATATGCGGCGAGGAGGGGCGCAGGGAAGATGTCCTCTGCGCGCTTGCCTCGGGCCTTCGCGACCTTGTCCAGGCGCTGCTGGCTCTTGAGCGCATCGACTGTCGCCTTCGCCACGTTGATGTGCGTGGGGGATCCAAGGGATTTGGCGAGCACGTTTTTGACGCCTGCCGCTTCGAGGATCTGGCGAACGGCGCCGCCTGCGATCACGCCGGTACCCGGGGCAGCCGGCTTCAACAGCACACGACTGGCCCCCTGGACACCGATGATCTCATGGATGATCGTCTGGCCGGCCATAGGAACGTCGAACATGTCCTTTCGTGCAAGCTCAAACGCCTTCTGAATCGCAGCAGGCACTTCCTTGGCCTTGCCATAGCCCACACCTACCCGGCCCTTGCCGTCTCCCACCGCCGCGAGAGCCGTGAAGGAGAACCTTCGTCCACCTTTGACAACCTTCGATACACGATTGATGGCGATCACGCGCTCGTCGAATTCAGGGACGTCACGTTCGCGCCGGTCACGCCGGTCACGACGGTCGCGTCCGCGGCCCCGTCCACGATCTCCGCGGTTCTGGGCTTTGCCAGCCTGGGGCCGTTGATCTTGAGGTTTGTTCTGTTGGGTAGTCATCGTTCGCTCCTAGAATTCAAGTCCGGTCTTACGGGCGGCTTCGGCGAGCGCTTTGATGCGGCCGTGGTACTTGAAGCCGCCGCGATCGAATACAACCCGGGAGACGCCCGCATCTTGGGCGCGGGCGCCGACGAGTACGCCAACTTCCGTGGCAGTGTCCACCGTGAGCGACTCGCCCTTGACGGCAGATTCCTTCGAGGAGGCCGACACAATGGTACGGCCGCTCTCGTCGTCGATGATCTGTGCATAGATGTGCTTGTTGCTCCGGAATACCGCGAGGCGGGGTCTGGCCGGAGTGCCATGAACCGACTTGCGGACCCGAAAATGCCTGCGACGGCGTGCGTCTGTGCGCGTGCCCCTCATGCGGAGACACCTGCCTTCCCTGCTTTGCGCCGCACCTGTTCGTCCACGTACCGGATTCCCTTGCCCTTGTACGGCTCAGGCGGCCGGACCGCACGGATGTCGGCGGCTACCTGGCCAACCTTCTGCTTATCGATTCCACTGACGATGATCTTCGTCGGCTCCGGCACCTCGATTGTCACACCGTCGGGAGCATCGATTGTCACGGGGTGGGAGAAGCCGACCTGCAACTCGAGTTGCGAGCCTTTGAGCACGGCGCGGTACCCGACACCCACAGCGGTGAGCTCCTTCGAGTACCCGTCAACCACACCGACGACCATGTTGTTAATCAAAGCACGCGTGAGCCCGTGGAGGGCCCGAACGCTGCGTTCGTCGCTCTCTCGAGCAACGGTTACGACGCCGTCTTCGACCGAGACGGTGATGCGTCCGTCGACTACCTGAGTGAGTGTGCCCTTCTGACCCTTCACCTCAACGGTGTCTCCGGTCATCTTGACATCGACTCCGCTCGGCAGGCTGATGGGACTGTTTCCAATACGACTCATATCACCACACCTTGAAGAGAACCTCGCCACCGACGTTGCGGCGACGGGCGTCTCGGTCCGTCATGACTCCTGAAGATGTCGACATGACCGATACGCCGATGCCGCCTCGAACTCTGGCGACGTCCATGGCGCCCTTGTAGACGCGGCGACCCGGCTTCGAGACTCGCTCAATGCCCTGGAGCACCGGCTTCCTATCTGAGTCGTATCGCATCGTGACGACAAGTTCAACGCCGACTTCAGCGTCCTGGGTCTTCCAGCTATCGATGAATCCCTCCTCCGAGAGGATTCGCGCGATCTCCTCCTTGAGCTTGGATGAAGGCATCGTCGTCTCGGGATGGAGCGCCATGTTCGCGTTCCGGATCCGGGTCAACATGTCAGCAACGGGATCTGTGTTCATGACTACCACGACGCCTTTCTGATCCCGGGAAGCTCTCCCAGATGGGCCATCTGCCTCAGCGCGATGCGCGAGAGGCCGAACTTGCGGTGGTAGCCGCGCGGCCTCCCGCTGACGACGCAACGGTTGCGGTACCGCGTGGCGCTCGCATCCCTCGGCATCTTCGCGATCTTGGCGTACGCCTCACGCTTCTCCTCGTAAGACACCTCGGGATCCTTGATGATCTTGATGAGTTCTGCGCGACGATCCGCATAGCGGTCGACGATCTCCCTGCGTTTGTTGTTCTTGACGATCTTGGAAGTCTTCGCCATCAGACACCTACCTGCGGTCGACGGAATGGGAACCCGAACGCACCGAGGAGAGCCATCCCCTGGTCGTCGGTCTCCGCGGTGGTCACCAAGGTGATGTCCAAACCACGGATCTTCATGACGTTGTCGTAGTCGATCTCTGGGAACACAAGCTGTTCGGTGACACCGAAGCTGTAATTCCCTCGACCGTCGAACCCCTTTGGATTCAGTCCACGAAAGTCTCGGATACGGGGAATTGTGATCGCGATGAGGCGATCGAAGAACTCCCACATGCGCTCACCACGAAGCGTCACGGACGCTCCGATGGGCTGGCCTTCACGAATCTTGAAGTTCGAGACCGACTTGCGGGCTCTGTTCACCCTCGGCTGCTGGCCTGTGATGACGCGCAGATCGGCGACGACACCGTTAATCAGCTTCGCGTCGGCCGCAGCGTCACCGGCGCCCATGTTGACCACGATCTTGGAGAGACGCGGCACCTGCATGACGTTTTCCAGACCGAGCTCCTTCTGGATCTGGTCACGAATCTCGTCGTTGTACCGTTCTTTGAGTCGTGGCGCCATTAGAGGTCGCTCCCGCATTTCCTACACACTCTGTACTTCTTACCTTCGTCATCGAAGCGGGCGCCGATCTTGGTCGGCCCGCACTCGCTGCATACGATCATCACGTTCGAGGCGTTGATCGGCATATCCTTATCGATGATCCCGCCGGTGTTGAGTTCGCCTGTCGCGCGCTGGTGACGCTTGGCGGTCGCGACGCCTTCAACGATGATCCTGTTGTCTTTCGGGAACACCTTCGCGATCTTGGACTCAGTGCCTGCGTCCTTACCGGAGATGACCATGACCGTGTCTCCGCTCCGCAGCTTCATCACAACACCTCCGGGGCGAGTGACACGATCCGCATGAACTTCTTCTCTCGCAGCTCACGGCCCACCGGACCAAAGATGCGGGTGCCGCGAGGCTGTTGCTGGTCGGTGATGAGCACGCAAGCGTTCTCATCAAACCGGATGTACGATCCGTCATCGCGGCGGATCTCCTTGCGAGTTCGCACAACCACTGCCTTAACGACCTCGCCCTTCTTGACGTTCCCACCGGGAGTGGCTTCTTTGACGGTCGCGACGATAATGTCGCCGACCGACGCGTACCGACGACCAGATCCTCCGAGCACCCGGATCGTCAGCACCTCGCGCGCTCCCGAGTTGTCCGCGACCTTGAGACGGGATTCTTGCTGGATCATCGGGCACGCACCACAATCTCCACAACGCGCCACCTCTTCGACTTCGAGAGCGGACGTGTCTCAACGATCCGAACCGTATCGCCGACGCTGGCTTCGTTTGTCTCGTCGTGCACGTGATATTTCTTCCTGACAGGCACCATCTTGCCGTAGCGAACGTGACGCTTCTGGTTCCGCACCTCGACGGTGATCGTCTTGTCGCGGCTGTCGGAGACGACGACTCCGACACGTGCCTTGCGGTCTGCGCGTTCCATCTATGCCTCCTCCTGCTGTAATTCCCAGGCTGCGATCTCTTGCTCCCGCATCACCGTTGCGATGCGAGCGACGTTGCGCTTCACCTGCTTGAGTCTTGTGGTGTTGTCGAGCTGGTTGGTTACGAGCTGGAAGCGAAGATTGAAGAGTTCTTCCTTCGACTCGTCCAGCTTCTCGCCGAGTTCCTTGAAGGTTAGCTTGCGGAGCTCGAGGGCGTTCATACGTCCTCCCTCTTGACGAACTTCGTCTTGACCGGCAGTTTGTGCGCGGCTAGGCGGAGCGCTTCGCGTGCGAGATCCTCGTCGACGCCGGACATCTCGAACATGACGCGGCCGGGCTTGATGACGGCGACCCAGTATTCGGGATTGCCCTTGCCTGAACCCATTCGGGTCTCTGCAGGCTTCTCAGTAATTGGCTTGTCCGGAAATACCGTAATCCATACCTTCCCGCCACGCTTGATCTTTCGAGTCATCGCGATACGGGCGGCTTCGATTTGGCGCGAGGTCAGCCAGCCACGTTCCTGGGCTTGGAGTCCGTATTCGCCGAATGACACTCTGGTTCCGCCTTTGGCGTTTCCCTTCATGCGTCCGGTCTGGACCTTGCGGTATTTCGTCCTCTTGGGCATGAGCATCAGACGTCGCCTCCTTCATCGGCATCGTC
>JASJYA010000059.1 GCA_030125685.1 Actinomycetota bacterium
TTCCGCCTTATTGCTCTCGCGATGCTGGTCTTCGCTATCGCTCTTGTCAGCGGCGTCGCAGGCGCGTCCGAAGATGATCCTGTTGTCGTGATCGAAGTGGGAGATCCGCTGGATCAGCGCTCGATCGACTACGTCGTCGAGGTGATCGCTACCGAGCGGGCACACATGTTCATCCTCAAGATCGATAGCCCCGGGGTGTCCTCCGGCGACATAGCCATGCTGTACCAGGCGGTTCTCGAAGCGCCCGCGCCCGTCGTCTCATGGATCGGGCCTCATCCGGCGGTCGCCTTTGGAGGCGTCGCCTACCTCGCGAATCATGCGGATATCCGTTCGGCGGCGCCAGGCGCCGAGATCGGGTATCTCGTTCCCGCGGTCCAGCGCGGATCTGGAGCCACGCCATCGGTGCGACCGGGTGACGACTCTGGAGCCTTCTTCTCTGAAGTCGATCGTCTCGCCGATACGACTTCCACCGTTGCCATAGACGGTCCGATTGTTCTCGGCTTCGTTGACCGGATCGATCCGGCGCTCGGCCAACTCATCGTGTCACTTGACGGCGTCGTTGTCACGAGGGGAGATCGGACATGGGAGTTGTCCACGGCGAGCATGGAGACAATCGACGACCAGGAGTTTCTCGTCTCGACTCGCACCGTCAAATTCATCAAACCAGGCTTGATTGATCGATTTCTCCGTCTCAGCGCCCGTCCCGAGACTGCATTTCTTTTCTTGCTCATCGGCCTCGCGTTCGGGACGTTCGAGTTTTACGCGGCAGGTCGCGGCTTGATGGCTGGCGTTGCGTCCGTGTCGTTCGTGTCAGCCGGATACGGTCTCGCCACCCTCCCCATCTGGTGGCCTGCGGTTGTAATTGTGTCGGCTGGATTCGGCCTCTTGGTGTGGGGCTTCGCTCAGAACCGCATCGACTGGCGTGCCGGCTTGGGCGCCGTTCTCCTACTCGTTGCAGGGTTCACGTTCACGACGAGCCGTCCTGCTTATCCACCCGGCGCCTGGATGGTGATCCTTGCGGTGGTTGGATCGGTTGTGTTCATTTGGTACTCGCTTACGACGGTGGTTCGGGCCAGATTCGCAACTCCCACCGTTGGCCGGGAGGAGCTTCTCGGTAGGACGTGCTTGGCTGTCTCGACCCTGGACCCAGTCGGGGTCGTGGTAGTGGACGGTGCACGCTGGAGGGCGACGGCGGACCGTGGCGTCGAAATCGGGGCGGGCGCGGCAGTTCAGATCGTTGGCGTGACCGGTCTTGTGCTTGAGGTCGATCCTGTGACGATCGCAGGTCGCGAAGAAATGCCTTGAGTCTTTCAAAGTTTTCCTGGCATCGTAGAGATCCGACTGCTAAATTCCTCTGCAGCGCGGTTGTGCTGGTCGCGCGCGAGAGTTCCGAAGAGAGGAAGGCGTTCCCTGATGTCATCTGACCGATCGTGGCAGCCCGTGGCTTTGTGCAGCGGCAACCACTCCCACCTCTTCTTTCCTCCGAGTACTCAAGAACGCAAGGAAGAGCGGCTCCGGCGCGAAATCCGGGCGAAGGCGGTCTGTCAGGTCTGTCCTGTCGTCGGCGAGTGCCGCGCCTATGCGCTTCACATCAACGAGCCTTACGGCATCTGGGGCGGGCTGACAGAGATTGAGCGTCGGAAGGAGATCGCTACGGTCGGCTTCTGACCGACCGCTGATCTCCCGACCGTCGGGTCTGACCCGTCTTGTCGAGCCACTCGAGGGTTGGAACCGCTTGGCGCCGCGACATGCCAAACAGATGCTTGAATTGCGAGACCGTGAACCCGTCGGGGAGTTCACCGAGTCGGTTCAGGATCTCACGGATCTGGGTGTCTGTGAAGACGAGATCGGGCGCCACTTGTTTGAGCTCTCCCCGCCGTATCAGAGCATGGATCTCTTCGGTCGTGAGGTCGACAGCACTCATTCGTGGAACGTCGAACGAGTTCTCCATCTCCGCCCTGACTCGTGACCAGTTCGATTCTTGATCGAATGTCATCTCGCTGTCGAAACTGCTCAGATGGATCGCTCCGTGTGACTCCTCAAGCACAGCGGACGACCGTATCGCCGCCTCCAAGACCGCGGTGTCGACTCCGATCTGAGTCGCGAGCTCGGGTTTCGGGATTCCCTCTCGGAGCGGATGCGCTTCGTGATACGCGGCGGTGATCTCATGCGATTGCGCAGCGATACAACCCGCAGCGTCCTCAGAGAGGATCAGGGCGCCCGCATGAATAGCGCTGCTCGGCGCGACACCTCCGGTAGCCAGCAACAATGCGGCGGAGTCTGTGATCCCGCGTACCGCGAGAAGAGCATCCGCCATCTCTCTCGGAGACAGGTCAATGGCCTTGATGAGGATGTGAAGCTGGTCCCGCGAGATCTGGTCCGTCGGCTCGGGGTCGAGCACTCGCCCTCCTCCAACGACGGTCTGGCGTCCGGCGTCACGCAGGATGAAGCGATCCGCCATCGCTGCAGGAACCTCCCCCGCGAGCGCCAAGCGATAGGCATGGGATCCGTGGATCCTGCGGATTGTCGCGGGGCTGCTCGCCGTTCCGATGTGAACGTGGAACGCGCCCCTCGCAGGAATCTCCTCGAAGCTGCGAGAGGGTGTGATTACAGCGAGTAGACGTTTCGTCACTCCAATGGATCCAGGCGAGCAGATGAGGCTCCCTCGACGTACTTCGGTGACCTTCGAGGATTGCAGGTTGATGGCTGCTCGCGAACCGGCAACCGCCCGGTCCACGGCGTGGTCGTGGTGATGGAGCCCACGGACCTTATCTGTGAAGGCGCCGGGGAGAATCAGCACCTCATCTCCCGGTGCGACCGAGCCGCCAGAGACCGTGCCGGTCACCACGGCACCGGCGCCCTTGATCGTGAACGAGCGGTCGACCCACATGCGCAGCGGACCCGTCGACGAGCGCTCGCATCCCCGTAATGCAGCGGCGAGTTCGGCTCGGAGTTCGGCCATGCCTTCACCGCTCACGGGGGAGACGTGGACGATCGCCCACCCCTCGAGCACGGTCCCTTCGATCTCCTCCATGACTTCGAGGGTCGCCAGTTCAACGGTGTCGCTGTCGACGAGATCGATCCGCGTAAGTGCGATCACGCCCGCTGCAGTGTCGAGGAGGTCGAGGACGGCGGCGTGCTCCTCGGTCTGGGGCATCCAACCGCTGTCTGCCGCGACCACGAGAAGCGCACAATCGATCCCCCCAACACCTGCGAGCATATTCTTGATGAACCGCTCGTGGCCGGGGACATCGACGAAACCGACATCCATGCCGTCCAGGTCTGTCCAGGCGAATCCGAGGTCGATCGTAAGGCCGCGCTCTTTCTCTTCAGGCCACCGATCCGGGTCCCGCCCCGTGAGCGCCTCGACGAGAGTTGATTTGCCGTGGTCTACGTGACCTGCGGTACCGACGATCGGCATGTCACCTCAAAGTGGCTCGAATGGCGGATGCAACGTGGGTGTCATCGCTCGGAAGCACCGATCGCAGGTCGATGAACGCCGATGTGTCCCTGCGGCTAGCGATGACGGGCGGGTTCTCGCAAGCGAGCTTCGTCCAGGTCGCATCGGCGTTCCCCGGCATCTCGATGAGTCGCGTCGGGATGCCCGCGCCCGGTGCGGATCCAGCCCCGGGTAGGGATTCGCCATCAACGATTCGCGGACCTTCTGGCGCGTCGGCAAGCACTGTCTTCGCTCTTGCGTCGATATCGTCGCGCGTTGCAGCAGCCATGGCCCAGAACGGAATGTCCAACACGCGATGGTCTGCATACATCTCGCACGTTGCAGCGACACCGGCAATCGTTGGCCCATCGAGTCGGACCGCTCGCGCGATCGGATGCTGCGCGGCTCGGTTCACGGCTCGTTCGGTTCCCACGATGATGCCCGCCTGTGGACCGCCCCAGAGCTTGTCTCCGGAGAAGAGGACAAGGTCGGCCCCGGCCTCGATGGTCTGTGTCACCCCCGGCTCCCCCGCCAACCATCTCCGGTCGGCGCCAGCGAGCCAGGGTGCGGACTCATCGAGGAGGCCGCTCCCGACGTCCGCGACGAAGAGGATCCCGTTGTCGCTGGTCAGTCTGGCAAGATCTCGGTAGGGCACGTCCTCCTGGAAGCCCTCGACTCGATAGTTGGACGGGTGTACCTTCAAGATCGCGTTAACCGAGCCGATCACCGCTTGGTAGTCCGAAAGTCTGGTCCGATTGGTCGTACCGACTTCGACGAGCGTCGCGCCGCTCGCCGCCATGAGGTCGGGGAGCCGGAACGAGCCGCCGATCTCGATCAGCTCACCCCTCGACACCGCAACACGACCGCCGCTACCTGCGATAGAGGCAAGCGCGAGCAGTAGAGCCCCGGCGTTGTTGTTCACTGCGAAGCCTGCTTCGGATCCTGTGATGAGCGGGAGCAGCGTCCCCAAGTACGCCGACCGGCTCGAACGGCGGCCTGTGCGGAGATCGATTTCCACGTTGCTCGCCGACGTGCTGATCGCGGCCGTCGAATCGCTCACTGCGTTGTTGAGCGGCGCCCTTCCGAGGTTCGTGTGGAGCAGGACACCGGTGGCATTGATCACCGAGCGCGGCCTCGCCGTCTCGATGTCAGCGAGACGTTCCTTCGCGATCGCATCGGGACGGGCATCGTTCCCTGTCTGAATTTCGGCCCGCGCCTGGTCGATCGCGATGCGAGCGCAGTGCAGCACGACAGACCGCGACAGCGTCGACGTGTCCATAAGCGAGTCAGCGAGCGCATCGACTCCGGGAAGTTCACTCAATTCCATTACAGAAAAGTAGTACGTATCACGTATTGACGTAGTACGAACGATCGTCGGTCGTACTTCGTACTTCGTACTACGCCATACGTACTACGTTCTGGCCATGCGTATTCGGACGTGGCTCTTCATCGCTTTCCTCGTCGTACCGATAGTTGAGATCGTGCTGTTCCTTTACGTCGGGAACTGGATCGGGATTTGGCCAACCATCGCGACCGTCGTGGTCACTGCTGCGCTCGGCTCGTTCTTCGTGTCGAAACAGGGCAGGCTCACCTGGCAGAGCATCATGACCAAGATCAACCGGGGCGAAGTCCCAACGGCGTCGGTCGTGCACGGAGCGATGATCCTTGTCGCCGGCGCCCTGCTTCTGACGCCCGGGTTTCTCACTGATCTCGTCGGTTTCGCTCTCCTTGTACCTGGTGTCCGCGAGGCGATCAGACAGTGGTTTTTCAGGCGCCGCGATTCCGGGTGGGTGATCGTCGAGTGACTCATCTCCGACGAGCTTCAACAGTGTGCGTAGTCAGGGAGAGGGACGATGTCGAGGTACTGATGGTGCGCCGGACCCTCACGGCGCGGTTCATGCCCGGAGTGTGGGTCTTCCCCGGCGGCGCCGTCGATGACGCGGATGCCCAAGCACCGCATTCGTTTGGGGGCGACGGTCCTGGCGCTGACTGGAAGGTGGCTGCGCTTCGCGAACTCATCGAAGAGACCGGTCTGTGGCTCACAACCGATGGCACAAAGTCTGCTCCCCTCGCAGAGGACGCGTTCGACGCGGTTGAGGCTTCTGAATACACGCTGGATCAGGACGCGCTTCTCTACTTCTCCAATTGGATCACTCCTGAAGCGCTCCCGATTCGGTTCGACACGCGGTTCTTTCTCACCGTCGTCGACCAAGACGTGCAGGTAGTGATCGATGGCAAAGAGCTCATCGATTTCGCGTGGATTGCGCCTCGTGAAGCTCTTGGGAAGGAGGAGTCAGAGGATTGGGCGATCCCCTTCCCAACGCGAGAGACGCTGCTCCTGCTCGCCACGGAGTCGACGGCTGATGCGCTGGTCGAACGACTCACGGCCATAGACGTCGTGTCGCCCATTCAGCCACGCCTCCTGGTGGGAGATGGAGAGGCGAAGATCCTGCTGCCGAGCGACGAGGGATTCGAGGAGGCTGGATTGCATCAGCGTGATCCGACCCTTCTTGAGCGACTCGCTGCGGTTGCCGCAGGAGGCGGGCGGGTTCCCGCCGAGATGAGATACAACCGATGATTGAGCGAATCCTGGCGCCGAATCCGAGCCTCTACACGGGACCAGGCACGAACACCTACTTACTCGCAAGTGAGTCCGAAGTCCTAATCCTCGACCCCGGCCCCGTCATCGACGAACACGCTGCGGCGATCACGGCTGCGCTCCGCGGCCGCACCCCTGTCGGAGTGGTCGTCACCCACACACACCCTGACCACGCCCCTCTCGCCAATCCGCTCGCCAGGGCGCTCGGCGTGGCTGTGTACGGATTCGGTCCAGGCCCCGAGTTCGTCCCCGACGTAGCGCTGGCCGACGGCGCAACCGTCCAATTCGGGGAGAAGGAAATTCTCGCGGTCCATACGCCGGGCCACACAGATGATCATCTGTGTTTCCGTCTGGGTGACACGCTGTTTACCGGCGACCACATCATGGAGGGTTCCACGGTCCTGATCGAGGATGCCGCAGCGTATCTCGACAGCCTCTACTTGGTCGCAGATCTCGGTGTTACGAGGCTTGAACCTGGCCACGGCGCCGCGATGAGTGACGCCGGGGCGGTCATTACCGAGTACATCGACCATCGCTTGGAGCGGGAGCGCCAGATCGTTGACTCGATCGAGGGCGGCGCGGGAACGATCGGAGAGGTTGTTGACATCGTCTACTCGGGCATACCTGCGGGCCTGCGCCGAGCGGCTGTTCAGCAGGTCGCGGTGCAGTTGACGAAGCTTTCACGTGATGGTGCGGTACTGTTCACCTTGGGCACGGCGGAGGATGAGACAGAAGTTCGCTCCATATAGCGGGAGCGATAGATAGGGGAGCGATGCGGAATCGACTCGTCGTCGCCGTTGCGTTGATCATCGCGATCGGGTCGCCCGCGTACGCCCAGACGCTTGGCGAGATTACGAGGCGGGAGGTGGACGCTGCTCTCGATAGCCGTCGGGAGGCCTCGGCTTCGCTTGAGAGTGTGACTGCTCGCTTCGAAGAAGCCATCGTGGTCGAGACCCAGACCCGTGAACGAATCGTGTCACTCTCCCGGTCAATTTCCAGCCTTGAGCAGGAGATAGGGACGAAGCGCTCTCAGGTGCAAGCTCTCGTGATCGCTCGTTACATGTCTGGCGGGTTCCTCAAAACTGACCGAGTGTTCGCGGCGCGAACGTTCACGGATCTACCCGTCCAGGATCGCTACTACCAGGTGGCCAATGCGAGAGACGTGGAGCTGCTTCGGGGTCTCGAGTCTGCCGAAAAACTCCACGCTGACCAGCAGGACAGGCTTGCGCAATCATTGATGGAACAGGAGGCATATGTTGTCGAGATCGCAGAACTCGCGGAGGTGATTCTCAGGCAGCTTGAGGCGGCAGACGCCGGTTACGACTCCATCGCGATCGCGTTCGAGCAACAGGAGGAGGAGAAGCGCAGAGTGGCTGAGGAGGAGCGCCTTCGGCGCGAGGAGGCAGCCCGGAAGGAAGCCGCAGAGGCTGCCCGCCAGGCGACATCGACAACCACAACTACAGCCGTCGCTACCACCACAACCGCTGAACCGACGACTACCACGACGGGTGACGGTGACACGACCACGACGACGGCGCAAACAACCACGACGACGACCACGCCGCCTCCCGCCCCCCCGCCGGTAGTCACGGACGGCAAGGCGTGCCCGATCAACGCGGCAACGAGCTTCTCGGACACCTGGGGCGCTCCGCGGTCTGGTGGCCGCGCCCACAAGGGCGTCGACATGATGGCGGCTCGGAACGCTCCGCTGGTCGCGATCGAGTCGGGCGTGATCACCCGCACTTCCGACAGCTCACTCGGCGGCATCTCGCTGTACCTGACCGGAATGTCGGGGAGTCGCTACTACTACGCCCATCTCGAAGCGCTCGCGCCAGGCGTCACGGGAGGCATGTCGGTCTCGGTCGGCGATCTCGTCGGCTACAACGGATCGAGCGGCAACTCCCCGAACTGGCTCCCCCACCTCCACTTCCAATACGCGCCGGCGGGGAGCGACTGGATCAACCCATACCCCCTTGTAAAGGCGCTCTGCGGCTAGTCGAATCGTCAAGTGTCAAAGGGTCGCGAGGCGTCCGATGCACGAGTCGAGCTGGAGGGGAGGGAGGATTTCGACGATCCGATCGGCTGCAGAAGTGATCGCGATCGCTGCAGGCCCCTCGGGTTTGACGATCACGACGGGGTCACCCGAGTCACCGCCGGAGGCGACGTCGGGATCGATGGGAATCGATCCAAGCAGCTCGACACCGAGGTCGTCGGCGAGCGACGCTCCTCCGCCGGCGCCGAAGATGTCGTAGCGGCTACCGTCCTCTGTCGTGAATCCAGCCATATTCTCGATGACGCCGATGATCGGCATGTGCGACCGACGGGCCATGTCAGCAACTCTTGCAGCGACCTTCTGTGCGGCAATCTGTGGCGTCGTCACGACCACCATCTCGGCTTGGGGGAGCAACCGGGCGAGCGCCATCTGGACGTCTCCCGTGCCTGGAGGCATGTCGATGACGAGATAGCCGAGGTCCGTCGGCCACGCGACGTCGTTGAGGAACTGCTCCACAGCCTTGCTCAACATCAGGCCTCGCCACATGAGCGCCGTCTCCTCATCGTCGATGAGCAGCCCGGTTGACACGAGATGAATTCCCCGTGCTTCGGTCGGCACGATCTTGCGATCCTCGTTCGCACCGAGTCGCATTTCGTTCGCACCGAGCATGCGGGGAGCAGAGAATCCCCAGATATCGGCGTCGAGGAGCCCGACGCTGTGCCCCTGCTCGGAGATCGCAAGTGCGAGGTTCACACTCAGTGATGACTTCCCGACACCACCCTTGCCACTGCTGACTGCGATGACACGAGTTGAAGGCGATACCGCGGTAGGTGTGGCGGTCTCGCGAGCTCGCATTCGCGCCCGCTCCATCAGAGTGGATCGCTGCTCCTGAGACATGACTGACATGCGTATCGTCACGCTGTCAACGCCCCGGAGCGCTACCACCCTGCGCTCCACGTCGGCTTCGATCTGGCCTCGCATTGGGCAGGAGGCGATGGTGAGCGCGATCCCGACAACGACACTGCCTCCATCTACGGTGATGTCCCCGACCATGCCAAGATCCACGATGTCGGTGTGAAGCTCAGGATCGATCACATGCGTGAGCGCCTCCCTGATGTCGTCAGGAGAAACCATGGCCGAAGGGTATAGGCGCCCAAGACAGCGGAGGACGCGTGATTACTGACGGCCGGTCGCGAGAATTCCGTAGAAACTGAAGCGAATGTGCCCTATCATAGTGACCCTAACAGTCACCGGACGATGGAGAATCACATGACTGCTCCCAGCGCCGCCCAGCTACAAGGCGTCACACTGACCTCAAACGCCGCAGCGAAGGTCAAGGAACTGATCGCTTCTGAGGGTGACGAAAACATGGCGTTGCGCGTTGGGGTGAAACGGTCGGGATGCTCGGGGTACGCATACGACATGTTCTTCGACTCCGTGATCGATCCTACCGATATCGTGAGTGAGACCGACGGCGTCCGTGTGGTCGTCGATGCTGCGAGCGTTTCGATGGTCACGGGCGCGATTGTCGACTTCAAGGACGACGGCCTTGCAGGCGCAGGCTTCGCGATCGAGAACCCCAACGTCTCAGGCACCTGCGGCTGCGGAAAGAGCTTCAGCTAGAACCGTCTGCGGCGGTCGTACTACGTAATACGACCTCGCTCCTTGGGATAGTGGCGTCCCCCAGACCAGCGAGGTTTCCCATGCCCAAAACCATTCACGACGTGCCCAGCGGGCCGACACCCCTCGGGCCGTACAGCGTCGTTACTGAAGCGAACGGATTCGTGTTCCTCTCGGGAATGGTCGCTCTCGTCCCCGAGACCGATACACCGGTCGAAGGCGATGTCCAGGCACAGACCCACCAGGTGATGCGGAATATCGGGGCCGTGCTCGGAGACGTCGGCCTCGGCTTCGATGACATCGTCAAGACCACGATCTTCCTAGCCGATATCGCCGATTTTCCGGCTGTGAACGAGGTGTACGCCGAGTACGTTGGTGAGTCGCGCCCTGCGCGCTCTACGATTCAGGCAGGCGCATTACCGGGCGGATTCCTCGTCGAGATCGAGGCCATCGCCACCCGCTAACCCCGTTCTT
>JASJYA010000161.1 GCA_030125685.1 Actinomycetota bacterium
TCAAGCGGTGGCATGACCGGGACAAGTCCGGTTGGTGGATGCTCATTGCGTTCGTACCGATCATCGGCGGGCTCTGGGCGTTCATCGAGACAGGCCTCCTCCAAGGCACCGAGAGCGACAACCAGTATGGTCCCAATCCTCTGGTGAGCTGCTAATAGGGAGATCGCCCCTCAGTTGAGCCAGACGATGGGTATGTCGCGGCCGGTTTTTGATTGGTACACGGCGTAGTCGCTGTAGGCGGCTACGACCCGTGGCCACCACTCAGATCGCTCGTCGGCGGTCATCGTTGTGGCCTCGACCGTTCGGTGTTCTCCGAGGATCTGGATGGACCCTTGCGGATTGGCAAGGAGATTTCGATACCACTGGGGGTGGCTCGGCCTGCCGCCGTATGACGCGATGACGACGAGACGATCGCCGTCGCGGAGATAGAGCAGGGGGACGGTGTGCTTGGCCCCGGTGCTGCGACCGGTCGTCGTCAGCAGCAGCATGTCGTTGTCGACGAGCCTGCGGCCGATCCGTCCATTCGTCATCCGATACATGAAGGTGTGCAGGGAGGACATCCCCTTGACTGTTGCATCACGCATCTGTCCTCCTCCGGTTGGTCATTGATCGTGTCCGCCGTCGGCGAGATGTTCGGCCTTCTCCGTGAGTTCCAGCCAGCGGGTCTCTGAGATGTCAAGCTCTTCGAGGATACCGGCCAGCCTGCCCGACATATCGACAGTGCGCTCGTAGTCTCCAGCCGCCGCATCGAGAGCGCTCATGAGTTCGGTCCGTTGATTTTCCAGCTCCGGAACCCTCTTCGTGAGGAGATCGAGCTCCCGTTGGTCGCTGTACGTGAGTTTCGTCCGCTGCTGCTTCGCTCTTGGACGGCCTGAAGGCGGCTTACTCGATGAGCGAGGGGAGAACGCCCGGCTGAATGTGCGATACGCGGACCACCCACCCGGGTGGTGACGCACGGACCCGTCCGGCTCGATGGAGAAGATGTCCGTGCAGACGCGGTCGAGGAAGTAGCGGTCGTGGCTCGCCACCACGAGCGCTCCCTGCCATGCGTCGAGGTACTCCTCGAGCACGTTGAGGGTGTCGATGTCGAGATCGTTCGTCGGCTCGTCCATCAACAACAGGTTCGGCGCCTCCATGAGGGCAAAGAGCAGTTCGAGGCGGCGCCGCTCCCCGCCTGAGAGGTCACCGACGGCTGACTGCTGCTGCTCTCTCGTGAATTGAAATCGTTCGAGCATCTGAGCGCCGGACACTCTGACGCCGCTCGCAAGGCGCACCTCGTCGAGGTGTTCTCGCACGGCCGCGTGCACGCGAGTGGTAGCGGGGATCTGCCTGGGATCCTGCCCGTACCAGCCGTGGTGGATCGTCGAACCCGTCGTGACCTTCCCCTCGTCGGGCTCAATGCGCTCCGCGATGAGTCTCAGCAGGGTTGTCTTCCCCGAGCCGTTCGGCCCGACGATCCCGATGCGTGCGTCCGGCTGGAGCTTGTAGTCGACGTGGCGCAGCACCCAGCGGTCCCCGTATTGCTTCCCCACGTTGTGGAGGTTGACGACCTTTGACCCGATGCGACGCGCCGGCAGGTCGATGGTGAGCTCGCGACGGGTTTGACGGCGCTGCGCCATCAACTCGGTTGCTTCCTTGACCCGGTGGCGGGACTTCGACGTGCGCGCCTTGGGAGACCTGCGCAGCCACGCAAGCTCCGTCTTGATGCGCTGCTGACGCCGGTGCTCTGTGGCGGCCTCCTGTGCTTCTCTCGTGGCGGCAGCTTCGAGAAAGTCGTCGTATGTGCCCTGGTGAGAGAAGAGGGCGTTGTCATGGACCTCGATGATGCGGTTGGCGACACGGTCGAGGAGGTACCTGTCGTGGGTGACGAGGAGGATCGCCTCCTTGCGGGAGCGAAGGTGGTCCTCGAGCCAGTCGATGATGTCGATATCGAGATGGTTCGTCGGTTCATCGAGGATGAGGATGTCGCACTCAGCAGCGAGAGCAAGGGCGAGGGCGAGCCGTTTGCGCTGCCCTCCTGAGAGTTCGGCGCAGGTTGCGTCGAGGTCGGTAAGGCCGAGCCGGTCACCGAGAGCAATGGTCTCACGCTCATCGCCAAGTATGTCACCAACAGTCGCACCGTCCTCGAAGGTGGGGTTCTGGTCAAGCGCCGCGACGCGAAGGCCTCTGGATCGCACAATCGTCCCGGTATCCGGCTCCTCGGTCCCCGCAATGATCCCGAGCAAGGTCGACTTGCCGGAGCCGTTCCTCCCGATGATCCCGACGTGGTCCCCATACGAGATGCCGAGCGACACATGGTCGAGCACCGGGGTCTCCGGATACGTCTTCGAGACGCTTTCGAGGCTCAGGAGGTGCATGCACGCAGGGTAAGGGAGGCGGCGCGCCGTCACTAGCTGTCATAGTGGGGATCGTCGAATCACATGTAGACAAAGTAGTCTACGTATTGGTAGACTGCTGGGGTGAGCACAACGATCAGGGTGAGTAGGGACACGAGGGATCGATTCTCGAAGCTTGCAGCCGAGACCGGTCGCCCGATGACGCAACTTCTCGATGAGGCAGCGGATGCGCTTGAGCGGCGTATCTTCTTCGACCGGATGGACGGCCGCTACGACGAGTTGCGAAACGATCCGGCCGCTTGGGCCGAGATCGAGGCGGAGCGAGCGGTCGAGGATGGCGCGCTCGGCGACGGATCGGGGTGATGGCGCGCCGTGGCGAGATCTGGCTCGTCGACTTCGGGGAGCCTGTGGGGCGGGAGCAGTCGGGTGTCCGACCCGCGGTGGTCATGTCATCTGATCGCCACAACGAGGGGAGGTCCAGCGTGGTGATGGTTGTGCCTCTCACGACCACCCGACGCGGGCTTCCCTCCCACATCGAGATCGAGCGCGGGGCATCGGGGCTTGTATCGACGAGTTACGCGAAGTGCGAGGATCTCAAGTCGATCTCGGTAGAAAGGCTCGTTCGCCGACAGGGCGCCGCAGGCTCGGGCGCCGTGGTCGAGATTGGCCGCGTCCTGACATTCCTGCTC
>JASJYA010000162.1 GCA_030125685.1 Actinomycetota bacterium
GGCGCGTCGTGTACACCTCTTCCGCTGCTGCGATCGGGGAGCGTGAAGGCACGATCGGTGTCGAAGAGACGGTGCATTCCGGCGAGTACCTGTCGGCTTATGCCCGAAGCAAGTATCTCGCCGAGATGGTCGCGACCGAGGAGGCAAGTCGACTCGGTGTGGATCTCGTCGTCGTCAGCCCGTCCTCGGTCCAGGGTCCCGGAAGGGCGACCGGCTCGGCCGAGCTTCTGCTCCGCGCGCTCAACTCGAAGCGACCGTTGCTGGTCGACGTGATGCTCTCCATTGTTGACATCGAGGATTGCACGACAGGCCACATCAACGCTGCAAGATACGGGAGTGTGGGGGAGCGGTACATCCTGTCGGGAGCGACGCTCTCGGTCGCGGAGGTAGTTGATCTGCTCGCTACCGTTACCGGTCGCGAGATTCATCCCCGATGGGTGAGTGAGAGCCTCGTTCGGCGCCTCGGAATTCCGGCGGCGAGGATCGCTGCCGTCGTCAAACCCTCCCTCGGCGTCTGCCCCGACCTGATCAGGACGCTCCTCCACGGCCACCGCTTCGACGGGTCGAAGGCAGCAAAGGAACTGCGCTTCACGTACACGGAGCCGTCTGACACGATCAGCCGCACCGTGCAGTGGTTCGCGGAAAAGGGTCTTGTCAGAGGCGACTGACCGGGTCGTGATCCTTGATGAACTCCATGAGTCGCTGGAGGTCGGCTGTTCGCCACGCTCTGCGGTGAGGAGTCGTGTTGTCCAGGTTGACGGTCGCTGTGACCGTGATGAACAGTTTGCTTGCGACAGAGACTATGTAGTCGGACCAGCATTGATCGAGGGAGTAGTCCTCGATCCCCGCTTCGATGAGGAGTTGGTGGTAGATGCCGACGAATCTTCTCTCCGAATCGCGGCGGTCTGTAGGGGAGAGGGAGCTGATCAGAAGGTAGGCGATGTCGCTGACCCCTCTGCCGCGGCCCACCGTCTGCCAGTCGACCAGGATCACAGGTGCATGATCAGCGTGGGATCCGAAGAGGAGGTTGTCGACGTGGGCGTCCCTGTGAATGCAGGTGAAGGGCGCTCCTTCGACGCGGTCGAGCATCAACGGCATGTCCGCCGCGAATCGGTCACCGAAATCCATGAGGCCGCGCGAGACCTCGAAGTCCGGCAGGAGCGTCTTGATTCTGTGGGGATACTGAGTCCACCATTCGGCGAACGGGACATCAGCGATCGAGAAGAGCCAATCTTTCTGCTCCAGAGTCTTATCGTTCCACCACTCGGCATGAATTCTCGCCAGGCCCATGACGGCAGCCTCTGCCTCGTACGGGGTACAGCCCTTCACGAAACTCACGGTACGGCGCCGATTCATGTCCTCCAGGAGCAGGACATTGGCCCCGGATCGGGGATCGATCTCACCGTAGTAGCAACTGGGCACGGGGAAGTCTTGACCTTTGGCGATGTCCTGATAGAACCTGACTTCACGCAGACTGAACACACCGTCAGGGTCACGAGGGGAGAACTTGACGATCAGAGATGACGGAGCGTTCGGGACGGGCTCGGAGTATGCAAGCCTGAGGCGAGCCAGTTCCCCGATCCACCCCTCCTCCTCACCGACTCGCTCCATTCGGAACGATGTCACGGTCGCGGCGCCGATATGCCCTCCGGCAGCCAACGCCTCGGTGAGCCACTCAGGCGTAATTGACCGTAGATTGTCGGGGAGAGCCATCGACGCTTTCACTTCTGCTGGTCGATTGTGCGGTCGTCGGTGGGTGGGAGGCGGTCACGGCCCTCCTTGACACCGACGATGGTCAGGCCCGCTGCAGCGGACCCTATCGCAGTTGTCGCTGCAAGGGCGATGAGCGCTCCGCCATCGACGAACACCCCTCCGAGCGCAGGCCCTAGGGCACGTCCGAGGGCGAGAACACCCTGGCCGTCGCCAGCGCGCTCGGACGGTTCGAGAGAGCGGTCGACGAGCATCTGGAACAGTCCGGGAATACCCATCCAGAACGCGAAGCCCCACCATGTCATGCCCACGAAGAACAGCCAAGGAGGCCCGATGACGGTGATGAGCGCTGCAGGTCCGATCGACGCCAGGAACCACCCGGGGTAGCGGTGACGCGTCGAGAGGCGAGCGCCGAGAAGCGCACCGGCGGCATTGAAGCTGAAGGCGATCGACGCGACAAGCGGCGACATCCCGTGGATGTCCCTCGCAATGATCGTCAGGTTGATGAACATCGCAGAGCCGAAGAACGTCACTGTGAACAACGACGCGAGCAGTATCCGGTTCGACCGCGACCCGGAGATGACCCCCTTGGCGCGCCTGCGTCCTGCAACAGGCGCCCACAGCACAGCGGCAGGCAGGGTCGCTGCGGCAAGGAACCCATAGACGGCCTGATCGCCCCAGCCTGCAACGATCGCTATGAGGGGAGTGGCGACCAGTGCCGTCATCGGCCCGGTCGCCGCGATCGAAGCCATTGAGCGCTGCCTCCGCATCGCGTTGGACCATGTCAGCCACGTCATGGTGCCTGCCGCCGCGCCGGCCAACAGGCGGAGGAAGAGAAGAAGGGGGTAGAAGCCGGCGAAGATGCTGAGAATGTTGAACGCTAAGAGGCCGATCGCTGAGATGCGCAATAGCCTGCCGGAAGGGCGGAGCAGTCTCGGGAACAGGAAACTCGCAGCGGCGAACGCCCCGACTTGCGTCATGGAGATCGATCCTACGAACCCCTCTGAGATTCCGTATCGCTCAGAGAGTGGAGTGATCAGGAAGGGGGTGGCGACAAAGAGCAGCGTCACGGCGGAAGTCGCGGCGATAAGCGCGGGCGGCGTACCACGACGGCCGCCGTAAAGAATACTGGAGGGAACCTGCATCAGCAGATTATCGTCGCATTCGGGATCAGCGGATACGACCGAAGGGTTCGGATGGTGCAGTTAGTTTCGTCGGACTCTAGATACCCGAGCGATTGTCACGAGACGGTACCCGCGGGCACGATCCATTCAGTAGATTGACCGGTGACGTCGGC
>JASJYA010000163.1 GCA_030125685.1 Actinomycetota bacterium
TGTACTCCCTGCCGTAGTTCTTCTTTGGGCCGTACGCGCCGAACACAGTCGCGATTTCGTGCTCCGGATCCGAGAGCAGATCGAACGGCAGGTTGTACTCATCCTTGAACTTTGCGAGCTTCTCAGGAAGATCCGGCGATACCCCGATAATCGTGTAGCCGCTGCTGGAAAAGAACTCGTGGCGGTCTCTGAAGTCGCACACCTCGGTGGTACAGCCCGGGGTGAAAGCACGGGGGTAGAAGAAGACCGCGAGCTTCGTCCCCGAGTAGTGCTCAGACGACCGCACGCTGCCGTCCTGATCGAGCGCGGAGAAGGCCGGCGCTTCGTCTCCAGGTTGCAGTCGCATGTTTGGTCTCCAACGGTTGGTCCGTAGCGTAATCTAGCTGAGCTCCGTCAACGGTCAACGGTCAACGGTCTACTTGCTTCTCAACCTGAGCTGGCCGCAGGCTGCGTCGATGTCCTGGCCGCGCGTGTCGCGAAGTGTCACGTTGGCGCCCTCTCTTTTGAGCGTCCCGATGAACCTTCGGATGTGGTCACGCGAGGGAGGCACGTCATGGCTGAGGGGTGTGGGGTTGAGCGCGATGACATTCACATGTGCGTGGATCTTCCTCGCGATCTGAGCGAGACCGATCGCCTCCTCGTCTGAGTCGTTCTCGCCTGCAATCAGAGTCCATTCGAGCGATACGCGCCGCCCCTTGACGTCGAAATAATCCTTCGCGGCAGCGACGACGTCGTGAATCGGATATCGCTTGTTGATCGGCACGAGCTTCGTGCGCTCTTCGGGGATGGTGGAGTGGAGGCTGACGGCGAGGTTGATAGGCCACGGCTCTTCAAGGAGCTTTCTCATTCCTGGGACCAAGCCCACGGTGGAGACGGTGATGGATCGAGCGGAGATGCCCATGAGCTCGATCATCCGACGGATCGACTCGATCGTCGCGTCGTAGTTTGCGAGCGGTTCCCCCATCCCCATGAAGACGACGTTGGTGACGCGTTCAGGGGAGCGAGGCAGCGGCGTGGCGGCGAGGTAAGCGTTCGCGTACGCCACCTGCGCCACGATCTCCCCGGCGTCGAGGTGCCTGTCGAACCCGAATTGGCCTGTGGCACAGAACGTGCATCCCATGGCGCAGCCAACCTGGGAGGAGATGCAGAGTGTCGTTCGCGTCGCGTACCCCATGAGAACCGACTCGATCGGCGATCCGTCCGTGCACCGAAAGAGCCATTTCTTTGTCAGGCCTGCGTCCGCCGACTGCTCTATCTCAAGGGTGAACGGCCAGTGTTGCTCCGCGATGCCGGCGCGCATCGAGCGCGGGAGGTTGAGCATGTCGTCGGAGGACAGAACGGGGTGGTCGTACAGCCATTCGGTGAGCTGATCGGTGCGATACCGCGGCTCGTCGGGAAACAGCTCGAAGAGCCGGTCAGGCGCGGTGAGGTACAACACGCCTAGTCCAGCGCTTGAGCGGACTTCACCCAGCCTTCTGCTACCGCAACGGAGGTGCCTGCGACTTCAGCGACGTCATCTGCGCTTCGCTCGCCGAGATCGCTGAAACTGTGGATGCCCCCGGAGGCGAGACGTTCCTGATACGTCGGCCCGATGCCCCTGATTTCGGTTAGATCGTCCGCGCCGCCACCGGTGCGAAACTTCGGAGGCGGCTCATCGTGGATTTCGGGGGGAGGGAGCATCCTGTCGCGGAGCACCCACGCGGCGGCGCCGAGGCCGGCGACGACGCCCACAACCCGCAGGAGGTTCTTGGCAGCGTTGTTCATGATGGGCGATTCTAGCCGCGGCTGTCGGGACAGGATCCGTACGCCGGGTGGTAACTCCACGGCGTGTACCAGTGTTCGCCTGAGCCTGCGATGTAGGCGCCTACCGCAATGTTCGCCTCTGCGTTGTAGGGGGTCGCGTAGAGCCCGTTCGAGTCCCTGAATCCGGCGGCCGCTGCACGCGCCTTCCAATACTTGCTCAGATGCTGCATGAGGCCTTCGGCGCGGCTTGACGAGTTGTAGGCGCGCGGGTCGCCTCTGGATTCCCTCTGGATGATCCCGAGGACGCAGTCGACTCTCTCGGGCGCCCAATATTTCTCTACGAGGGATCTCCACGCTTCGACATTGCGAATTCCGCCGGCATCGGCCGGCCACTGCGGCGACCACGTTGTCTGCGCCGGTGGATTCGTTGTTGTCGTCGAGGGCGCCTTGGTGGTGGTCGTCGCCTTCACCGTCGGTTCGTCGTAGTGAATGGTGATCTTCAGCTCGGAGGAATTCCCCGCCTTGTCCATTGCTGTGAATAACGCCCTGTTGGCGCCATCAACCATCACGAGGCCGAGTGACCAATTGCCGTCTTCGTCGACATCCGCGTCGAAGGGCCCCGAGCGGACGTAGGCACCGGCCTCCGAAGTACCTCTGAAGACGATGTAGGAGTCGGTGACATGCTCTCCGTCGCTGTGCGACGTGACCTTGATTGAGGGCGGCGTCGTGTCTCGCGGCTTGGTCGTAGTCGTCGATGAGGCTTCTACCGATTCGGTCGCTTCGGTGGTGGTGACAGGATCGGCCGGGATTGCAGCGGGCTCAGGCGCGGCAGTCGTTGCCGGGGCCAGTGTCGTCGCGATCCGAGTCTCGGCGTTCGCAACCCGCAATGCGAGCACGGCTGATGCAACTCGTGCGGACGCGGTCGGTGTCGCTGCGAGGGTCGTAGGAGCGGCAGGTTCGTTCGTCGCGGGAGACAACGGCGGAGAGAACGCGGCAAACCCGATCACCGCTACGAGAGCGATGACGAGAAGGCTTGCGTATGCGAGCGGTATTCGAGGTGTCACGTAACTCCGTGATTCTCGCGTGCACTTCCAACCCGACGGGCGTCACATGGTGTGTCCCGTGCGGCGTCGAATCAACGTTCAGCGCGCGCTGATGCCGACGTTCTGTTGGGAATGGTATAGATGAACGGCGCGTAGAGCAACCCCGACCGTGCCAGTATTTCCCAATCTGAGTGCTGGTGTC
>JASJYA010000060.1 GCA_030125685.1 Actinomycetota bacterium
TCATCACGCTACAAAACATGAAGGTGGGAACGCCTCGGATCGGCTCACCGATCTCCTCGGCGAGAGCCATGACAGCGAAACACCTCTGGCCAACGAGACCGCTAAGCATGACTCCACTGTTCTACAACCGGTTTCAGGAGACGGAATGTCTGGCTACCGACTCTTGATCCTGCTACGGTCTGGTCAGGAAGCTGCGTATATGCAAGGAGCGGAGAATGAACGAGTGGGAATCTGAACAGCAGGGGGAAGCGGGAGGCGGTAGTCCCGGAGAGGATGTGGGCGCGGAATTGTTGCCGCGGTTCTTGGCGCGCCTGATCGATAGCGTGCTCTTAGGGATCGTGTTTTTCGTGGTCATCGTCCCGATTTTCATCGTAGCCATCTTCGGAGCAGCCACCGGTGTAGGCGGCTTCGGAGGCGGGTTCGGTGTAGCCGGTCTTTTGACAGGGATCCTTTTCGCGGCGATCGTCGTCGGATATTTTGCCCTCATGGAGTCCATGCGAGGACAGACTGTCGGGAAGATGATCATGAAACTCAAGACGCAGGGACCTGACGGTGAGAACCCGTCGTTGGAGATGGCGATCAAGCGAAACATCTGGTACGCCTTGGGCATCATCCCCGTCATCGGCAGCATCGCCCAGTTAGGCGCTGTGATCTATATCGCGTTCACGATCAACCAGTCTGAGACGAACACGGGATGGCACGATGAATTTGCCGGTGGCACACGGGTCGTCAAGATCTCGTAGCTTCGTTCTTAAGGGACTCGTCACGGGCGGTCAGGTCGGCGTGTGCGTGTCTGACGCCGATGCCGGCACTGTATGGACCCATCGATGGGGCGGGGGCACATCACCCCGACGCGTGCTGAGAAACTGCCCGAAGAGACTCGAGAGCTCGGCTCGCGGCATTGCCTCGCTCCAACAGTCCGCGGCGTTGGTTGCACACGGAATCTGATAGCCCGCTCGATCGAGCGCCCAGGCCGCAGCCCGAGTCACGCTTGCCGGTGCTTGGAGGCCGTCGACCCACGCGAGGAACTCACTGAACATCTGGCGCGTCACGGGGCCAACGTCACACTCGGGCTTGGAGGGATCGCAACCGGTGGGGAGTCCGTATTGCTTCCTCCAGGAGTACGCGCCATGCGCGATCCATGTGCTCGTGGTGAACCGTAGTTCCTGTCGATACCACGTCTGCTCCCCGTCCTCGCATTGGGGATCCTCGTATTCGAACCACACCTCAGGGGGAAGTCCGTCAGACAGGGGTGTGTTGCCCAGCCACACCTTTTTCGTGAACCCGTCGAAGGTGATCAGGTCCACCCGTCCGTCACCGTCGTAGTCCGCAGCCCTCACATCGACCAGATTATTTGGGAGACCTGAGGGACGCTGGCTAACTGCCGTTGAGCGGTAGCCGTCTGAAGCCAACGCGGTCGCGACTCTGCCGTCGTGCACTGCCCACAGATCCGGGCGGTAGTCCAGGTCGGAGTCGCCGAGAAAATATTGGTCTGCTCCTGGAAAGGGGTTCGGGCCTGAGAACAGCAGAGAGGTAGATCCGTTGTTCGGATTCATCGACGAGACAGCATCTCTGAACATCGCCTCGTCCGTGAGCGGTTCGTACGGCGCAGGTAGGAAAGTCGCATCGCTGAAAGCGGGACCCTGCCAAGCGAAGTGCATCGCGTCTTTCGACCCGATCCACAAACCTCCCCACGAGAAGCCTGCGTCGAGGAAATCCTGAGCCCACCACTCGGGCATGTTGGTGATCAGCTTGTTGTCCCCTCGGAATGGAATCTGACGAGAGTTCACGTCAAACGCGATCCCATAGGTGTGACGCGAGACTCGGAAGCTCCCGCCGATGGTTCTTGCCGCTGCCGAGTAGGTTGACGGCCGGTCGATCCGATGCCGATCGCCATCGGCCAAGGAAGCTTCGATCCGCCTTGCAGCCTGTTCGAGGGCGGGCAGCATCCTCGCATGCGCAGCGTGCTGCTTTTCAGCCAACCTGACTTCTGAACTCGCGGTGTGCTGACGCGCTGGGCGCCACAGGAACTTGATTCGGTGAACGACGGCCAGGCTTCGCCCTCACCTCCGTTGGCCCGGGCCTGTGTCTGGGGCGCGGCGAAGGTTGCGAGGACAACCGCACAGCAAGTCAAAAAGACTCGAATCATTGTCCCACGTTAAAGGCATTGGATGGATGAGCGAGAAGGATCGGAAGTACCAAGCTCACGCGCTGATATCCTGGTCGAATCGGGAGCAACGACCAAGGGACCATCATGGACTACACATTCGGGATCGTCATCTCAGGCACGATGGAAGACGTCGAGGAGCGCGTCACCGCAGCGCTCGGCGAGGAGGGCTTCGGTATCCTGACGCGAATCGACGTGCAAGCAACCTTCAAGGCAAAATTGGATATCGACAGCGATCCGTATGTCATTCTCGGTGCGTGCAATCCACCGCTCGCATACCGCATGATTCAGGCCGACGTGGAGATCGGCGCACTTCTTCCCTGCAACGTCGTGCTTCGACAGGAGGCGGGCGGTGTCGCTGTTCGATTCATGGACCCAGACGTGATGGTGTCAGTGGTCGACGCTCAAGGAGTTGAAGCCATCGCGGGGGAGGCTCGGGAACGTCTCAGCCGTGTCGCAGCCGCACTCACGTGAGCCGGGACGCTGTCCAGGGTGAGGTCGAGCGGCAGCACAGGTTCTTTGAGGACTGGTTCAATGGGGTCGAAGGCCGCGCGATCGACGAATTAGCGGACTCGCTTGACGACGAGTTCTTCATCGTCTCGCCGAATGGCACGATCTCGGATCGGTCAACGATCGTCAAGATGGTCGAGGAGCACTGGGGAAGCGAGCCAGTCGACATCCACATCGAGAATGTTGAACTCAAGCGAGACGACCCGGGACTGTTGATCGCGACCTACAAGGAGTACCAGAATCGGCGAGCGGAGAGCGCGGTGATTGCCAGCACCGTCGGCCTCGTAGCCGACTCAACGAAGCCTGGAGGGTTCCGGTGGATTTTCGTGCACGAATCGTGGATTCAGTCGCCAGAACCTTGATTCTCAACTTCGCTTAGGAGATACGTAAGGACATCCGCAGCTGAGTAACTCGTGGATCCTTCGGGAGCGAAGCGTGAAACGTTCGCGGCGTCATCGCCCGAAGTGATCAGAATCCCCTCGATCTCGCCGCTTCGCTGTATCTGGGGTAGTCCTACGTTGGCGACGAGCGAGTTGCAGAGGCACTTTCGGCCAACGGTGTCTGCAATATCTCCGCCCTTGCGGACGTAGTCGTCAACAGGTTCCGAGGGACATCGCCATCCGATCGTTGCGTCTTCCCGCTGATACGCATGCCGCAGATAGCCGAGGTCGCAGATGCGCGTGCGCTTCTCGTAAACCCGTTCGTTCGACAAAGTGTCGTCCAGCTCGATGACCTTGAATGGGAAGCCTGTGGGGGACGCCACGGCGTCGGTGAAAACCTTGAGTGTGCCGCTGCGAGATTTCTCGATCACTTCGTCCTTGATCTCCCTGGTAAAACCGGATTCGTCGCAGTAGGCGAACGCCGTACCGACCTGAACGCCCGAGGCACCGCTCTTGAGAGCCTCGACAACCATGCCAGGCTCTCCGTAGCCACCCGCAAGCCAGAACGGCTTGCCGAGGTCAGCGATGATCTGGAGATCTGGAACGTCGCGCTCGCCGTATATAGGTTCGCCGTCGTCGGTGAACTCGCCTTTCTTGCGTGGCGGCGCGTTGTGCCCACCTGCGACAGGGAGCTCGACGACGAAGCCGTTCACCTCTCCGTTCGACTTAGTCGCGAGCATCCTCGCGAGAATGTGCGATGAGACGATGGCGAGAAAGTCTGGCCGTTTCAGCTTACCGACGACGCCTTTCGCGAAGTCAGCGGGCGAGAACCGAATGTAGGGATCTCCCTCGTCTGTCAATCCCTTGACGTCTACCTTGAGGTCGACGTCGAATCCTTCGGCTAGCCGGTCGAGCACGCCGGGGATGTATCTCGGAATGCCGGCGCCCATCAAGATGTAGTCGACACCGGCGAGCATCGCGCCGTAGAGGGATGGGAGCGTCGTCACCTGGATTTTTTCGAGAAAGTTGACGCCAACGGGATTGTCGTGTCCCTCCTTGGCGAGGTACACCTCAACGAAGTTTCCCGCCACGATCAAGTCTTGGACCTTGCGCGAGGTATTCATTTTTGCCATGGGCTTCACAGCGAAGCGCTCGTCTGGATCCTTGCCTCCCGCGATGAAGTATTTTTCCAGGATTCCCTTGGCGGCCTCCCGCACAGGGAAGGCCGCAAGCGCTCTACGCATGTGCCCGCCGGGGTCGCCCATTTCGAGGCGCCGGGCGAGGATCGCCCCGAGTGCGACGCCTGACACAACCCCCAATTGACCCTTACTCGAGACTGCGTTCGCGAGGCGCCAGTTCGAGACTGCTACTCCCATTCCACCCTGGATTATGACAGGGAGCTTCTTGTGCATGGTGCGCCTCCGGTGGGGTCGCAGTGTTGGAGCCACGGCATGGTTCATGTTCTCGCCGTTCGACTCACGGATGCTACCGGAGGTTTCGTACTTCCCGGGTGGGAAGGCCGCGAGAATGATGTCGTCGCGGTTCGGGTACTCCTGATGCGGCCCACCCTGGTATCGTGACGGCGGGCATAGGAGCAGACGAATGGCATTCGAAGTTGTTGAATTTCGGGAATCGTCTCCACAGCCCGGTCGTCCATTCAAAGGATCGGAGCAGAACGTCCTTGGCATGTTCAACTCAGAGTCCGAGGCGATCGAGCAATGCCGAGCGCATGGCGAGCGGGTAAGGAGTCGGACACGACGGATGTGATGTGGTGGATCGTACGAGGTCCGGGTGAGACGCTGTGTCGTTGGATCGCGGACCGCGGGAGTGACGACGAGCAGATCCTCGATCTGACCACCAACAGCGTAATTCCTCTCCGCTGAGCGATTCGTATCGCTAGGCCGGTTCCCGCCGGTACCATCCGGCCAGCATGACAGATACCACTACGACCATCGTCGAAATTACGGACACTGCACGCGACCAGATCATTGCTCTGCGAGAGGGTGAGGGCATCCCAGATCTACACCTCGGTCTGAGGATCACAGGTGTTGGTCCGCAGGGATTCGTGTACGAAACCTCGTTCCTGCGCGCAGACGACATCTCATCATCTGACATTGTTGAGGACCACGGCGGACTCCCTGTCGCTATCTCTCTCGACAGTGTTGAGAATCTCCGAGGCGCCGTGCTCGACCTGTCGGGCGACGGTGCGGGTCCCGGTCTTGTCATGCGGAACCCGAACGTGCCGTCTCCGACGATCGGCGGCGGGGATCTCGGTGATCTTGAGCTCACCGGTACCACGGAGGAAAAAATTCGCACGCTGCTTGATGAGAGGATTAACCCTGCAATAGCGTCGCACGGTGGTGTCGCGAACCTCATCCGCGTCGAGGGAGAAATCGCCCAGCTGGAGCTCGGTGGCGGTTGCCAGGGCTGTGGTCTCGCCGCAGTGACCCTTCGCCAGGGCATCGAGCGAGCGATCCTCGACGCCATCCCTGAGATCACGGAGGTCGTGGACGTAACCGACCACTCGATGGGCACCAACCCCTTCTACGCCTAGGTTCTACGCCTAGGTTCTACGCAAAGGGCGATTAGTCGGACTCGAGAGACGCGCGCATCGATCTCGTCATGTCGAGAGCGCTCCGGCCGCCATCCTCGCCGAGGCTGGGAAGGCTTGCTGAGCGACGGTGGTAGAACGAATCCCGCTCGACGTTGGTCTCGTCGGAGTCTGACTCCTTCTTAGCCTCGGTCTCATCATCTTTCTCCGGCGGAGATACTGAGGGGGAGTAATCGATCGCGACTCGCGGGTGGGTAAGGGGAGGCGCCGAGAGTTCTGTGTCAGACTCGACTGGGTCGCTTGTCGCGCTGCCAGGCGGTGGCCCGGCGGCGGTAAGAGCGAGCGCGGCAAACCGCGCCTCAAGCTGTTCAGCTACATCGCGCAGCGTCGAAACTCGATGTGAGAGCTCTCGATGTTCTACTTCGAGCGCTGCGGCGTCGCTACCCATCGTCTGCTCGCCCGCGGTGCGGTGAGCGCTCGCAACGATCGCGGCGACTTCTTCCTTGGCGGCGATGACTGTCGCCTTGGCCGCTGCATCTGCCTTCTGCGCGGTGGCGTCTGCTGTGATCCGGGCGGCCTTGACGATCCCTGCCTCCTGAGTCCGCGCCTCTTCGAGACTGTTCTCCGCTTCCTCTCTGGCCTCGGTCACGAGGCGGAAAGCGTCATATCTTGCTTTGGCAAGCAGGTCGCGTGTGACATCCTCGACCGGCGGCGCCGATTGATCGTGGACTTCACCGGCGTGATTCTCGGTAGTCCCGGCTGATTTACCCGCTATCTGTTTCGTCGTCATCGACCGACTCCTGCGTGTGTGACGCACGCTCCGTTTGCCTATGAGAGTCTATCGGCTCAAAACGCCGGAAGTTGAGCAAAGAGTAGGTCGATCGACCCATATAGAGTCCCACGCTCGGATCGTCGTGAGTGTGTCGAGAATCTCACTCAGGTCAGACCGAAAACGGAGGCGATCCTCCTCAGATCCATCCAGGAGTCCCTTGGAGGCCGCCAATTTGATTCCCGTCGCGAAGAGCGCGGTCGAGACTGCTTCACGGTTCGAGATCTCACCGTGCGCCGCTAGCTGCTCACCCATGCGGAGAGCGCGTTTCGCCAGGTCACCCTCGCTGAGTTTCTCCGAGCCATGCACGGCGAGCGTGGATGCGATCACGAAATATGCTTCGAGGAAGGGACGTAGCACGATCGGACTTTTGGGCGGGAGCGCATCCTGCGCCAAACCGGCGATGTCTCCTGTCTCTCTGTCGGCCACCGTCGATCGATCGATTTCTTCGCTGATCTCCTGAGCAAAGGCGGTGCTCGGCGAGAAGAAGAATTCGAACTTCAGGAGATCCCGAAGTTCGAGCGCTCGGTCGATCACGGCGTCGCGCGTCGTTCGACTCTCTCGCGCTGCGCAAACGCCGAGAGCGAGCTCAGTGATGCCGGCGTTCACGAAGAAATGGATGATCGTGTTGCGATAGTAGGCAGCAGCGAGATGTTTGCCCTGAGCAACGCCATATATCGCGTTTGTGAGGCCCTCGCTTCGACTGACGACGCCGGAGAGCATGAGCGCTTCGAGAGCCGCCTCAATCTCGCTGTGAGATCTAAAAGGCAGGTCGTCGGTGATGGGGAGTTCCCGATCGTCGATGAATCTCATGAATGGGGCGATCCGGGCGTCGACTTCTGTGACCGTCAAGCCGTGTCTCTCCTCGGAGAGGAGGGCAAGTGTCACGAGACTGATTGCTGTGATTGGAGTGACATCGTTGATGCGGGTGGCGACCTCGAAAGCGATCTTCGGCAGCGCCAGTCGGCCCTCGGGGGTGGATAGGTCTTCGTCCCTGTCGAGGCGGTCGCTCAGCAGAAGGGGTTCACCGAATCGCACGTAGATTCTTCCGTTTCGACGCCGCAAAGATCCGATGATGCGAACCGCCCACAGAAAGGATTCCTTCTCCTTATGTGCGCCTCGTTGTTCATCCGTATAGGAGCCCACTTCGATTATCTGGTCGTAGTTGATCGATACAGGGATCAGAACAACGTCGTTCGTAATGCCCCGCTGGTAGGAGTCGGCGACGTAGGCGAGAAGGCCCATCATGGGTTCTCTGAGCTTGCCACTGCGCGATCGGCCGCCTTCGATGTACCACTCGAGCGCGAAACGTTTTTCGAGCAGGTAATCAAGGTACTGGTGCAGCACGAACTTGTATGCCTCGTTGTCCTTGAAAGCCCGTCTGATAAAGAAAATGCCTGAGCGCCGGAGCAGGGGCCCGATCAAGAAAAAATTCATGTTGACCCCGCCGGCAGTGTGGTTCAACGGCAATTCGTTCTCATAGAGAACGTGTTGGAGTACGAGGTGGTCGAAGTTGGATTTGTGCGACGGGAGAAAGATGAGTGGGTCGTTCTCCGCGAGTTGGTAGATCCGGCGAAGGTCGGCCTCGGAGTAGTCGACGTCGTGGTGGGCGGCATTGATCACCTTCGTGGTGAGTACGTTCACGAGATCGATCACGTAGGGAGAGTGTTGCGCAGCCATCTCCTTGAGATACCTGCCGGTCCTTTTCCTCATGCGGCTTGCAGGTTTCCCTTCGCTGCGCGACAGGCGCTCGACACCCGCTTGGAACGGTCGGCTCCAGAAAAGGTCTTCTCTCAGGAACTTGGGCACCTTGTATCGCAGACCGCGAATGTGCCTCTCTGTGCGCTCAAGCGCTAACCATGCCTGGAGGGCGACGAACTCGCCGAGTGTCGTTCCATCCGCCGGGCCTCTCCCCGCAGGGTCGCTCCACCGCTCCTCCAGATCGCTCTTTCGGGCGGGTTCACCGACGATCACTCGGCATCGATCTGGATGTTGCGCCAGAATAAGTTTCTGGCGCACGAAGTTTGGGTCACGCGGATCGCCAAACTTGAGCAGGTCAGAGAGCGCGACCTGCCGAAAACCATCACGCTTCTTCGCAAGCCAGACCACTCGGAGCGGAATGCAGAGCGGGTCGTCTTGCTGGGTCAGTCGCTCGCCTATCGCGGGGTCCACCGAAGCGAAACGGCGTTGCCTGCGCGAAGGCGGGATACCGAAGACGACGACGGGCGCCTTGACGTCGGCGGTCGCGTCTTCGATCCACGTATCGACAATTTTCGACTCGAGCTTGCTGGAAGCATCGACAAGCGCCACGAAGGGCCCCGAGGATTTCGGCCAGTATGCTCGATTTTCGTCGGTGAGAGCGCCCTCGGTGTCGGTCACGGCGTATTATTCGTCGTCGGGTGCGGGAATCATGTCGCCCACAGCGTCCAACACCGTGCTCACAGCAGCCGCGGCCGTGCCTGCGGCTTTAGAAGCCAGGTCAGCGGCCGCCGCGATCGCGTCTGATGCGGCGCTACCGGAGGTCGAAGCGGCGTCGCCGAGGTACGTTGCGATCTGAGCGACGAGGTCTTCTGGGAGGACGCTCCTCATGTGGTCGGTAACCATCGTGACGACCTCGAGGACCTTCTCTGCGGAAAGGCCGGTTCTCTCCTGGATTTCCTTGATGAGATCTTCCACGGTGTACCTCTCCACTGTTGCTGACAGCATCCTACCGCTTCACGACGATGGCGGTTCAGACCCGATCGGTAGAGCCCTTCATCCCCAGCCCAGCTCGTGGAGGCGTTCATCGGTGAATCCGAAATGGTGCCCGACCTCGTGCAGCACGGTGGTGCGAATTTCGGAGCGGAGATCGTCGTTGCCCAGACCCAGCTTGAGATGGGGTTCGTAGAAGATCACGATGCGGTCGGGAGCGACACCGAAGTAGTCGAAGCCTCGTTCCGGGAGAGGGATACCTTCATAGATGCCGAGCAGACCGTCACGTGACGGGTCCTGGTCGCGAGAAGCGTTTCGCTCTACGACGATGACCACGTTCTCCATCTCGAGGGTGACCCATTCGGGGAGATCGTCGACAACACTCTTCACTTCCTGTTCGAATGTCGTGACATCCATGGAAGAAACGGTAGACGTTCCTGCAGCTCTCTCCCGCTTACTTCGTTCGGTCCTCTCTGCCTTCGCTGCGCTCAGCCATCTCTCCCACGCCGTGGGAGAGAGAAGAAGGAGAGACGGTCTGAGGTTCGAGTTGCCATGATCCCCGCCCATATACTCACCGCCTCCGGGCGATTAGCTCAGCGGGAGAGCGCTGCATTCACACTGCAGAGGTCACTGGTTCGATCCCAGTATCGCCCACGGCCGGGATCCCTTGTGGTTGTTGGTGTTTCGTCGTTTCTTGGGTTGAGCCGGTTGCGC
>JASJYA010000164.1 GCA_030125685.1 Actinomycetota bacterium
TGCTCGCTCCCCATTGCGGTGAGCACGATCACGGGCAGGTTTACGAGATCGGGGATCCCGCGAAGACGAGTCAGGAGTTCGAAACCGTCCATTTTCGGCATCTTGACGTCGAGGATGGCCACGTCCGGAGGATTGCTCATCGCTTCTGCGAGCGCAGACTCGCCCTCGGAGCAGTGCACTGTCTCGAAACCGTCTCTGGTCAGCCGGTCAACGATGAGTGCGGCCACAAGGTCGTCGTCCTCGGCGATCAACACCGAGATCGGACCCCCCGACTTCTTCGTCTCTTCCGCCGCCGATGCGACGGGCAACGGGGCAGGCCGGTCTCCTGCTGCCTCGGCGCGCGGCAGCGACTCAACGAGCGGCTCGAGAGACAGGATCGAACGGTTTCGAGAGGAACGCGTCGGCGCCGAGAGCCAGGCATTCGGCTTTCGCTACCCCGCAGTCAGCGCCGGAGAGCACGATTACCTTCGTGTTGGAGGTCGCTGGAATTCGGCGCAGGTCTGTGAGCAACTGCCGACCGTCACCGTCTGGGAGGAAGAGATCGAGAATCACCAGGTCAGGTTCACGAGAGATGGAATCCCTGCCTTCAGCCATCGTCGAAGCAAGCACTATGTCCCGCGCCGGCGACTCGAGCGCTCTCTGGAGCAGCATCTGAATGGCCGGGTCGTCTTCGACGATGAGCACGGTCTGCTTTCAGGCTTCGGTTCCCGCGGTTAACTCGTTCAAGAGGCCGATGAGAGAGCGAGTCGAGGATCCTAGATCCGCCTCAGACGCGTTGAGAACGTCAATGGCGCGATCGGTGATCTCCGGAATGCCGTAGCTTGCGCCCGACCCCTTGAGCTGATGCGCGACTCTGCCAATGGAGTCGTGAGAACTACCTTCGCCCTCTTCAAGCGACGCTAAAGCAATCTCAAGGGCGTTGATATGCGATCCAAGCCTCGCCATATAGAATTCGCGAAGATCGTTCACGGGTTACCTGTCACAGTGTTCGAGAGCTTGTCACCTGTATTTCGGTTGACAGCACGACCGACATGAGCCTAATTTGCCGGGCAGGAGTACGGTGCCTTCAAGGACCGGCTCGCCGCGTCAGGTGATCTGCAAGTCGCCGTGACGGAAGAGTCACGACGCTCACTGTCCGCCCCGACAGTGGCGCTCGCGCGATTAGGCCGCCTGCACTACCCGTAAATCTCCTCGATCACCCCGGCGTATTTCGATGCGACCACTGAGCGCTTCACCTTGAGAGTAGGTGTGAGCTCCCCTCCCTCGATGCTGAAGTCCTCAGACAGGATGCGGAATGTCTTTATCGCCTCGGCTCTTGACACGGCCTTGTTGGCGTAGTCGACGGAGGACTGCACCTCAGCCACGACCTTCTCGATCGATTGCAGTTCTGCGACGGGAACACCGTCAAGGCCACGCGCCGTCGCCCAGGCGCCGAGCGCGTCCGCGTCGATTGTCACCAGCGCTGCAATGAACGGCTTTGCGTCACCGATCACCATGACCTGGCTCACGAGGGCATGTGACCGCATCCGATCTTCAAGAACCGCTGGCGCAACGTTCTTCCCTGACGCGGTGACGATGATCTCCTTCTTGCGACCGGTGATCGAGAGAAACCCGTCGTCATCGAGCACACCGATGTCACCCGAGTGGAACCACCCGCCATCGGTGAGCGCCTCACTCGTCGCCGTCTCATTGTTCCAATAACCGGAGAAGACCTGGCCCCCTTTGATCAGCACCTCGCCGTCTTCGGCGATCCGGATCGATGTTCCCTGGATCGGCCGACCCACCGTACCGACCTTGATCGCGTCCGGACGGTTGATGGTCGCCCCAGCCGTGGTCTCGGTCAGCCCGTATCCCTCGAGAATCGTGACACCTGCCCCTCGGAAGAAGTGTCCGAGCCGTGCGCCGAGCGGTGCGCCGCCCGAGATGGCGTATGTGACCTCGCCGCCGAAGAGTGCACGGATCTTCGTATACACCAGCTTGTCGAAGACACCGTGCGCGAGCTTCAGCCCAATCGTGATCCGACCGCGCTGAACGGCCTGAGAGTATGCGATCGCGACACTCGCCGCCTTGTCGAACATCTTTCCCTTGCCGTCGGCTTCGGCCTTCTGCATTGCTCCGTTGTACACCTTCTCGAATACGCGCGGTACTGAGAACACCCATGTCGGCTTGAACATCGGGAGTTCCTCGAGGAGGTTCGGAATGCCCGTCGAATACCCGACCGTGACTCCGCTCGAAACGGCAGCCGCCTGGACCGCGCGAGCAAATATGTGAGCGAGCGGGAGAAACATCAGCGTCCGATTCCCCTCGCTGATGAGGTTCCCTATCGAGCCCTCAAGCTGGAAGATCTCCCATGCGAAGTTGTAGTGGGTGAGTGCACATCCTTTCGGCATGCCGGTCGTACCCGACGTGTACACGAGCGTCGCCAGATCGCCGTGGTCGATGGCGGCCACTCTTGCGTCAACCTCGGCGCGCGCCGAGTCGGTAGCCATGCCACGGAGCTTCTCCATAGCTCCGTCCTCAATAACGAGCACCGTCCTACATTCGGGAACCGCATCGGCGACAGCTTCGTACACGGCCACCGTGTCCGCGTCCTCGGTAATGAGCGCTACTGAACCCGAATCCGACAGGATCCACTGCACCTGCTCCGATGAAGAGGTCTCATAGATCGTTGTGGTCGCCGCGCCAGCCGCCCAAATCGCGTAGTCAAAATACGTGAACTCGATCCGGGTTCCGGAGTGGAGAGCCACGCGGTCCCCCTTCTGTACCCCGATCGCTACCAGGCCGGCTGCGAGCTCCTTGACCGTCTCCCACATCTCTGAAGTCGAGACATCAATGAAAGCGTCGGCTTCCCTATAGGCGAGGGCGGGGTAGTCGGGAGCCCGGTCAACACGCTTGAGGAGTTGCTGGACAACGTTGATTTCAGGATCGACTCGCTCGGCGCCTGGGGTCGTG
>JASJYA010000012.1 GCA_030125685.1 Actinomycetota bacterium
GCCTGATACGGGCAGTCGAGAAGTTCGAATGGCGCAAAGGCTTCAAGTTTTCGACATACGCAACCTGGTGGATACGCCAGGCGATCACGAGGGGATTGGGAAACAACGGAAGGACGATCCGCCTCCCTATGCACATGGTGGACATTGTTCGCACCGCGCAGGAAACCGAGCTCTCCCTGCGGGAGAATCTCCGACGCTCCCCAACCATCCCTGAGATCTCGGACGCGAGCGGCCTCGACGAGGTGAAGGTCCTCTTCGCTCTCAATGCCCCGAGCAGCACCGTGAGCCTCGACCGCAGGGTCGGCGACGAAGGCGACGCTGAGTTTGGTGACTTCGTCCAGGACGACTCCGCTGAGGATCCGTTCATGAAGGTCGTCGAGAGTGCATGTAGGGAGGAAATCGTGCGCGCCATCGCGACGCTCGGCGAACGTGAACAGACCGTGCTCGTACTGCGATACGGCCTCGACGCAGAACCTCCCCGTACCCTCACTGAGGTGGGCGAGCACCTTGGTATCACGCGGGAGAGAACACGCCAGATCGAAACCAGAGCACTTGGAAAGCTACGCCATCCAACGGCGCTCTACGACCTGCATGGCCTTCTCTAACAGATGCCAGAACCCGGATGTCAGAAAAGCCTAAGCAGGTCTGAGTCGGCGCCCCTCAGCTCGTCGTAATCGACTTGAACGCAGATAATGCCACGGTCCTCGGCAAGCAATCTGGCCTGCGGTTTGATGACCTGGGCCACGAATACGCCACGCACCGGCGCGAGCCTGCTGTCCCTGTTCAAGAACTCGAGGTAGCGGTCGAGTTGCTCGACACCGTCGATCTCGCCGCGCCGTTTCACCTCGACAGCGACTGTCCCGCCGTCGCTGTCCCTGCACAACAGGTCGACAGGACCGATGGGAGTCGAATACTCCCTGCGGATCACCTTCAGGCCGGCCTCTATCACCTCCGGCGTCTCGGCGAGCAGCCGTTGCAGCTCCAACTCGACGCCGTCCTTTACGAGACCAGGATCCTCACCGAGTTCTCTCGTCGTCTCAAAATGCACTTCTCCGAACTCAATGATGAGCTTCTCGCCTTTGGGATTCACGACCGTCCACGTGTCGCCGTCCTCGATCAGGGTGTTCGGAGCATTCATCCAGTTGAGCGGTTTGTACGCGCCGCCGTCCGCGTGGACCGCGACACAACCATCCGCTTTCACCATGATGAGGCGCGTCGCCCACGGGAGGTACGCATCAAGGCGCCCCTCGTAGCGCACGGTGCACTCAGCTATTCGGATTCTCATCGACGGCGCATCCGCATCGGCAGCGAGGCTACCGGTCCCGGCGCGACTCAGCCGATTGAACCTTCCATCTGAAGCTCGATAAGCCGATTCAGTTCAACGGCGTACTCCATCGGGAGCTCCCTTACGATCGGCTCGATGAAGCCCGCAACCACCATCGCGGTCGCCTGCTCCTCGCTGAGGCCGCGGCTCATCAGGTAGAAGAGCTGATCCTCACCGACCTTCGAGACGGTTGCCTCGTGCCCGATGTCGATATTGGACTCCTCAATCTCCATGTACGGATAGGTGTCGGACCGTGAGTCTTCGTCGAGCAGGAGAGCGTCACAGCGCACGAACGCTTTGGACCCTTCTGCGCCCTCCTCAACCCGGACAAGCCCCCGATAGGTGGTACGACCGCCCCCTTTGCTGATCGACTTCGAGACGATCAGCGATGTCGTGTTGGGAGCGACGTGCACCATCTTGGCGCCTGCATCGAGGATCTGGCCCTTGTTGGCGAAGGCCATCGAAAGCACCTCGCCGTGAGCGCCCTCCTCCATCAACCAGACTGCGGGGTACTTCATGGTGAGACCGGAGCCAAGGTTTCCGTCAACCCACTCCATCGTTGCGTTCTTGTACGCTGCGGCCCGCTTCGTGACCAGGTTGAGAACGTTGTTGCTCCAGTTCTGGATCGTCGTGTAGCGGCAACGGCCACCCTCCTTGACGACAACCTCGACGACCGCCGCGTGCAGCGAGTCCTTGGTGTACGTCGGGGCGGAGCAGCCTTCGACATAGTGGCAGAAGGCGCCCTCGTCGACGATAATCAAGGTGCGCTCGAACTGACCCATCGACTCGGCGTTTATCCGAAAGTAGGCCTGAAGTGGTTCCTCAACATGGACGCCGGGCGGCACATAGATGAAGGAACCGCCAGACCAAACAGAGGAGTTCAACGCTGCAAACTTGTTGTCGTTCGATGGGATGATGGTGCCGAAGTACTCCCGGACGAGTTCCGGGTAGTCACGCAAGGCCGTGTCCATGTCACAGAACAACACGCCGAGTGCTTCAAGGTCTTCGCGGTTACGGTGGTAGACGACTTCGGAGTCGTACTGCGCAGTGACTCCAGCGAGATACTTCCGCTCGGCTTCGGGAATACCGAGCTTCTCATAGGTTTCCTTGATGGAATCCGGCACCATGTCCCAGTCGCTCACTACACCTTCAGTTGGTTTGATGTAGTAGTAAATGTCGTCATAGTCAATGTCGTCGAGACGACCGCCGCCACCCCAGGTCGGCGTCGGTTTTGCAAGGAATCGCTTATAGGCCTTGAGACGGAAGTCGAGCATCCAGTCGGGCTCCCCCTTCATATCAGACATGGTGCGGATGAGTTCTTCGTCCAGACCTTTCTCAGGCTTGAAGACGTGGTCCTCTTCATCGGACCAACCAAGCGAATAGGATCCAAGGTCGATGTCGACTGTGGTCATGTTGGGCTCCTCACGAACAATCCCCGTTCGGGCAATTCCACTACGGCGCTAGGGATATTGTAGCAGACGATAGCAAGCCTTCGCTCACCGAGGAACGTAAGTGCGGCCCACCCGGGTGGCTGCGAGTGGGAGTGGGGGGAAGACCGGCCACCCGAGCGAGCCACAACTCGTATGTATGTAACGACGTGGACCACCGAAATGTTCCCTTTATCAGATCCCAGATACCAGACGCCAGATCTCAGACCTGGGTTCCTTGTCGCCTGGTTTCTGGTATCTGGAGTCTGGCGTCTGAGACCGTCGGCGAGGCCGACGGTCGGAGCACCCAGAATGTCTTCACCGCGTTGCTCCAGTCGGCGAGCAGCTCTCCTCCCCGCGCCGAATCGGTACGTGAGACGTGCGCTTCAATCATCGTCTTCAACTCGGCGGCGTCGTCGTCGCCGAGACGCTTCGGCGTCGGCGCCGAGTCTGCGATGTGGGCCTTGACCGAGGTATCCGCATCGGAGAGATACAGAACTCCACCGGTCATCCCGGCAGCGATGTTCCGGCCGGACGGTCCGAGAATGGCGACTCTCCCCGCCGTCATGTATTCACACGCATGGTCGGAGGTCCCCTCAACGACGGCCTCGGCACCCGAATTCCGCACGGCGAACCGCTGACCAACAACGCCTGAGATATACAGCTTCCCTCCGGTGGCGCCATACAAACAAGCGTTACCGGCGCCCTGAGGCGTCTTCGCCGTTCGCGTGAACGGTCGCACCGCGATCGAGCCGCCCCCCATTCCCTTACCGACGAAATCGTTCCCCACGCCGTCGAGGTCGATATCGACCCCTCTCGCGAGGAACGCTCCGAGTGACTGGCCTGCGGTCCCCGACAGCCTGATGTGGAGCTGCCCCTCTTCGAGCCCTACGTCCCCTGTGATCTCGGCGATCTCCCCGGAGAGTCTCGTTCCGACCGCTCGATCAGTGTTGGCGACAGGATATGCGACCGAAATCGGCCCCTCTCCGCGTAACACCGCCCGCCCGACCTCAGCAAGCTGCTCTCCGATCGGTGAGCGCTCTATCCGACGGAAGCTGCGATCGTGTCCGAAATCCGCACGAACGAGCAACGCGGCGAGATCCTCACCGATGCCTCCGCGCACCGCAGTGAGCAGGTCGGCCCGCCCGACGATCTCATCGATCGTCCGTGCGCCGATTCCCGCGAGGATGCGCCGCACGTCAAGAGCAACAAGCCTGAACAGTTCGATGACCTGATCTACTGACCCAGAGTACTTCGCCCTCAGATCCTCGTTCTGCGTCGCGATCCCCACGGGGCAGGTGTTCTCGTGGCACTGTCTGACCATCTTGCACCCGAGCGCGAGCAGCGGCAGAGTCCCGAATCCGAACCGGTCTGCGCCCAGAAGAGCGGCAACCACGACATCCCTCCCCGTCCGTAGGCTCCCGTCCGTCTCCAACAGGATCGCCGATCGCAGACCGCTCGCCACAAGCGCTTGGTGCGCCTCTGCGAGCCCCAACTCCCATGGCGACCCCGCGTGCTTGATCGACACGAGCGGCGAGGCGCCCGTGCCTCCTCCATTCCCCGAAATCGTGATGGCGTCCGCGGAAGCCTTGGCCACCCCCACCGCAATGGTGCCGACGCCGGGACCGGAAACGAGCTTGACCGAGACCCTCGCAAGCGGCTTGAAGGTCTTGAGGTCGTATATGAGCTGGGCGAGATCCTCGATGGAGTAGATGTCGTGATGAGGCGGCGGGGAGATGAGCGTGACGCCAGGCTCGGTGAACCGAAGCTTCGCGATCTCAGGTGTCACCTTGTGCCCAGGGAGCTGCCCCCCCTCGCCCGGTTTCGAGCCCTGGGCCATCTTGATCTGGAACTCCTCCGCCGACGCCAGGTAGCCGGGTGTGACTCCGAAGCGGCCACTCGCGATCTGCTTGATCTGCGAATTCAGCTTCGTGCCGAATCGCGAGCGATCCTCGCCCCCCTCGCCCGAGTTGGAGAGGCCACCGATTTGGTTCATCGCCTCGGCGAGCGTCTCGTGCGCCTCCTTCGAGAGGGCGCCCATGGACATCGCTGCTGTGACGAACCTTCCCATGATGCGCTCGACAGACTCAACATCTTCAATCGGGACCGCGTCACCGAGCGGCTCGATCGTGAGCAGATCCCGAAGCTCCATGGCCGGCCGTTCATCCTGGATGAGGGTGAGATAGGCGTCGAAAGCTTCCAGTTCGCCGGAGCGCACCGCCTTCTGGAGGGCGAGCACGGCACGAGGGGCCGCGATGTGGGCCACGCCTCCTCCGCGGTGCTTGTAATACCCCTGAATCTCGTCTCCCTCGCCGCCGTATCTCCGGTGGCGCTCGACGACGTCGGCTGCGATCCTCTCGAAGCCGACACCCCCGACGCGACGGTGGACGAACCTGAATGCGAGATCGCACACATCTTTGTCGAGTCCCATTGCTTCGAAGAGTTCGGAGGACCGGTAGGACTTGACGGTGCAGATGCCCATCTTCGACATGATCTTGAGAAGGCCTTCCTCGAGGCTCGATCGGTAGTTCTCCTGCGCCTCGACCGCCCCGTGGGAGACCTCGCCTGCAACGGCCATTGCGCGCACCTGCTCGATTGCAAGGTACGGGTTGACAGCCGCAGCCCCGAAGCCGACGAGACACGCCAAGTCGTGGGCGTCTCGGGTTTCGCCCGATACGGCGATGATCGAAGCGTGGAGCCGCTGCCCGGTGTCGATCAGGTGGTGGTGGACAGCCCCGACGGCGAGAATCATCGGGATCGGCGCACTCTGCGCATCCACCGCCCTATCGGAGAGCACAATGATCGTCGCCCCCTCCCGTACCGCGTCTTCAGCTTCGGCGCATATGTCCATCAGAGCCGAGACCATGCCGGCAGCGCCTCCCCCCGGATCGAACAGGACGTCGAACCATGCAGACGAGAACGACGGATCGCTTGACGTGTGGATCTCTTCCAGGTCAGCGTCGGACAGGACGGGAGATAACAGCTCGATCATGTGCGCCTGCTGGGGCGTCTCTTCGAGGAGCGATCCGTGGCGTCCGATATAGGTTCGCAGTGACATCACGAGCTTCTCCCTGATGGGGTCCATCGGGGGGTTCGTCACCTGGGCGAACGCCTGGTGGAAGTAGCGTGACAGGCGTTGCGGGTGCTCAGAGAGTGCAGCGAGGCCGGTGTCGTGCCCCATCGAGAGGACAGGCTCCCTCCCCTCGGTCATCTGCTTGAGCAGGAGTCTGCGCTCCTCCGCGGTGTAGCCGAACACCCTCGCGAGCGCCTCGGCGTCGAATCGATCATCCTGAAGATCGTCAAATGGGTCGCGCACGTAGACGGTCTCCGTCGTGATCCAGTCCCCGTAAGGCGCATAGGCGGCGAGGCGCGCCTTGACCTCATCGGAGAATCGGATCGTCCCATCGGCCAGATCAACGGCGAGTATCTCGCCCGGGCCGAGCTGTCCCGTCTCGACCGCGAGCACCTCGACCTCGGGAGCAATACCCGCCTCGGACGCAACGAGGACGATGTCTGGCGTAATCGTCCACCGCGCCGGTCGGAGCCCGTTTCGGTCGAGGCCTGCCACAAGCGTTCGACCGTCGCTCGCAGCAATCGCAGCGGGACCGTCCCAGGGCTCGGTGAGGAACGCGTGGTACTCATAGAAGGCTCTGAGCTCGGGGTCGAGGTCGGTGACGTTCTCCCACGCCTGGGGAATCAGCATCTCCTTGGCGTGGGCGACATCCCTGCCCGAGCGCACAAGGACTTCCATCGCCTCATCCAAGCTGGCGGAGTCGCTCCCCGTTCCGGGACGCACAAGCGGCGCGAGGTCGGGGGTGCGATCTCCCCACACGCTCTCTCCGAGGTCGTTCGACCTGGCGGTCATCCACGCTCTGTTGCCCTGCACCGTGTTGATCTCACCGTTGTGGGCGAGCATCCGGAACGGCTGGGCTAGCTCCCACGACGGGCTCGTGTTCGTCGAGTACCGCTGGTGGAAGATCACGAAGTCCGATTCGTACATCGGATCCCTGAGATCCCAGTAGAACTGCTCAATGGTGTCGGCGGTGAACAGCCCCTTGTACACAACGGTTCGAGCAGATGCAGATACGACAGCGAAACCTTCGATGTTGTCCGCACGCTCAATCTGCTTCCGGGCAAGGAACAGCGCTCTCTCGAAGTCCTCCTGACTTTGGAACAACGACGAACCGCTGACGATGGCTTGCTCGATGATCGGGAGCGAAGCTGTTGCAGTCTCAGACAGGATGTTCGGACCGGTCGGTACGGTGCGCCACATGAGCAAGGTGACTTCGTTTGCATTGAGCGCATCTTCGACGATCTGCTTCGTCTCATCGACGCCGCCTCTGGGCAGGAACGTCATGACAAGCCCGAGACGATCCCTGGGAGGCGGCTTTATACCTCTGGCGACAAGTTCGCGTTCGATGAGGCGGTACGGAACCCTGGTCATCATCCCCGAGCCGTCACCGGTCCCGTCGGCCGAGCGCGCTCCGCGGTGATCGAGCGCGTGAAGACACTGGACTCCGAGACGAACGATCCGGTGGGATGCGATCGTGCTGCGGTCAGCTATGAACCCCACGCCACAGGCGTCGTGGTGTTGTAGCGGGTCGTACAACGGATATCTATTCACCCGGTTCGCCTCCCTTGCGAGCCGTGAAACTATCACTTATGAACTGCTTCACAAAATCGAAGAATTCTAGAAAAATTGGTTGCACCACGGGGCGCGGGCGGTGCGGAAGAGTTCGTCGAGGCGACGAGTCACCTCAGCTTCGCCGCGGATGCGGTCGGCTGCGGCGTAGGCGTGCGCGTCCCCTCCACCGAGATACAGGGCGCCGAGCACATCGATGTCGATCTCGAGCGCGGTGTCACCGTCGATGCGACGGCATGAGCCAACGCCGCCTTCGATGACCAGCTCATAGCTTCCGTCGGTCTCGGATCTGAATGAGTTCACGATCGTGAACCGGATTGCTCCTTCGCGCTCGTACGTGCGCGCCTCGAGCGCGGCAACGACGTCAAGGACCAGGATCCACAAAGCGTCGAAACGCTTCTCACGGGTGAGCTTCCTCGGTTCCCTCACCTTCATCGGGAACGGGTCGTCGACGGGGAAGTTCCATCGCCGCACGTTCGGACACCCGTCGATATTGGTGAGATAGAACCAGAGAGAAGCGTGCGCCCTATCGGTAGCTGCGATCACCTCCACCACGTGCACCGTGCCGTTCGCATGCCCGTCGTCCCCCTCGCCTCCCTTCTGGCGATAGATGGCGTATCCGTCCGGTCCGTCTGCGCCATCATGGACCACGACCCGCAGAGTCGTCTTGTCGCGCCTCCTCCAGCTCGCGTCGTGGAGCACCTCAACGCTCCACCAGTCTTGCGTCCGGGCGAACATGCCTGGCTTGGTCGGAAGCACCATGTCGAAGATCGGAGGCAGTTCGACCGCGGCCTCTTCGACACTGACCCTGCGGACCCTGTCGATGACGACGCCCTCGCGAAACACGACGTTGGGTGAGATCATCGTGACCGTTTCGGCGTACGTCGCAACGCCGTAGCCGTACCGCCCATAGATGGCGGAATCTGACGCCCACAGACCTGCGATTGCGTACCCGTTGGCGACCGAGTCTTCGAGATGGAGGCGCATCATCTCATTCATCAGCCCCATACGACGGTGCGTCGGGAACACGGTCACGACGGTCGTGCCCTCCATCGGAAGACTCCCGCCAGGTATCGTGAGATCAAGGTCGTATCCCGCAAAAGTGCCGACGATCGTGTCGCCGTCGAACGCGGCGAGGGTTCGCTCCGGCGGAAGGATCGTCTTCAAGAGATCCGAAAAGTCATCGTCGGGTACGTCGTCCGAGAACCCCTCAAAAAGAGCGCGGGCAAACGCGGGATACTCGTCGTCGGTGACAGGTCGGTAAGTGATCGAGCCCATGGCGGAACCCTACCCGATGCCGATCTTGCAACCGACCCTCGCTACTGTCGGACCACTCGACCCGAGGATCCCAAGATGCATGACGTACGCGTTGCCGTTCAACTTCACCCTCAGCATGCGGACTACGCCCAGATCCGACGTGCCGCAGCGGAAGCCGAGGAGATCGGCGCAGACGTTCTCTACAACTGGGACCACTTCTACCCCCTCTACGGCGGCGATCCCGACTCCATCACCGGAAAGCACTTCGAGTGTTGGACGATGCTCGGGGCGTGGGCTGAAGCAACCGAGAAGATCAAGATCGGCGCGCTTGTGACCTGCAACTCCTATCGCAACCCGCAGCTCCTCGCCGACATGGCGCGCACGGTCGACGTGATATCTGGAGGCAGACTGATCTTCGGCATTGGAAGCGGCTGGTTCGAGAAGGACTACGACGAGTACGGCTACGAGTTCGGCACGGCGACGGGTCGGCTCAGGGCGCTCGACGCAGCAATGCCCATCATCAAGGACCGTCTGGCCAAGCTCGATCCACCCCCCATCGGCGACCTTCCGATCCTCATCGGGGGAGGGGGCGAGAAAGTGACGCTGCGGATCGTCGCGCAGTACGCGGACATCTGGCACGGGTTCGGGGATCCCGAGACGTTCATCCACAAGTCAGGAGTACTCGACGCTTGGTGCGACAAGGTCGGTCGAGACCGATCCGCGGTCGAACGCTCCGTCGGCTTCGACGCCAAGTACGTCGACAGACTTGATGAGTACGCAGCCGCGGGAGCGAACGAGGTCACGATCGGGCTGAACGGTCCCGATTTCGACATGGGCCTCGTCAGAGAGGCGATCGCCTGGAGGAACAACAAGTAGTACGACTGCCCGTTCACTTCGTGCCGCGCTGCCAGACCTCGACGAGTTCGCGGTAACGGGGCGAGGACTCGACGAGCTCGGTGTGGGTTCCCACCGCGATGACACGCCCGGCGTCGATCATCACGACACGGTCGGAGCGTTCCGCCGAACGGAGCCTGTGCGCGATCACGATCGACGTTCTCCCTGCGAGGAGGACGCGCAACGCGCCCTCCACCTGCACTTCGGTCTCCGGGTCGAGGTTCGAGGTCGCCTCGTCAAGCACGATGATCGAGGGATCGAAGAGGAACGCTCTCGCCAATGCAACGAGCTGCCGCTCCCCTGCGGAGAACCGGCCCCCGCGCTCCCGAACCTCTGTATCGAGACCCTCGGGGAGGGAACGCACCCAGTCGTCGATGCCCATGGCCCGAAGCACGTTCCACACCGACTCATCCGACGCGGAGGAATCCGAGTATGCAATGTTCTCGCGCAGCGTTCCTGAAAAAAGGAACCCATCCTGGGGAATGAGCGCCAGAGCATCGACGCGGGACCGCTCGGTTATGTCACGCAGATCATCGCCGTCGACGGTCACGCGACCGGCGTCCGGGTCGTAGAACCTCATAATCAGCTTCGCAATGGTCGACTTCCCCGAACCGGTCTCGCCGACAATCGCCAGCCTTTCTCCAGCGCCGACTTTGAGTGACACACCGTCAAGTACCAGGGTGCCCGGATCGTATGAGAACGACACGGCATCGAGCTCCACGGCGCCGACGACCGGTTCGGTGAGGTCGTACGCCCCGGGCCTGTCATCGATCACGACGGGCTCATCCATCAGGCCAAAAAGCTTCGCGAGAGCGGCGAGCGCCGACTGGAGGAGGTTGTACACGTTCGAGAGGTTGATGATCGGCTGGAAAAACCACTCGAGGTAGAGGAGGAAAGCAACGAGCGTACCGATCGTCATCGTGCCGTCCATCACACGGCTCGCGCCGATCGCGAGCGCAGATCCCAGCGCAACGACTCTGAGGAACGCAACAACGGGAAAGTACCACGAGATCGCCCTCGCAGCAGCCATGTTCGCCTCAAAATACCGTTCGTTGACCCGCCCGAAGGTGGAGGCTTGGGCCTGTTCCTGGGTAAACGCCTGCACGACACGTACGCCCGTGATGCCCTCCTGGAGCATCGCGAGAACACGACCGATGCGTTCACGAACCTGATCGTACGCCCTTCTCGCCTGTCGCTGAAAGACCGCGGAAACTCCGACCAAAACGGCCACCACCGCGAATACTGCGAGCGCCATCTGCCAATCAACGACACCGAGCGCAACCGCGACGCCTACAACCGTGAGTGTGTTGCTCAGCGCCATCACGGCGCCGTCGGAAGCAAACTCTTGGAGCGACTCAATGTCGGACGTCATCCGAGACACCAGTACACCGCTCTTCGACCGTGAGTAGAAACCGGCATCGAGGCGCATCAGCTTCGCAAAGACCACAGACCTCAGGCGGACGAGATATCGCTCCCCTACCAGCGCAACCATCCATTGGGAGAGACCGTCCGCGATGTACTGAAGACCGAGAAGCCCGATATAGACGGCCGCGGCGAGGAGGATCGTCTGCCTGTCGCCGGCCACGATTCCTCCGTCGATGCCCTCCCTGATCACGAGGGGACCAAGCAGGCGGATGATCGTCGCTACGAACGTAACGGCGACCGCTGCGGCGAATGGCCTGCGTAGTTCCGGCGCGAGGCGAGCGGCGCGAGCGATGAGCGTGCCGGGTTTCTCAACGTTGTACTCCCCTGCGGACGACATGTACTTCATACGATCACCTGAGCAGCAAGCACAGCCGCGTACCGGGGAACCGTGGCGAGGAGCTCGTCGTGAGGCCCGAACGCGACGAGAGCGCCATCTTCGATGAATGCTACGTTGTCGACAAGCGCGAGGGTTGACGTTCGGTGGGCGATGATCACCGTGGTCCGCCCGGCCATCACCTGAGCCAGGGCAGTCTGGATCTCCGCCTCGACGATGGCATCGACCGACGATGTCGCGTCGTCGAGTATCAGCACCCTCGGATCCCTCACAACCCCCCTGGCGAGGCTCACTCGTTGACGCTGCCCGCCTGAGAGGGTTGACCCCCGCTCACCGACGACCGTCTCGTAGCCGTCGGGGAAACCGCAGATGAAATCATGCGCCTTGGCGAGGCGGGCAGCAGAGCGCACGCTGTCGTCCGAGGCCATGGGATCTCCGACACGGATGTTCTCCGCGATCGAGGCTGAGAACAGATAGGACTCCTGAAACACGACTGACACCTCGTGGCGAAGTTCGTCGAGCGAGAGTTCGCGAACGTCGACGCCGTCGATCGTGATTGAGCCGGAGCTCACGTCGTAGAACCTCGGTATCAGATGGGCGATCGTCGACTTCCCCGCTCCGGTAGCGCCGACGAGGCCGACAGACGTGCCACCAGGAATCGTCAGATTCACATCCGACAGAACCGCTGTCCCATCTGGATAAGCGAATGACACGTGGTTGAAACGAACCTCACCGGGGCCCGACCGAAGACGCTCTGGATGATCGGGCTCCTGAATGTCCGGTGCGGTGGAGAGCAATTCGTCAATGCGGGCAGCCGCGGCGGCTGCCCTTGGAAGGTTCGCGAAAAACCAGCCGGTGATGAGCAACGGCAGGACCATCACTGCGAGGTACTGCATAAACGCGACGAACTCGCCGAAAGTCATGGCGCCGTCAAGGACCCGGATACCCCCGACCGCGAGCACGGCAACGGTCCCCAGCGCGGGGATGATCTCGAAGAGCGGTCTGTGGATGGCTCGCTGTTTCGCCATCCCTATCGCGGCGTCATAGATCGTCTCGGCCTCTCTGTCGAGGCGCCGCTGCTGATGGGCTTCCTGGCCGTAGCTCTTGACGACCTCAATACCCGCAACAGTCTCCTCAACCACGTGCGAGAGCTGAGAGAGTCTCTCTTGGAGGTCGAAGGAGAAACCGACGACTCTTCCGGCGAACCGGCCCGACGTGTACAGGAGAGCGGGGACCATGAGCGAGGCCGTGAGTCCGAGGACGGGATCAATGACGATCAGCACCGCCGTCACGACGAAGAACATGACGAGGTTCGCGACCGTGATCGGCGTCATGGCGAGAATCAGCCGGAGCTGGCTCAGATCCGATGACGCGCGGGCCATGAGCGCGCCGGTCGACGTGACATCGTGGAACGAGAACGCCATCCGCTGGATGTGAGTGAATATGTCGTTGCGGAGATCCGCCTCTGCACGGTACGAGAGTTTGAACCCGAAGAAGCGCCGCAGGGAGATGCCCACGGCCTGAATCGATCCGGCGATGAGGAGGAGGCCGAGGAGCGGCCAGACTTCGGACATGCCGGAACGTGTTACTACTAAATCGATGATCGTGCCCACCAGGTACGGGATCGACAGAATCATCGCCATCCAGATCATCGCGCCGAGGATGGATATCGCAACCACGCCTTGGTAGCGCATGATCACACGGAGCAACAACGCGACTCCGACCCGGAGATCCCCGAGATTCGATCGATCCTCCACCATCTGAACCAGGCTACCGGTGCTGCTCCCTCTGGAGAACACGCAGCAGAGACCCGATTGCGATCGGCGCTCCGACGACGACCATCCCAACTCCGTAGAGCCAGATGAGGATGATACCGATGGCGCCGAACACCGCAACTGACGCCGCCGCCTCAGACGGAACGAGGCCGAACGCGACCCTCGTGCCTACGATGAGAATTCCGGTGACCAGAGCCGAAGTCACCGCCGTGCGAGGTACCGGGCTGGGGGCGCCCCACTTGTAGATGGCGAAGAGAAGCGCGAACACCCACAAGGCCGCTACAGCCCCCATCATCAACTGCGCTATGACCTGGCCCTGCGCTCCAAACTCTTCTGCGATCGCCTGAAAGAAGATTCTGCCGACGACCCCGACGAGGTATGCGACTACCACGGCGACGCCGGCGCCGAACGTCACGAGTATCCCTGTGAGCCGCATACGGAGGTACCCCGACTCGTGGTGAGAATTCTCGACGAGTCTCAGCGCCTTCTGCACGGTGTAGACCGCTCTGGATCCCGACCACAAGGCGATCGGCACGGTGATGAACATGATGATGATCCGGTTCTCCTCCAATGCTCCGATCGAGTCGTTGATGATCGACGACAGGAACAGCGCGACATCTGGCGGAAGCGCTTCGTTGATCAGCTGCTGCAAGTCATCAAGGATCCTCTGGGTCACCTCGAAGAGGGTGAGCAGCGACACGAATGCGATAGCGAGAGGAACGAGGGCAAACAGGGCGTTGAAGGCAAACGCCGCGCCCATGAGGAGCGGGTCAGCGCGCCGGAGCGGGCCTGCGGCGTCGCCGTACCACTCCTGACCAAACTCGATGATCGACCGCATGGCGAGAGCCTAGAAGCAGGCGTCCCCGAACACGGCATCGGGATACGATGACTACCTATTCCCAATTCCTACACTCGTGGCGATGCGTAAGCTCGTTCCCCTCCTCCTCTCGATGTCGATGTTCGTGAGCGCTTGCGTTGCAGGTGGAGAGAATATCGTCTCGGTCGATGCCGCCCCACCCCTGACGACACTCCCACCTGTATCCCCTCCGACACCTACCGGCTCACCAGACACATCGACGTCACTCCCGCCTCTCGACACCACGACAACGACGCTGCCACCCCGCCCGCCAGGCGTCGTGACCCCCGAAACGCTCTTCCAACCGTGGGGCTCGGTCAACGGCCTCACCATGTTTCGTGGTAACCCGACGCGAACCTTCTTCGGCACCGGACCGGTGCCTACCACGGCGCCGGAGCGCCTATGGCGATATCCCGACAAGCCGATGACAGGCCAGTCACCCGTTGGGCGGGAACCCAAGACGTGGGCCGGCACCGGGTGGACCGGCCAGCCGCTTGTGTACGAACGCTCCGACGGCAAGACCGAGCTGATCTTCGGCGCCTATGACAAGCTCATCCACTTCCTCGACGCAGATACGGCCGAGCCGTTGCGGCCACCGTTCAACATGGGGGACATCATCAAGGGAACGGTCACTCTCGATCCGGACGGCTACCCGCTCCTCTACGCGGGCTCACGAGATCCGCGATTCAGAATCCTTGCTCTCGATGGTGACGAAGTTCGCGAGGTGTGGTCGCTCCACGCAAACTCTGTGGAAGGAATGTGGAACGACGACTGGGACGCGAACCCGGTCGTTGTCGACGACATGCTCTACGTCGGCGGGGAGAACTCGTGGTGGTTCGCCATCAAGCTCAACCGGGGGTACGACGACGCGGGCAAGGTCACGGTGAGTCCTGAGGTCGTCTACCAGATGCCTGCATGGACTGATGAGCTCTTCGATCTCCTCGGCCGCCAGCATTCGGTGGAGAACTCGACAGCGATCTTCGACCAGAAGGCGTATTTTGCAACGAGCGGCGGGCGGGTCGTCGGTGTGGATCTCTCCGACATCGAGAACGGGAACGCTGAAGTGTTCTTCGACTTCTGGCTCGGCGACGACATCGATTCGACGATCACGATCGACAAGGACGGCTTTATCTACGTGGTAGCGCACGCGGACCACGAAAAGACGAATAACACGGCGGCGCGGAGGGTTCGGGAGGTCGGCCAGCTCGTCAAGCTCGACACCTCGATCGAGGTCGGCGATCCTCTCACCAGCATCGCTCCGATTGTCTGGGCGCTAGACATCCCGGCCGCGAGAGGCCAGGACACCGGCGCCTGGGCGACGCCTGCGCTGCATCCCGACGGTCTCCTCTTCCTGCCGACCGATAGCGGCGACCTCCTCGCTATCGACACCGACTCTGGCCGGGTCGTGTGGAGGGACACGATCGGGGTCAACGCCTGGTCATCCCCCGCGATCGTCGACGATGTCCTCGTGATCGCCGTCGACTGCTTCACGGATCAGTCCGGGTTGCGAGCCTATGACCTGTCCGACCCACTGGCGCCTCGCGAGATGTGGACGAAGCCGCTCGCCACCGGAGCGTGTATCGAATCTACTCCCGCGGTGTGGAACGGCGTCATATACGTTGGTGCTCGTGACGGTTTCATGTACGCTTTCGGATCGTGATCAGCCACCACGAGACGGGAATGCTTGCGGGCCTACGTTCAGCCCTCATCATCATGCTCTTCATCGTGGGTGGGGGCGCCGTCGTCTTGACGGTCGCCGCGTTTTTCGGAGACAGGTGGTGGCTCTTCGACTATGCAGCGAATTTCCGATGGCACCTGTTCTGGCTGCTCATCATCGCGGCGATCCTCTACACGCTCGTATCCCGGGGGCTAGCGTCGATCGTGTTCCTCGGCGCTGCGCTCGTCAATGCGTGGCTCATTGCGCCGTTGTGGCTCACCGACCAGCCCGCAGCCATAGGCAGGGAGGGAGTCACGATCGTCCACGCCGACATCCACCCCGGTGTCAACGACCTGGACTTCGCGCTGCGCTGGCTCTTCGACACCGAAGCCGACCTCATCCTCGTTGCGGGCACAACCGCAGAACGCATGGCGCCGCTGGCCGAGCACGGCTCGCCGTACTCGATCATCGCGGCGCCGGAGAATCCGAATCAGGCCGGAATCGTAATTCTCGGAACGAGTCCCTGGACCGTCGAATCCTTCACGACGGACCACTTTGGCGAAGTGGTGTACCGCATCACCGTTGGATCGAATGATGAGGCCGTCGACGTCGTCACCGCGTGGGGTGACCTCGGATCGAACTCCCTAGACGCTGACAAGCTGGCAGCTCGTCTCGCGACCGTGGCAGAGGCGGTCGCATCGGCTTCACGACCCGTCGCAGTGATCGGCAACCTCGGCGCGACAAGGTGGACCAACGATATGCGCATCATGCAAGCGACCCTCGGACTCAGGGACGCGACTGAAGGATTCGGCTACCTCGCAACGTCACCGGTGTCGGGCGTCCCTGTCATCGGCGGTTGGATAGGGATCCCGATCGACATCGTTCTCATGACGGAAGAGATCATGCCACTTGAACTCACGACGGGCCCTGACATCGGCGCCGACCACCTTCCCGTGACGGTCGTGATCGACCCCGCATTCCAGAACTAAGAACTGACGCTCAGGCGAAGGTCCTACCCGGAGTCGAACGCAGCACGAACAGCCTCAACATCGTGCTTGCCGTTATGGAGCTTCGGAATCTCATCCGTCATGATCCATCGTTTCGGCCGCACTTGACGATCGAGCAATGTTGCAACCATCGTAGTGCTCGAATCGATCCGCCGATCGGCGACGACCATTGCAACGACAATCGATCCCCATTCGGAGTCGTCAATTGATACGACACATACGTCGCTCACGCCATCGATGCCGGCGAGGGCATCGGCGACATGAACGGTTGACACATTCTCCCCACCAGAGACGACCACGTCATCGCGCCTGCCCTCGATGTACAGGTCGCCGGTGATGGACAGCCGCCCCAAGTCACTGGTGACGAACGGCTTCGACCTCTCCGCCTCCCCGAGGTAACTGTGGAACACAGCCGGGCCTTCGACCGCGATCCTCCCCGTGGTCAAGGCAGCAACGTTCGCGCCGGCGGGATCGACGATCGTCACCGAGAATCCGTCGAGGGGCCGTCCCACCAAGCCAAGCTCTCGACGATCGTCGCGCGCCGGGAGCGTTGCGATCTGTGAACCGGTCTCTGTCATCCCGTAGGTCGGGACGAGATGCACTCCTGCACCGTCCGCTTCGCTCCACAGGCGGGACGAGAGCGACGCGCCACCGACGAGCACCGCGCCGATCGAGGCGAGCGCATCAGGGTTCCGTTGGAGGAGCCGGTGCACCATCGTGGGGACCATCGAGGCGTACGTTGGGCGATGCCTCTCGATCGGGCCGCCTGAGGAATCGAAGGGCAAAACGATCACCGCGCCACCAGCTTCCAAACTCCGCCACAGGATCGAGAGGCCTCCAACGTGGTTGAGCGGGAGGCTCAGCAACCACCGATCGTCAGCACCATTCCCGAGGCGCTGCCTGGACGCCGTGACCGAGGCAGCGATGTTGGCATAGCTGAGCGGGACGATCTTCCTCAGGCCGCCCGTCCCCGATGTCTCCACGCAGACCGCGGCGCCTTCGGCGGTCGCAACGGGGAGCTCCGGTGGCTCACCGATGTATGGGAGCGGCACACCGCCCGCAACCTGGATCGCGAGCGATTCGATGATCGAACGAACATCGATCTCGACCTTCACCAAGACGATCTCGTGTTCGTTGATACTCGCAGTGATCTCTCCCGCCCTCGCCTCTACGAATTCGAGCACCTCACCGTAGGTGAGCACCTCTTCGTCGCTCACGAGACACACGCGACCAGGATCGGTCCGTGCAACGTATCCAAGCCACTCGTTCGGAGTCTCGATCGCCATCGGTCACTACAGTATCGCCAGTCAACCGATCAACGGAGGACCATGGTTTCTGACATCTTCGACCCATCGCAGTGGGATCTCGTCCCCGGATTCGAACTCACCGACATCACGTACCACAGGGCGAAGGACGTGGGCGCTGTGCGCATCGCCTTCCACCGGCCAGAGGTCCGCAACGCATTCAGGCCGCACACCGTTGATGAGCTGTATCAGGTTCTCGACCACGCCAGGATGAGTTCCGATGTGGGATGCGTGCTCCTCACGGGGAACGGCCCTTCGGAGAAGGATGGCGGCTGGGCGTTCTGCTCAGGAGGGGACCAGCGGATCCGCGGTAAGGACGGATATAAGTATGAGGGCGCTGACGGCGCTGATCCCGGCCGCCTCGGGAGACTCCACATTATGGAGGTGCATCGCCTGATTAGGTTCATGCCGAAAGTGGTCATCGCGGTCGTCCCGGGTTGGGCTGTAGGCGGCGGGCACAGCCTTCACGTCGTGTGCGACCTCACGATCGCTTCACGAGAGCACGCGATCTTCAAGCAGACCGACGCCCATGTCGCGAGTTTCGACGGCGGTTACGGCTCCGCGCTTCTTGCACGACAGATCGGCCAGAAACGTGCTCGGGAAGTCTTCTTCCTCGGTCGCGACTACTCGGCCCAGGACGCCTTCGACATGGGCATGGTCAATGCCGTCGTACCACACGCCGAACTTGAAGCAACTGCGCTCGAATGGGCGCGGGAGATCACGGGGAAGAGCCCCACATCCCAGAAGATGTTGAAGTACGCCTTCAACCTTCCGGACGACGGCATGGTCGGCCAGCAGCTTTTCGCTGCTGAGGCGACTCGCCTCGCATACGGCACAGACGAGGCGCAGGAGGGGCGCGATGCTTTTCTCGAAAAGCGAGACCCGGACTACTCCTCCTTCCCCTGGCAGTTCTAGGAATGGAGGCGCGGACGTACCCGTGGCCAAGCAAGGCATGGATCAGGGCGGCGCGACCGGCCACCCTCCCCGCCGGTGTCGCTGCCGTGCTCATCGGCACCGCAATCGCGTGGCGAGACAGCGTCTTCGCCCCCCTGCCATTCGTTGTCGTCCTGTTCGCTGTGATCGCGATCCAGATCGGTGTGAATTTCGCAAATGATTTGGCCGACGCGCAGAGAGGCGCCGACACCGACGCTCGTATCGGACCGCGTAGAGCGGTCGCGTCAGGGGCCATCACGCCAAGGGAGATGAAAAGGGGCATTGCGGTCGCCCTCGGGCTCGCAGGGCTCGCGGGCTTGTATCTCATCTGGTACGCCGGATGGCCGATCCTCGTGATCGGCGTCATATCGATCGTTGCGGCGCTCGGCTACACGAATGGGCCTATCCCGTACGGCTACTACGGGCTTGGGGAGTTCTTTGTCTTCATCTTCTTCGGCGTCGTGGCGACCGTTGGCACGAGATACGTGTTCGGTGGTCCCGTACCGGCCTCTGCGTGGGCGGGGGGGGTTGTCATGGGCCTGATGGCCGCGGCGATCCTCGAAGCGAACAACATCCGCGACATCGACACAGACAGGGATGCAGGGAAACGAACCCTCTCTGTGCTCGTCGGACGGACGTGGGCACGGCGACTCTACGCCGGTACGCTCGCCGGAGCGTTTCTGACCATCATCTTCGGCGCGGCGCTTGGCTGGTTTCCGCCGATGGCGGTGATCGCGCTCATCGTCTCGCCGCTCGCCATCCCGCTCATCACGACGATCTTCACCGAGACAGCAGGGCCGCCGCTCATCGGCGTGCTCAAAGGCACGGCACAGCTCCAGCTCTTCGTTGCGCTGCTGCTCTCGCTGGCCATCGTGTTCTAGACGTAAGACGGTAGGCTGGCGATCGGTGACGACAGCAGACGAAACAGCGGGCTACTGCGCAGATCTCGTGGCAGGTCTCTCCGACGCCGGCGTCAGCGAAGCCTTCATCTCCCCCGGATCGCGTAGCACACCTCTCACGCTCGCATTCGCAGCGCACCCATCCATCAAAGATGTCTCGATCAGGGACGAACGATCGGCGGGTTTCGCCGCCCTCGGATACGGGAAGGCGACGGGGAAGCCTGCCGTTGTCGTATGTACCTCGGGCTCTGCAGGAACGCATTACTTCCCCGCAGTCGTGGAGGCGAATCAGTCAGGGTCGCCTCTCGTCGTGCTCACTGCGGACCGGCCCGGGCGCTTCAGGGGGACAGGCGCCCCCCAGACGATGGATCAGATCGAACTCTTCGGGTCCCACGTACGTCTGTTCACCAACCTCAGCACCGCCGATCACTCGGGAAGAGACGATGGTCTTTACCTCGGGATGATGGCCTCCGGCTTCCCTGCGGGCCCTGTGCACGCCAACGTTGAATTCGACGAGCCGCTCCTCCCCGACCTGTTACCCCTCCCGAGGGATCCACAGGAGTGGATGGGCCACGATGACACAGGGGTGTCGAAGAGCACCGATCTCGGTCCACTTCGGGGCAGACGGGTACTCATCGTGGCGAGCGGGCGGCAGCGCTGGGAGTTCGCTGACGCCGTGAACAAGGTCGCGAAAACGTTCGGGGCGGCGGTGATCGCCGATCCTCAATGCTGGATCGCAGGACCAAACACGATCAGCAACGGCGACCTCCTCGCTGGCAGCACGGACGCCCTCGACAGCGTACGTCCCGATGTCGTACTCCGCCTTGGGCCAATCCCAACCTCGAAGCCGCTCTGGACATGGCTCGAGCATTCGGGGGTCGAACAGATTCTCGTTCACAGTTCACGCTTTACCGACCCGCTCACGAGCGCATCCACCGTCTTCGACAGGGATCCGACTGCCTTCCTGTGGGACAACGTGCCCAGAGCCCACGGCGACCGAGCGTTCCTCGACACATGGCTGGCTATGGATCACACAGCGGGCGCCGCGATGCGTTCCGCCCTCGCTGATCTCCCCTTCCCCAACGAACCTGCCATCGCACGAACGGTCATCGCCTCCGTCCAATCCGAGACGATCGTGTACGTCGGATCGTCCATGCCGATCAGAGATGTCGATACGTTCGCCGACCCGCGAGGAGACATCGAAGTCCTTGCGAACCGAGGGGTCAACGGCATCGACGGGACGATCTCGTCGGCGTTGGGCGCGGCGCTCACCGGAATCCCCGTGACGCTCCTCGTAGGAGACGTTGCTGCGCTCCACGACGCCAACGTGCTCTCAGAGATCGCACGACTCGGTGCTCGTCTCCGGATCGTCATCATCAACAACGACGGTGGCGGCATCTTCTCATTCCTGCCCCAGGCGACGTCAGACGCGGTGAGACATGAAACGTTCGAGCGGCACTGGGGGACGCCACACGGACTCTCACTCGCATCGATCGCCGCTTCTATGGGGCTCACATCCAACAGGATCGATGACGCCGACACGTTCATCGATGCTGTGGCCGGACCCATCGAATCCCCCGAGCTCATCGAGCTCCACACCGACCGTGGCACCAACGTCTCGCACCACCACGCGATCCGAGCTGCGGTCTCGGCCGCAGTCGAGCAACACACCGGCCGCTAATTCGCCGTCAAGAGATCCATGAGGGGCTTGAGCTTCAGGCGGGTCTCTTGGAGTTCGGCCTCGGGTTTGGAGTCAGCCACGATGCCCGCTCCCGCGTACAGGTGCGTCGTGTCACCTCTGATCAAGCCGCAGCGCAGCGCAATGCAGATCGCGCCGTCGCCTGCACCGTTGATCCATCCGACTCCGCCGGTGTACCAGCCCCGGTCAATCTCCTCCGCCGCTGATATGTACCGCACTGCGGCTTCGCGGTCGACTCCTCCAACGGCCGGAGTTGGATGCACAGCGTCGATCACGTCGAGGATTCCTACACCGTCGACGAGCACCCCCTCGATCACAGTCGATAGGTGCTGCACCGTCACCATTGCTTTGAGTATCGGCGCCTGGGGTACGTCGAGCGCGACCGTCAGCGGAGAGAGCCGCTTGGCGAGATCGTCGACCACAAGGGCGTGCTCCTCCCTGTCCTTGCCCGAGGCAAGCAGCCGTTCGCCGATGAGCCTGTCGTCCTCCTCGCCTTCACCACGCGCGGCAGAGCCTGCGAGCGGGTTAGAGCAAATTCGGGCGCCCTCCACCTGAGCGATCAGCTCAGGACTCGCGCCCATGAACACCGCGTCGCCGGACTTCCACGCAAAGTTGTAGCTCTGCGGGTAAAGCCTGACAAGCTCTCTGAAGACCTTCAGGATCTCAACAGGTTCGCTTGATCGCACGATCACGGAACGCGCTAGGACAACCTTGTCGAGGTCGCCCCTCTTGATCGCCTCGACAGCGTCGCCGACGATCTTCGCCCACTCGGTGACTGAGGGGCGCGACTCGATGGAGTGATCCCCGAGGTCGGCGACCGGAACCCACTCCGGGTGCCGCATCGAGGCGAGCAGGTCGAGCGTCGGGCCAGGCTCGTCACCCTTCGGCACGATCACCGTCAGTCGAGTGCGGTCGCCGGACTGCTCGATGCCGATGCGCGGCAGAAACGCTTCTGCTGCTGGGTAGCCCTCCCACAGATCCGAATAGGGGCCGTCGCGATGAAAGGAGTATCCAACGAACGCCTTGAGGTCCGGGCGCCCCATGTCCCTGAGCTTCGCCTTGATCCTGGTGAAACGCCCGGCGCCGGTGGACGATGTGCTCCAAGCTGTCCCTATTCCGACGAGGCGGTCGCCGTTCGGCATCGAGTATGCGACGGCTCGATCAACGAGGCTCGCACCGGTACGTGCAAAGTCGAAGGCGTCGAAGTCGACGTCGATTGACGCTATCCGGAATCCCGACTGGGACGTCAGCAGATCCCGCAGCTCTGCGACCTCTTCGGCGGTGAGTAGGAGCATCGGCAAGATGGTAGCGGCGCAGCTCAGCTCGTTACGAGGACGTCACTGACGATCTCAGCGATCGCCGACGGGTCTTCCATGGGGACAAGATGGCCCGCACCGCGCACGACGACCACCTCAACTTCACGGAATCGTGAGGCGAGCGCATCAAGATACGGCTTCGGATGTGTATCGGATCCCTCGCCTGCAACGAGCGTGACAGGCACTTCGATCGTCTCGATTCGGTCCCACGTGTCGTGGTTCAACCCCTCGGCGTAGAAATCCGCCTCGACCTCCGGAGCACACTTCAGCTCCCAGCCCCGCTCGGTGGCACGGAAGCCGTGGTCAATGTATGCGGCAAGCACCTCGGGAGCCCAGGCGCCGAACGGCCCGGAAGCGAATCGCTCGAATGCAGCGTCGCGCGACGGAAACACGTCGCGCCGTCTCCTCGTGCCCTCGGACATGGGGCCGTCCATCCGTCGGTAGGGCGGGGGAAAGATGATCGGCTCAATGAGAACAAGGTGTCTGAACATTCTAGGACGAAACGCCTCTGCTCTTGCGATCACACCCCCTCCAGACGAGTGACCGACGCCGATCACCCCGGCATGGTCCCTGAGAACGTCGATCACATCTCGGGCAAGGAAATCCCAGTCGTTGGGAAGCGTCCCTGAGTCGCTGTCCCCATGGCCTCGCTGATCGATCGACATCCACGAGAATGATTCTGAAACAACCCGATCGATCACAGGCTGCCACACTTCCTTGCAGAATCCCGTTGCGTGGACGAAGAGAACGTCGAGATCACCATCGCCCTCTGACTCGGTAGCGATCCGTGTCATCCGTCGGTGTCGTCGAGGCGCCAGGTGAGGTCGTTCTGCACGTCTACGACGCCATCGAGCTTCCGAGCAAGATCCTCGACGAGCCTCGCCTCCGTGAGCGTCCCGATGGTTCCAACGAGTCGCACGATGCCGTTGGTGACCGATACGTCCACGGTCTCTGGGTCAACGAAGAGGACACGGCGAATTAGATCTTCTCGGATCTCATCCTCAATTAGATCGTCGGGCCGGGTGAACGCCGCAACGATGTCGAAACGGGAGAGCACACCGACCATTTTCTCATCCTCGACCACTACGACGCGCTTGACGTCGTTCGACTGCATGAAGCGGGCGGCATCGAGGATCTCGAGATCCGCCGAGACGCTCAACACGGAGTGCGACATTACTTCGCCGACGAACTCAGGCGCATATCCCGTCTCGGCGCGCTTCACCTCGAGCGCAAGAAAGTCGCCCTCTGTGATGATGCCGAGCACGTGGTCGTCAGCGTCAACCACAGGGAGGCCGGACACGCGATAGCGGAACATCATGCGAGCTGCGTCGCGTACCGATGTTGTCGCGGCGACGGCGACCACATCGGTAGTCATCAAGTCCCGTACGTGCATGTCATCTCCTCACGACTTCGTCTGTCGCACTTTGATGCGAGCGTCCACGATACGCACGCCGGCGCCCGGTGTGCCGACCTTTACCGGATTCAAGTCCATCTCGATGATCTCAGGGAGGTCTTCGATCAGCGCGGAGACCCTCAGCAAGGTTTCGACCACAGCTTCGATATCACCGGGCTCACCACCTCGATAACCCTCGAGGAGTCGTGCAGACTTCACTTCTGAGACCATCTCGTCTGCATCGACGTCGGTGAGTGGATGGATCCTGAACGCGACGTCCCCGATGAGTTCCACGAATATCCCGCCAAGACCAAAGACGATCAACGGGCCGAACGTCGGATCCTCGACCATGCCGATAAGCACCTCGTGGCCCCCTTCGACGAACTCCTGGACGAGAACTCCCTCAGAATCTGCGACAGCGCCTGTGACTCGCTCGTATGCACTCTCGATGGCGGCGGCGCCGGACACATCGAGAGCGACACCTCCGACGTCGGACTTGTGGATAGCTGAAGGTGAGATCACCTTCAGCACGATCGGTCCTCCAAGGTTCTTTCCGAAGGCAACGGCGTCGTCGATTGAAGTGACGACTTCCGCCCGAGGGACAGTGATCCCGTACGACTTGAGCACGGTGCCGACGGCGCCTGGGTCGAGCCAGTCGCCCTCCTCATCGAAGCCGGCGACGGCGTCTTGGACAACGGCGCGCGCCCGCGAGGCGTCGATGTCATCGAACGCGACAATGCGGCCTTCTGGTCGCGCCAGCCACTCCGCGTACGTCGCAGCCTTTCGTAACGCCTTTGCTGCTCGTTCAGGGAACGCGAACGTCGGGAACCCCACGTCAGGGCTCGCGAGCTCACTGGGCGCTCCACCGGATTGCAGGTACACACACACAAACGTCTTGTCGCTCGGCGCAGCCTCTCCCGCCTCGCGAATGGCTGTCGCCGTCTCCGCAACACCATCTTCAGACGCAGGGATGAACAAGGTGATCAGCGAGTCGACCTCGTCACTTGCGAGCAACGTCTCGATCGACGCCCTGTACTCCTCCGGCCCGGCAGCGGCGATCATATCGACCGGGTTGGAGACCGCCGCGGTGTCAGAGAGGAATCGACGAAGTTTCTCCTGCAGGCCGTCAGAGAGCTCAGGCACTTCAAGCCCCTGGGACACGAGTGCGTCGACAGCGAGGATCGCGGGCCCGCCGGCGTTGGTGACGACTCCGACTCTCCGGCCCTTCGGCGCCGGTTGGCTGGCAAGGAGCGCCGTCACGTCAAAGAGCTCCTCAAGTGTTCCCACCCTGATCACGCCCGCCTGACGGAACAGCGCATCGACAGCTACGTCGAGATTGGCCAGCGAACCCGTATGACTCGTTGCAGCCCTCGCTCCCGCCAAGGTGCGACCGGATTTCACAGCGATGATCGGCTTCTTCTTCGCGATTCGCCTCGCGATGCGCGAAAAACGCCTCGGGTTCCCGAAAGACTCGAGATACAGCAGGATCACGTCGGTGTTCGGATCCTCCTCCCAGAACAAGAGCAGATCGTCGCCTGCCACATCCGGTTTGTTTCCAACAGAGACAAACGTCGATATCCCCAGGTGCATCTCGGTGGCGTAATCGAGAATCGCGAGGCCGAGCGCACCGCTCTGAGAGGACATAGATACGTTCCCTCTGCGAGGCATGACGGGTCCGAACTGACCGTCCAGGCTCACATCAGGATCGGTGTTCTGAAGACCCATGCAATTCGGCCCTACCATGCGCATCCCCGCGCCTCGGACGATGTCGAGCAGCTCCGCTTCCAGGGCTGCCCCTTCGGCGCCGGCTTCGGAGAAACCCGCTGTGATCACGACGACCCCCCGCACGCCCTTCTCCCCGCACTCGCGCACGACGTCGTTGACGAATCGACTCGGTACAACGATGAACGCAAGGTCGACCGGTCCCGGAATCTCCTTCACCGATGCGTAACTATGGATCGACCGAACAATGGAAGCCCTCGGATTCACCGGGTAGACGGGACCGTTGAAGTCAGCGTTGATGATGTTGTTGAAGAGGCGACCGCCAATGGAACTCTTATCTCGACTCGCGCCTATGACGGCGATCGATTGCGGATGGAAGAGCGGCTTGAGGCTCGCTGCCGCGGCGATCTGCTCGGCACGACCCTCATCGTCGATAGCGGCGTCCGACCGCTCGGTATCCATCGCACGGTTCTTCACTGGGCCTCCTCGTCCAGAACAGCGTCCTTGCTCTAATTCTGGCAGATTGCGGCCGTCAGCCGTCAGCATCAAGTCCTACGGCGCCGAAGACGACCGAGATTTCTCCGCCACCGTCGGTAGACGTGCCGATCCTGACACCACCGCCGAACCGTTCCGCTGTACGAACAACGATGTCGAGGCCGAGGCCGGTCGAACCGGCGCCGCTCGCGCCCCGCGTGATTGCTCCAAGGTCCGTAAATCCCTGCCCCGCATCCGAGACAGTGAGCACACTGGCGCCATCTCCCTGTGTACGGACGGAGAGTCGTAGCCGACTCCCGCGACCGTGTGGGCGAACACGTTCTCGATGAGAACGTCGATCAGCGCACCCAGGTCAGCCATCGGCAGTGCCACAAGATGCTCCCCCGATTCTATGGATATCGTCGTTGGCCTCCCCTGCTCATTCGCGAGAACCTGCCAGAACGATGCCCTGTGGATGACGACATCACCGAGGTCCACGGCCTCACTGACACGGGCGTCGGAGGGCTGGCGCCGCGCCCGCTGAATCAGGTTGCCGATCTCGCGATCGAGCTCGTCTAGGTGTCCGGCGAGCGTGTTGAACGCCTCCCCCACCTCGGCGATTTCGGCAGGACCTGCCGGCTCGACCCGCGCTTCGAGATTCCCTCGGCCCCATTCGTGGGCTGCTTCGGATAGTTTTGTGACGGGGCGTACGACAGACCGGCCAAGCCCGTCTGCCGCGAGAACCGCTACGACGATGAGGAAGACGCCGAGGCCCATGAGCATGGCCCACGCCACGACCACACCCTCGCTGAGATCCTGATCGCTCACGAATGCACGCACAACAACGGCGTCGCCCTGTATCGGGGCGTCAGCCGTGAGAACAGGAACGAGTACCTCCGCACCACCATCCGTCTTCGCCGTGAATGCGGCGCCGCGCCGCGCCTGCCCAATGTTCTCGGTCGACCGGATCGGAGCCCCAACAACTCTCCCGCTCACGAAAATCGCGCTGAGGTCGTCAGGATTGCCAAAGGCTTTCAGAATCGCCTCCGCGAGGTCAGGAG
>JASJYA010000013.1 GCA_030125685.1 Actinomycetota bacterium
GTGGTGACTATCTGGGGCATGGAGTCCTCCGGCTGTCGTACTACGTGATACGTACTACGTAATACTGGTTACAAAAGTAGCAGCTCCGCGAGTTGCACCGCGTTGAGCGCGGCGCCTTTGCGAAGATTGTCCCCGACAGCGAAGAGGCTGAGACCGCCCTTATGGCCGACGGTCTCGCGGAGCCTTCCTATGAGGATGTCGTCTTTTCCGGCGGTATCGATCGGCGTTGGAACACGCACGTCATCCCACAGCTCGGTTCCGGGCGCCGTGCCGAGTATCGCCACTGCCTCGTCGAGGTCGACCGGGCGGTCGAACCACAGTGACGCCGCTATGCCGTGACCGACCATCACCGGCACGCGCACGCAGGTTGGCTCCACCGCAATGGTGTCGCGATCGAGGATCTTCCTGGTCTCATGGACAAGCTTCCACTCCTCATCGGTGTAGCCGGCGTCTGTAATCGATCCGGCGAGAGGTAGCACGTTGTAGGCGATCGGTCTCGCATACAGGTCGCCGGGCGGTTCCTGCCAGCGGCCAGACACGAGGCTCTTCGTGTCCTTGCCGAAGTGGTCGATCTCGCTCGCGAGCTGGTCCATCCCCTTCTGGCCTGACCCAGAGACGCTCTGATAGGAGGTAGCGATCATCGTGCGCAACCCGGCAGCGTAGTGGAGAGGCCCGGCAGCCATCATCGCGACCATGGTTGTGCAGTTCGGGTTCGCCACAATGCCCTCATGAGATCGGATGGCTTCGTCGTTGACCTGGGCGACGACTAGCGGCACGGCGTCGTCCATGCGGAATGCCGAAGAGTTGTCTATCACAACGGCGCCCTCGGCGACGAAACGCGGAGCGAACTTGAGCGAGCGGGCCCCCCCGGCGGAGAACAAGGCTATGTCGACTCCAGCGGGGTCAGCCGACGCAAGATCCTCAACCTTGACGCTCCCCCACCTGGTTTCGACAATCCTGCCCGCGGATCGAGACGAGGCCATCAGCCGGAGATCGGCAAGGGGGAACCGGCGCTCTTCCAGAATGGAAATCATCGTTTGGCCGACCGCTCCCGTTGCACCCACGATCGCGATTCTCGGCTCAGCGAGTACGTTCACTGCAATGCCTCTCCATCGAGTTCGAGTCCCGCGTGCAAGGCGGAGACGGCTTCAGAAACTCTGTCCTCTGCAATGACGCACGAGATACGGATCGGTGAGGTAGAGATCATCTGGATATTGATGTCGTGGTCGGCAAGGATTCTGAACATCCTGGACGCGATACCGGACTCGGTCTTCATGCCGATCCCGACGATGGACACCTTCGCAATCTCTCTATCGGTGCTTACTCCACCGGCGTTGACGTCCTCGGCGACAGTCTTGGTCACTTCCTCGGCGACATCGAGCATTGCGAGTGGAACCGTGAAGCTGATGTCGGTCGAGCCTTCCTGTGACACGTTCTGCACGATCATGTCGATGGTGACGCCCGCGTCCGCGAGGGGCTCGAAAAGAGAAGCCGCCACGCCCGGCGTGTCGGGGACGCGATAGACGGTGAGTTTGGCCTCAGAAATGTCGTGTGCGATGCCTCGAACTACCGCTTGTTCCATCGTCTCCTCCTTGACCCAGGTGCCTTCGCCGTCATGAAATGACGACCGCACGTGAATCGGAATGCCGAATCTTCTTCCGAACTCGACCGATCTCGGCATGAGCACTCCGGCGCCTCCAGACGCGAGCTCAAGCATCTCCTCGAACGACACTTCATCGATCTTCAAAGCTCCCGGCACAACTCGCGGATCCGCAGTGAACACTCCGTCGACGTCGGTATATATCTCGCAGCGGTCGGCCGAGAGAGCAGCGGCGAGTGCAACCGCGGTGGCATCAGAGCCCCCCCGCCCGAGGGTTGTGACATCCTTCGAATCTGGATCCACTCCCTGGAACCCTGCGACGATAACAACCTTCCCCTCGTCGAGTCCTTCGCGCACGCGATTTGCTCGAATCTCCACGATCTCGGCGCGGCCGTGCCTTCCAGTCGTAAGGATCCCCGCTTGTGACCCTGTGAGGCTCGTAGCTGGAACTCCGAGATCCTGGATCGCCATTGCAACCAGCGCCATCGTGACACGCTCACCGGCAGTGAGCAGCATGTCCATCTCCCTCGGGTGCGAGCGGTCAGATACAGCCTCGGCCAATGCGATGAGGTCGTCCGTGCCCGTGCCCATGGCGCTGACGACAGCGACGACGTCGTTTGGCTCGCTGTACGTATCGACGATACGCCGCGCGACGCTGCAGATCCTGTCGGCGTCAGCCACCGACGTCCCACCGTACTTCTGAACTACCAGAGCCATCTCGCCGATTGTAGGTGCGGTAGTCAGGTGTCAGGTTGACTGGTGGACCCGAACGGTCAACGGTCAACGGTCAACGGAAACGTAATTCGTACTACGTTCCACCCATGTCAACAACAAGGATCGTCGTTCTCGCGGCTGCAGTCGTGCTCATCGCGGCAGCGTGCAGCACCTCGGACGAGGGCTCAAACAACACCCTGATCGAGACGACGGTGACAACGGTGCCGTTGAGCACGGTTCCGTCGGATTATGTCGGCTACCTCCACCAACCCACCGCATGCGGCGCCGAACAGCCCGAACCTGCAGTCGACATGAAGTTCGACACCCCCGAGGACGCCGAGGCCACAGGTCCAATACGAATCACACTTCATACGTCCTGTGGTCCGATCAAGATCGAGCTCGACCCGACCGTGGCGCCTGAGACGGCCAATTCCTTCGTGTTCCTCGCTGAGTCAGGCTATTTCGACGGAACCGTCTCCCACAGGATCATCCCCGGTTTCATGATGCAGGCAGGCGACCCGACCGCGACGGGCCTTGGCGGACCCGGCTACACCCTCCCGGACGAGTTCCCGGCCGAAGGCACGATGTATAGCCGCGGTGTGGTTGCAATGGCGAACGCAGGGCCGGGCACTACAGGAAGCCAATTCTTCATCATGTTCAACGACGTGGATTGGCTGCCGGCCCAGTACACCATCGTCGGACACGTGGTTTCCGGACTCGACACGCTTGACCGCATCGCTGCTCTGCCCCTCGGTCGGAGCGCCAACAGCGCCGACCCGAACCCATCGACGCCTCTTGAGTCCCTCTACATCGAGTCGGTGTCGATCGAGCGGTAAGATTCGCTCATGGCCACCGAAAAACGGGATCGACAGCGGGCAAACCGGGAGCTGAAACGCGCCGAAGAGGACAAGGTCAACCTACGCAAGAAGCGGATAGGCATTGTCAAGCGATACGCGATCTACGCGATCATCTTCGGAGCAGCGATCATCGCACTCCAGTTGCTCACCTCCTGACCACATTGCCGGTAGATCTCCACCTTCACTCGAATATGTCAGACGGGGAAGATTCCCCTGAACAGGTGATGCGACTCGCTGCCGAAGCAAATCTCGCACACGTCGCTCTCACAGACCACGACACCCTCGACGGCGTTGACCGGGCACGATCCGAAGCAGCGATACTCGGCATCGGTTTCATTCCAGGGGTCGAGCTCTCGGTCGACCACGGTCGAACCAAGATCCACATGCTCGTCTACTTCCTCGATTCGGGAGACGGACCCCTTCAATCGCGCCTCGGCGAATTGAGAGACGGTCGTAAGGACCGGAACGCCCACATCGTCGAGAAACTGAACCGGCTCGGTTACGAGATCACCATCGCCGATGTGCACAGGCACGCTCATGGGCCATCCGTCGGTCGCCCACACATAGCGGATGCGCTCATCGAAAAGGGATACATCGCGTCGCGGGATGAGGCGTTCACCGACCTCTTGCGCGACGGCGGCGCGGCGCACGTCGAGAGAATCCGCCTCACGGCTTCGAACGCTATTCGGTTGGCCAGAGAATCAGACGCGGTGCCTGTTGTCGCTCATCCTGTGACGATGGGCCTTAACAGAGACGGCTACGGTGAAACGTTCAGGCAGCTCACAGCCCTGGGACTAGGAGGTATCGAGGCCCACCACCCGATGCACGACCTCGCGCTCCGCGACCACCTCACCGCACTCGCCTCTGCCCTCGGCGTCGCTGCAACCGGAGGCTCCGACTATCACGGTGACACAAAGCGTTCATACCGAGTCGGCATAGGCAGAGGCGACCTGCGCGTACCCGAGGCCGCTGTTGAGCAACTCCTCGAACAGCAATCTCGATATAACTAGTTAACCCCCTCCGAGTCCGAGCCGATAGAAGCTCGAAGGAGCCACGATGACCGAACTGCCCGCTCGGGCGCCAATCCCCTACGACGAGATCCGACGTCCCTACAACTCGATCCGTGCCGGCGGAGCGTTGCTCTTCGTCGTCGGCGTCGTCGTCTGGAGTCTCGTCTCGGGCGCCTACGCTGGAACGTTGATCGTCATCCCAGCCTCTGCGGTGCTCATCGATGCCGTGTACCGCCGAACCCACGGCACGTCTCCACTCCCCGCTGCATTCATCGACGTGACCGCGATCGGGATAGCGCTCGTCCTTCGAGGCCCGGAACCGGCGATCCATGGGCTCGCGATCGTGTGGGTGATCACATCGGCCAGCCTGCTGCTGCCACTACGGCGCGCCGCAGCACTCGTCGCGTACATCATCTCGTGGTCAATCGTCTCCAACTTGCTTTTCTCGTTCACCGATCTGCGGTTCGCCGGAATTGTGCAAGGATCTGGCGCCGAAGCAGCGGTCGATCGATTAGCGGCGATGGTGTACATCGTGACAACCGCCATTGTGATGCTTGGCGCGGTGCGCACTGTCCTGCGGGCGCAGGACAGACAGGCCGAAGCGCTGGCCCAGGAACGGCGCGCAGTTGAGCTGAAGAACGAATTCGTCTCGATGGTCAGCCACGAGCTCAGGACGCCTCTGACGGGCATCGCAGGTTTCACGGACACGCTCGCTGAGTCGTGGGAGACGCTGCCACCGGATGAAGTCGATGAGTTCCTCAAGATCATGCACCGCGAAAACGAGCACCTCTCCAACCTCGTCGAGGACATCCTCGTGATACCGCGTCTCGAGGCCGGTCAGCTGCGCCTGAACGAGGTCGAGTTCGACCTCTCGACGGAGGCGTTCTCTGTTGTCGCGATGATCTTCGATCGCGGGGACTACTCGGTTACCATCCCTACGAACGTCACCGTTTGCACCGACAGAACCAGATTTAGGCAGATCCTCCGCAACCTGCTCGAAAACGCCAAAAAGTATGGCGGAGACGAGGTTCTCATCGACGCCGAACTCTACGAGCCGGGCCTCTACCGAGTGGGTGTGTCAGACAACGGATCCGGCGTCATCGAGGAAGACCGTGAACGAATCTTCAAGAACTTTGAGCAGCTCTCCACAGGGGATGCGCGGCTGCAACCGGGCTTCGGGCTCGGCCTGCCGATCGCACGGAAGCTGTCGAGGGCCATGGGAGGGGACCTGTGGTACGAGGAGCGCTTCCCTGTAGGCGCCCGATTCTGTTTCTCCGTCAGGCTCGCCGAAACCGATGAGACCACCGACGACGAGACTCGCAGTGAGCACGTGAGCGCGCCATAGATCGAAGTACGTATCACGAAGTACGCAGTACGACTCCTGCAGCTGCGGGAGAGATTTCGCGCTACGACTTCGAGTCGCCGTCGTCAGTCTTGTCGTGCTACGTCATACGTTCTGTCGCACCTCGCTCACTCTCCGGAGAGCAGCTATTCTTCCTCCTGGTGCTGGCTTACAACATTCATCACGTGGCGATTGCTGTCGAGAATCTCGACGACGCGATCGCGGCGTTCGAGTCCCAGTACAACGTCACGCCTATTTCGCGCGAGATCGTCGAGGAACAGGGAGTTGAAGAGGCCATGATCGCTATCGGCGGCTCGCACGTCCAGCTCCTAGAACCGCTATCTCCAGAGTCACCTGTTGGCCGCTTCCTGAGTCGGAACGGCGAAGGCATGCATCACATCGCCTTTGCTGTACGCGATATTGAGGGAGCGCTTGAGCATCTCAGGAGCACCGGGGCGAGGCTGATCGATGAGACGCCACGCATCGGGGGTGGCGGCCACAAGATCGCGTTCGTCCATCCAACGGAGCTCGCCGGCACGCTCGTGGAACTCGTTGAGGTAGGTCATGGCTGAAAGAATCAAGATTTCGGGCGGCGCAGGCCCGCGCGAGGCCGCAGCCATCGCCGCAGTTGTTGCTGCAATTGAGGAAGAGGAGCGCGTCGCAGCGGCAGTGAGACCGAAGCCGATTCTCCAAAGTGAGTGGATACGCACGGGCCTCGCGGCGAAGCACGCCGCACCGATCAACCCGAGAGAGACCGCCACACCGGAACACCGCCAACAGATGGGGACGCCATGGACCCCGTAATCTGTTCGATCGCTCGAACCCCCATAGGTCGCTTCGGCGACGTGTTCGCTCCACTCTCCGCTGTGGATCTCGGCGGCACAGCTATTGCAGGTGCGCTCGAACGGGCGGGCCTGATGCCGGACCAGGTGGACGAAGTGCTCTTCGGTCACGTGATCCAGGCCGGCCAGGGACAAATCACGTCGCGCCAGGCTGCCGTAAAGGCAGGCATACCGATGACTGTGCCGTCAACGACGATTAATAAGGTATGCCTGTCCGGCCTGACTGCGATCCAGGAGGCCGCGAACCACGTCAGGCTCGGTGAGTCCGGGATCGTCGTCGCCGGCGGCATGGAATCGATGACGAATGCGCCCTACCTTCTCCCCGACGCTCGAAGCGGTCTTAGGTTCGGAGACAAGACGATCGTCGACTCGCTGACCCACGACGGCCTCTTCTGTGCTTTCGACTCATGCATGATGGGTGAGTCCTCCGATCTCAAGAATAAGCAACTCGGCATCGACCGAAAGTCTCAGGACGCCTGGTCCGCCGAGTCGCACTCTCGTGCGCTGGCCGCTACCAAATCCGGAGCATTCTCGGATGAGATCGTTCCCGTCGAGGTTCCTCAGCGCAAGGGCGACGCGATCACCGTCACCTCCGATGGTGGTATCAGGCCCGAGGCCACCGCTGACTCCCTCGCCGAACTCAGACCGGCCTTTGGCGAGAACGGCACGATCACTGCAGGGAACGCGAGCCAGATCTCGGACGGAGCTGCGGCCGTGATCGTTGCCAGCCGGGCCGCTGCCGAGGCAGCCGGGTTGCCGATCATCGCAGAAATCGTTTCGTATGGGCAGATCGCCGGTCCCGACGCGACACTGCACGAACGTCCGGCAGAATCTCTGATGCTCGCCCTCAAGCGGGCCTCCCTCGACATCGGCGACCTCGACGTACTTGAAATCAACGAAGCGTTTGCCTCGGTGGCGATGTGGTCTTCCAAGATGCTCGGCGTCGACCACGACAAGATCAACATCCACGGCGGCGCCGTCGCTCTCGGTCATCCACTCGGAGCAACCGGCGCCCGGATCGTCGTGACGCTCATCAATGCGCTGAAACACGCGGGTGGAACACTCGGAGGTGCGACACTCTGCGGCGGTGGGGGCCAGGGAGACGCTCTGATCGTGAAGATGGTGTGAGATGGCGGTAGCAAGCTATCTCCCCGAACGGAACCTTGCTCTCGAGTTGGTACGAGTCACCGAGGCCGCTGCCATCTCTGCCGCCAGGGAACAGGGACGAGGAGACAAGCACGCGGTTGACCAGGCGGCGGTCGACGCGATGCGCCAGGTGCTCTCGCGCACAGATCTCGACGGAGTCGTCGTCATCGGAGAGGGCGAGAAGGATGAGGCGCCGATGCTTTACAACGGTGAGGTAGTCGGAAACGGTCAGCCGCCGCGCGTCGACGTCGCCGTCGACCCCGTTGATGGGACACGACTGACAGCCGAAGGTCGCGGAAGCGCTTTAGCGGTGATCGCCGTCTCAGAACGCGGATCGATGTACTCGCCGGGGAGCCTCGTCTACATGGACAAGTTGGCCGTAGGCGAGCACGCCGCGGGCACCATCGACATCGAAGCCCCACCAGAGTACAACCTCCGCCAGGTCGCCAAGGCAAACGGCAAGGAGATCAGCGAGGTCACAGCGGTGATTCTCGACCGACCCCGGAACGCTGACTATATCCGTCAGATTCGCGAGGCGGGTGCCCGCATCTCGCTCATTGGCGACGGTGACATCCAGGGAGCGATCACAACGGCGATCCACGGCAACGGCATCGACATCATGTTCGGCATCGGCGGCTCGCCTGAAGCGGTGACCGCTGCGTGCGCAATGGCGGCGCTGCGCGGCGAGATCCAGTGCAAGCTCTGGCCTCGTGACGACGCCGATCGTGAGTACGCAAAGGAGAAGGGCCTCGACCTCGACCAAGTGCTCACGACGCGCGACCTCGTTGACTCGAACAACACGTTCTTCGCAGCAACGGGTGTCACGACCGGCGCCCTGCTGCGGGGCGTCCGCTTCGGCGGTATTCATACATCGACTCACTCGGTCATCATGCGCTCCGAATCAGGCACCATCCGATTCATCGAGGCCGACCACCGCGTGGAGTGGGTCGGAGGAGAGATCAAAGGGTAGACAGGTCACAGGTCACAGGTCAGCACGTGCTGGCTGTCGCCTGTCGGCTGTCGAAGATCAGAGTTCCTGGCGGCCTGCCAACGCCCTTCCGAGGGTCACCTCATCGGCGTAGTCGAGATCGCCGCCCACCGGAAGTCCGCTCGCGAGCTTGGTGACCTTCACGCCGAGGGGTTTGAGGAGCTGCGCGATGTACATGGCAGTCGTATCACCCTCAACCGTTGGGTTCGTCGCGGCGATGACCTCCGTGACACCCTCAGCGCCGACGCGTGCCTCAAGCTCGCTCATCCTGAGCTGCTCAGGGCCGATCCCCGCGATCGGTGACATCGCGCCGCCGAGGACGTGGTACCGGCCCTTGAAGAGCTGCGTACGTTCGATGACCGGGATGTCCTGGGCTCGTTCGACCACACAGATCGAAGAGGTATCGCGTCTCGTGTCAACACAGATCGTACATTCCGCATCTGCGGTGGCGTTGAAACATCGGTTGCATAGTCTCACGGTTGACCGCATCTCCGTAATCGAATCAGCGAGGCGTCTCGCGTCGGCCTCCTCCACATTGAGCAGGTGAAACGCAAGACGTTGCGCGCTCTTCTGGCCAACTCCCGGCAGACGGGAGAGTTCATCTATGAGTCTCTGGACAGGCGGCTCGAACATCAACCGAGCATACCGCCGAGGTCCATTCCGCCGGCGAACCCACCCAGAGAGCTCTCAGCGTCCACGCTCATTGCAGCCATCGCCTGGTTGACGGCTGCGACCACGAGATCGCCTGCCATCTCAGGATCGTCTGGATCGAGCACGGAGGATTCAAAGTCAACCGAGAGGAGCTCCCCCGTGCCCTTCACGACGGCCTTGACGACGCCACCTCCGGCCGTTCCCTCGAACGTCTTCTGTGCGAGCGCTTCCTGGGCGGCCATCATCTCGCGCTGCATCTGTTGGGCCTGCTGCATGAGCTGGTGCATGTCTTTTTGCATACCAGGAGAGTACAGAGCACAGAGCACAGATTTCGAATTTCGGATCAGGCGTGTGGTCGTCGTCCGTCTCCTGTCCACCTGTCTCCTGTCCCCTGTAACCTGTTGCCTGTCATGCAGTACCAAGCGCTCTATCGCAAGTACCGGCCCCAGCGGTTCGATGAAGTCATAGGCCAGGACCACGTTACCGAGACGCTCGCTCGCGAAGTCATCGAAAACAAAGTCGCCCACGCGTACCTCTTCAGTGGTCCCAGGGGGACCGGAAAGACGACCTCCGCGCGCCTCCTCGCTAAATCTCTCAACTGCCCGAATAGAGCCGACGACGGTGAACCGTGCAACGAGTGCCCGTCGTGTGAAGGGATCACGACGGGAACGTCCCTCGATGTCATCGAACTCGACGCAGCATCGCACAACAAAGTCGAGGACATACGCGAAATCCGCATGAACGTCGGAACGGTCGCTGCCGCGGATGGAGCTCGGAGGGTATACATCCTCGACGAGGCCCACATGCTCTCGCGTGCAGCGAGCAACGCGCTTCTCAAGACGCTTGAGGAACCCCCCGAACACGTCGTCTTCGTGCTCGCCACGACTCAGCCGTACAAGCTCCTTGACACGATTCGTTCACGCACACAACGATTCGACTTTCACCCCGTCGCGTCCGACACGCTCATCGAATACCTCGGGACCATTGCAGGCCGCGAAGGTTTCGCCTATGACGACGAAGCGCTCCGAGCGGTCACGAAACACGCGGAAGGCTCAGTTCGGGACGCCATGAGCCTTCTCGAGCAGGTCGCCGCCCTCGGCGGCGGCGAAGTTACGGCCGAAGGAGTCGCGAGGACCCTCGGAGTCGCGCAAGCCGACAGCTACGGCAGGCTGCTTGACCTGATAGCGGCAGGAGACGCAGCCGGGGGGCTCATGCTCGTTGCCGAACTGTCTGCTCAGGGAGCGGACCTACGGCGATTTGTGGGCGACGCGATCGCTTACTTCCGAGGTGTCTTCCTCATCCAGTACACCGACAACATCGATGACATCGTGAACGAGCCGGCTGAGACCATCGATGATTGGCGCCTACGCGCGGCGAGTATCTCGAGCAACGAGGTCCTCAGGGCTATCGATGAGCTCTCGACTGCCCTCCTGCAGCTCCGCGCAGGCCGCGAGGAGAGGCTCGTGGTCGAACTCGCGATACTCCGACTCACTCGACCGGAGACCGTTCCCGACCTTGCCGGGATCAACGTGCGTCTGGACAGGGCGGAGAGACAGATACGGGCTCTTGAGCAAGGAGCTCCCGCCAGAACACAGAACACAGAACACAGAACACAGCCGGCAGAGGCGGTTTCGAAGGATCTGGAGTCCGACCGACCATTCGAGAGTGTGGCGGACGACGAGCCGATGGGCGCCGAACAGGATCCGAAATCCGAAATCCGAGACCCGACATCGCAAAGCAAGCCAACAGGCTCGCTCGTCTTCGCAGACTTCGAGCGGGCGTGGCCTGCGATCGCCGCCGAGATCCGAGCGGATCTCGGCCCTCGCAGACATGCTCTACTCAAGGAAGCACGTCCAGCCACAGTCGAGAATGGGACGGTCGTATTCGAGATCGCGTCTCACATGCACTTCCATCTCGAACAGCTCAAGGCCGACACGGAAATCGCACGAGCGATCGCGAGTGCAGGAGCGGAACACCTCGGTATGGCCGTCGACGTAGCCTTCCGACCCGCGGGAGAGTCTCCGAAGTCCGCCGGGAGCGTCGAAGAACGCGCCCCGGACAAGGACGACCTTATGGAAGCGCCCAATGGAGGCGCCGACGATCCGGAGAAGGCCGTTCTCGACATCCTCGGCGGCGAGATCGTCGGCGATTGAGCGATGCGCCTCGGAATCGATCTCGACGGCGTAGTGGCCGACTTCAACGCGGGCTGGATACAGCGCTACAACGAGGAGCATGGCACGAGCCTCGTATCGGACATGGTGCAGCAGTGGGATGCAATGGTCTCACTCACCCGCTTTCACTCGAATGCAGAGTTCTGGGCATGGGCAAGAAATGACGGCGGCCCCGGCCTGTTCCGCAATCTTCCCACCATTCCTGGAGCGCTCGCCGCGCTCGACAGGCTCAGCCAAGACCATGAGATCGTGATCATCACCACTAAACCGCGTTGGGCGACCCCAGAGACCTATGCATGGATCGCTGACAACGAGATCCCTACCCGCGAGGTTCACATCACCAGACGCAAATGGTTAGTTGACTGCGACGCGTACCTCGACGACGGCCCACACAACCTTGAGCGCCTGGTCATAGAACGTCCGGATCGCGCCGTCTGTCGCTTCATACGACCGTGGAATTCGCCTGTAACGGGGGCGATCGACATCGACTCCTGGGACACGTTCGAGGCTCTTGTCGAGAGGCGATTCTGCTGAACTCTGGTTCCACAATATCGCTAATGTGGGTGGGTAAGGGGCCGCGCCGGCCCGGACAAGGGAGACCAAGCAATGAAGAAACGAATTCACTTCATCATGCTGTTGGTTGCATTCGCGATGATCGTCGCCGCATGTTCAACGGCTGATACCACAGACACCACGACCACGCTCGCGGCTGCTCCAGATACGACTACCACGACTGCACCGCCGCCGGACACAACGACAACGACCGATCCAGGGCCTGCCGTCGGCTCGGCTGAGAACCCGATCCAGGTTCTCTTCGTACCGTCGGTGAGCGCAGAAGAGATCATCGCCGGTGGAGAGATCCTCAAGGCCGTTCTCGAGGAAGCGACGGGCCTGTTCTTCGAGGTGAGCGTGCCGACGTCGTATGCCGCGACCATCAACGAGATGTGCGCATCAACAGACAACACGATCGGTTTCATCCCCGCAACGGCCTACGTGCTCGGCAACGATCTCTGCGACGTTGAGGTCGTCATGAAGTCACTGCGCTTCGGCTACACGGAGTACTGGGCGCAATTCATCGTCTCGCGCGACAGTGATGCGACAACGATTGCAGACCTTGCCGGCCTGGAGTGGGCCTATCCGGACGCCGGGTCAACGTCTGGCTTCCTCGTGCCGAGCGGCATGTTCAAGCAGAATGGAATCGAATTGGGCGAGACATTCGAGGCTGGTGGTCACTCGGCGACCGTCCGAGCTGTCTACAACGGCGAGGCGGACTTTGGAACCGTGTTCTTCAGCCCCGCTATCGACGCGGACAGGAATGTTCTTTGGGACGGCACAACTACGAACGCCGATGTGCCCGACGATCTCGTTGAGAGCTGCGAGCTCGACGCAGACGGCGAGATCGACTGTGGGGGTGTCTTCCCAAGAGATGCTCGACGAAACATTCGTGAAGAGGCTCCTGACGTGATCCAGAAGGTCAAGATCATCGAGCTCTCGCAGCCGATCCCGAATGACACGGTCAGCTTCAGCCCCGATCTCCCCGAGGACGTCCGCGAGAAGTTCATCGCAGCTATGGTCGACTTCGCTGCTAACGACCCGGAGCAGTTCGCGATCGCGTTCGATGCGTACTCGTGGAGTGGTCTGGCATTGACGGACGACTCCGAGTTCGACTTCATTCGATCGCTCATACAAGATCTCGGCCTCTCGGTCGACGACCTCTAGGCGGCGACAGACAGAAGCCGAAGATCGGGCGGGGGCGCGTTCCCTCGCCCGATCTTCGGTCGAATGCGCAAGGAATCACGATTCATGCTCAAAGTTGAGAACCTGACAAAGGTGTATCCCGGCGGCACCCAAGCGCTCTACGATGTGTCATTCGAAGTTGAGCAAGGCGAATTCCTCGCCATCATCGGTCTGAGCGGCTCAGGCAAGTCGACGCTCCTCCGCTGCATCAACCGCCTCATTGAACCAACCGAGGGGACGATCACGTGGGATGGCGTTGACATCACAAACGCATCCCAGGAAGAACTCAGGCGGATCCGGCGACGCATTGGAATGGTCTTCCAGCACTTCAATCTCGTGAACCGCTCAAAGGTGCTGACCAACGTCTTGTCAGGGAGACTCGGCTATCTGAACCCGGCCCTCGCCGTGGTGAACCGGTTCCCCAAGGCAGACATCGAACGGGCATATGCCCAACTCATCCGCGTGGGCCTTGAGGACAAGGCCGACAGTCGCGCCGACGAACTGAGCGGCGGACAGCAACAACGAGTCGGCGTTGCACGGGCAATGATGCAGGAGCCAGAGATGATGCTCGCCGACGAGCCGGTGGCGAGCCTCGATCCTGTGCTCGCGCACAGCATCATGCAGTATCTCGAACGTATCAACCAGGACGACGGGGTGACGGTGATCTGCTCCCTCCACTTCCTCGACCTCGTCCACCAATACGCCGACCGTGTCATTGCATTGAACAAAGGGGAACTCGTCTTTGAAGGCTCGCCGAGCGAGATCGATGACATAAAGTTCAAGGAAATCTACGGCAAGGAGGCTGAGCGCATTGGCTAACGGCAGCTCTCCCCAGCCTGACGAAGGCGCCGAGAAACGCAGGACGTGGCGCCGACCTCTCATCATCGCCATCGCCATACTCACCACCTTCGTCGTATACGCGTTCGCCTTCGCGAAGACGGATGTCTCGCTCGACGAGATCCAATCAGAGCAGCGGCAGACACAGCTCTTCAAAATACTGCGCGCACTCGCGAAACCAGATCTCATCCATTACGACGCCGAAAGTATCATCGTGACCGCGGATGTGTTTGTTCCGTGCAACGGATCCGAACCCGATTCCGTCGCGCCTGATCCGACCGGCGCAACCATCGAGGTCACGCCTACGTGCGCATCTCCGGGGGAGATCCTGACTGTGGAAGGTGCAGGCTTTGAGCCAGGGAAGCGCGTCATCGTCAATTTCATTCCCCGTTCGGATTTCGACATCTTTCTTCGACAGGGAACGACCAATGTCGCTGATGACGGCGCATTCACACTCTCGTTCGAAGTCCCAAGCCGCGAATCTGAGGATACCCAGCAGGTCCAGGTGACCACCGAGACCAACATAGGGGGATGGGCGAATCGCGTAAGCGTGTGGACCGATACCAATCTCAACGGTGTGGATGACCCCTCTGCTCTTCCTTTGTCGGACGCTCCCATGTCAACCGTGGTCCTTCAACTCCCTGAATTCGAATACCGCAATCCCGGTGGCGTGACCCTCATCGACAAGAACAACAACGTCCTCGACTTCATCAGTTGGGGCGGATCCTTCGAGGCGATAACCGGCTCTGGGACAGGACATGTCAGTCGCGACATCGAGACCGATCCGTTTAATACAGGTCCGCTTGACTCCGTCCAACTGGCCGGGTCGGGCGTTTCCGCGACCGACTTCCAATGGGTTGGCCCCGAACCTGAGAGCTTCGGCGCGATCAACAGCGGACAGGTTCCAACGGACTCGAGTTCATCATTGTTCTTGAACGAGCTGTCCTTCGACGAGATCGAACGGCTGGAAATCGTTGGACCACCCGGCGCGGACTTGTCTGACGTCAAGTTGATCTTTTTCGATGGAACCGACGGGAGGCAGTACAAGATCGTCCCACTCGCCGACACGTCCGACCTGTCGCCGAGGTTGTCCGACAACGCTCTCAACACTTGGGACCGAATAGTTGAGACCGTCATGCTTGCACTGCTCGCAACCACAGCCGGAACCATCCTTGCTGTACCGCTCAGCTTCCTTGCTGCAAAGAACCTGATGCGCGATGTCAAGGTACCCGTGATCAACTTGTCCCTGTCGCTCACTGCCCTGCCCATCGGGCTCGCCGTCGGTGTATCAGCGTCACGGTGGGCGCGATCGTTGCAAGCATTTGCCGACGCCAACGCGCTCACCCTCGCTCTCGCACTGGTGCTCCTTGGAGCACTGTCAAGGTTCCTCCTTCGGTGGACATTCCCACCAGAGGACACCGGTGAACCGCCTGGACCGAGGTTGCGCTTGCTGCGAGTCGCGGCTCTGATCGCGGTTGGTTTCCTGGCGCTCATCGCTTCCTATGTCGTTGCCGGTCTCCTTGTAGAGATTGGAGCGTTCTTTGAGGATCTCGTTCCGGCTGCTCGATTCCTCGGTGGCTTCGTCGTCAAGCTCGGCGAAATCACCATCATCGGCATTCCCGTCCTCTCGGCGCTCATCGGCGCCTTCGCCATAGCCCTCGCTGGGAGCAAGCTCGGCTACTTCCTCGACCGCCACCTTGGACGCCGCACGCTCAATGTGACGACGCTCATCGTCTCAGCGATCGCCGGCGCGACCGTTGCCATCGGCATCGGCGGCGTCGTCGAGTGGTTCTACCAGCTGGAGAATCCCCTGGCGACGGTGGTCATCCCGGCTGCGATCGGCGCCGTGTTCGGCATGTTCATGTCACTCAAGGCGCTGAGGAAGTCCGAGTCCCAGAACATCGGGTTGACGGTGTACTACCTCGCACGAACGGTCTTCAACGGATTGAGATCCATCGAGCCTCTGGTGATGGTGATCATCTTCGTTGTGTGGGTCGGAATCGGCCCATTCGCAGGCGCCCTCGCTCTCGGACTTCACACCACAGCAGCCCTAGCCAAGCTCTATTCGGAGCAAGTTGAGAGTATCGCGAATGGTCCGCTCGAGGCGGTTCGAGCGACCGGGGCGACGCGCGTCCAGACCATCGTGTATGCCGTTGTCCCCCAGATCGTCCCGCCGTACATCTCGTTCACGATGTACCGGTGGGACATCAATGTGCGCATGTCGACGATCATCGGCTTTGCGGGCGGTGGAGGAATCGGCTTCCTTCTGCAGCAGAACATCAACCTTCTCCAGTACCGCGCAGCAGCAGCACAGATGCTGGCGATTGCGATCGTCGTGGCAACCATGGACTACATCAGCTCTCGGCTCCGTGAGCGCTTCGTCTAGAGATGAGCGTCTTTCGCCTCAGGACCCGTGAGGTAGCTGAGGCGCTCGAAGCGGATCAACTTGCTCCGGCGGCGGCATTGTCGAGCAACTCGCTCGGTCGGGCTGTTCCCGAGGAACCGGATCCATGGCGGACGCCGTTCGAGCGCGACCGCGATCGGATCCTGCACTCGAAGGCCTTCCGACGGTTGAAGCACAAGACCCAGGTCTTCATGAACCCTGAGGGTGACCACTTCGTGACCCGGATGACCCACACGCTTCAGGTCACCCAGATCGGTGGAGCTATCGCGAAGGCGCTGTCACTCAATGCCGACCTCGCGGAGGCTGTCTGCCTTGGACACGACGTCGGGCACTCACCGTTCGGCCACACAGGAGAGGAGACGCTCTCTGGATTCGTCGACGGTCAGTGGCTTCACTCTGACCAGTCCGTGCGTATTTTCGAGGTGCTTGAGCCGTTGAACCTCACCTACGAGGTCCTCGATGGCGTCAGGGCCCATCCGTGGAAGGTCGAGCAGACCGCCACAACGCACGAAGGCACGATCGTTCGATACGCAGACCGCATTGCGTATCTGGCGCACGACGCTCTTGACGCGTTGCGCGCAGGCATCCTCGACGCATCGATGTTCCCTGATGACGTGCTGAGCGCGTTTGGTGAGCCGGGAAGAGACTGGATCTCGACAATGGTCCAATCTGTGATCGACGAGTCGTACCGACGAGGTGAGATCACGATGGAGCCGCCGATGCTCGAGTCAATGCACACCCTCAGGGAGTTCATGTTCGCGAACGTGTACCTGAGGCCTGGCGCCGAGAGCCAGCGGCTGAGAGCCCACCAGATCGTGCACGACCTGGTGACGTATTACCTGGATCACCTCGACGAAGTGCCCGAAAGTTACCGGCATGAGGAGTCAGACAACCTCACCCAGGTGATCGACTACGTCGCAGGGATGACTGACCGCTACGCGATCCGCTCCCACGACGAACTGTTCAGGCCAAGGCTGTTTTAGAAGCCCAAACCACGTCCCCCTTGAAGGGGGGACGTGGCTCTTGAAGACCCCAGGTTGCGGAAGCCAGTTGGCGGCCTTCAGTCTTCACGCCTCCCACAAGGGTTCGCTTACTGTCCACTCGGGGGTCTCTCCCCAGCGCTCTTCGTAGACGACTTCGTGGACCGGGGCTCTCTTGGCCACTCCCCAGCGACCGAGGGGGTAGCCACACGGAATCGCGGCTGCATTCTGCCAGCCCTTGTCAGAGGGGACACCGAGCAGCTCTGCAACTTCTGCCTGTTTGAACATCCCGAGCAGCGTTGTCAGGGTCGTGCCGACCCCATGACCCCTCGCTGCAAGCATCAAGCTCCACACCGCCGGGTAGATCGAGGCGCCGGATGGATCGCTCCTGTGATACGGCAGAACGACTAGCGGCACCTGATCGAAGTTGTCGGCGAGCCACTGGGAGGACGAGATGACACGAAGCGTCATGTCATCACCGCGCTCGGTCGCTGCCTCCTTGACACCCTTGTAGAACGTTGCATTCAGCTCCACCCAGGCCTCGGAGTACAACACACCGAGCTCATTGACGGTTCCTCGGTCAGTGACGGTCAGCCACCGCCAATTCTGCGTGTTTCCCCCCGACGGCGATCGGATAGCCGCATCGAGCATCGACTGCACGACGTCGGCGGGTATCGGGTCAGATGAGACGCGTCGCATAGCGCGCGTCGTGTAGAGAGCTTCGTTGAGATCCATGGACAGAATGTACTCGTTAATCGAGGAAGCCGGCAATCACACCAAACATGATGAGATTGGTCGCTGTCCACGCCACACAGGCGATCCCATAGGAGCGGAGCCACGGAAGCCAGCCTGAGCTGCGCCGGGCGATCGCTGAAGCGGCGAGATACCAGAGGGGCACACAAGTCACGATCCCGAAGACGAATACGGTAAAGCGCGTCACTTCGATGAAGGGGAACGACAAAATCCATGCAGTCGGCGCTGCGATCAGAAAGAGGACCGCAGCCGCCAGGCTGGCCGCGAAGTCACCCATGTCTCCCCCGGCTCGGAAGCCCACGGACAACGCGGCGACAACGAGCACGAACGGGTACATCAAACCGAGAATCCCGCCAAGCACGGGAGAAACGGTCCCACGGCGTGGAGCGAACAGCACATCTCGTCTCACGGTGTACCAGCGTACAGCGGACAACCCGCTTGAGGTCTGTAGCATCCCTCCTCGGAGGCTACATGAACGAATGGATCGACAACGGCGCCATCAAGATCATCGAGATCATGGGTGTCTCGACGACCGGCTTCGAAGACGCACTCAACCAGGCAGTCGCCAAGGCGGCGGAGAGCATCAGCGGGATCACCTCACTCGAAATCACCCGGCAGACCGCGACGGTGCGCGACGGCAAAGTGGCCCGATACGAGGTTGCAGCCAAACTCTCCTTCGTGGTGCGCTGAGGAGCACTGCGCTCTCTCCTCGATCGACCTCCTCGGCGCTACCTCGCTCCCGCCACTATCCTGGCTGAACCGCATGAGATACCTGCGACTCCCCCGTGCACTGCTTCCTCTGCTTCTGCTCACTCTGCTCACTCTGCTCGCCGTGGCGCCAGTCCCCGCGTCCGCCCAATCGAAGTCCGACGTCAACAAGGCGAAGGCGGCCGAAGAGGAGGCGTTCGCGGAACTCAGAGCGGCAGATGACGAGCTTCATGCAGGTCTCGAAGAGATGGAGAGGATCGAGGGTCTGATCCACAGCCTGAACTGGCGCATAGACAAGCTCGGCGAGGCGATCGTCCAATACGGCGACGATGTCACGAGCCTCCAGGAGCGATCAAAGCTCCTCGTCATAGAGGCGTACATCTCGGGCGGGCGCAACCTCGTCACATCGGCCTTCACAGCAGGAACCATTCAGGAGTTGATCACATCACAGGCTCTCTACGACGCCGCAGCGACAAGGGACCTCAACCAGCTCGACCAGCTCGCAGCGGTGAGCAGGCAGATGGATCGGCTCTCTGACGACCTCACCGTGAAAGAGGCTGAGGTCGCGCAGCTCCGCGCCGAACATCAGGTGGTAGTGCAACGGCTCGAAGAGGGCCAGTTGAGAGCTGCGGAACTCCACGCCGCCGCCAAGGCGAAATGGGCCAAGGCCTACAACGCGTATAGGGCCGAGCTTCGGAGACAAGCCGCCATCGCCGCCGCCAGGGCGTCGGGAGGCGCCGCAGGAGTGCCCAACCAAACCAAGGGCGTGGCATGTCCCGTGGCTGGATCACACTACTTCATCGACTCGTGGGGGTATCCACGATCCGGTGGCCGGACTCACAAGGGCACAGACTTGATGGCCAGGTACAACACCCCTCTCGTCGCCATGAACTCAGGATCCGTGCGCCTCAACAGCCATAGCCTCGGCGGGATTCAGGTGTACGTGTATGGCGACGACGGAATCACGTACTACTACGCCCACATGTCCAAGTGGCCGAGCGGCCTCAAGTCAGGCCAGCGTGTGCACAAGGGTCAGATCGTCGGATACGTAGGTGATTCAGGCAACGCCAGGGGAACGCCACACCTCCATCTCGGCATGATCGTCGGCGGAATTTACGTAAATCCCTACCCGACCGTCCGCGCAGCCTGCTGACCGGTAGACCGGTGCGGTTCCAACCTGGCGGATTCACGGGGACAGTTCCCTATGTTCGACTGGCGCACTTCATTCATTAGTTGTATACTCAGGATTCATATCAATGGAGCGCATAGGGAAGGAGCCATGTCGACACGCTGGATCTACGGCTTCAACGCTCTCGACGCCGCCACCGAACGCTGTGGCGGTGAGTGGGATGAAGTGCTCGGCCTGCTCGGCGGCAAGGGCGCGAACCTCGCGGATATGACTCGCCTGGGAATCCCTGTGCCACCGGGATTCACGATCACCACCGAGGCGTGCAACGCGTATCTCGACGGCGGACACGTCCTGCCTGATGGGCTGGCCGACGAGATCTCTGTAGCGTTGAAATCCGTCGAAGCCGAGACGAACAAGACGTTCGGAGACCCCGCTAACCCGCTCCTCGTGTCGTGTCGAAGCGGTTCCAAGTTCTCGATGCCTGGGATGATGGACACCGTCCTCAACCTCGGCCTCAATGACGATGTCACCGACGGGATGGCGAAGATATTCGACAACCGCCGTTTTGTACTCGACCTATACCGCAGGCTGATTCAGATGTTCGGCGTTGTCGTGACGGGTATCCCGGACGAGCCCTTCGAGGTCGTCCTCGGAGCGTTCCGCGAGTCGCGCGGCGTCAACAGCGATAGCGAGCTATTTGAGGACGACCTCGAGCGGATTGTTCGTCGATTCAAGGAGATCTATCGGGATCACGCCGGGCGCGACTTCCCTTCAGATCCCATGGATCAGCTCACCCTCGCCGTACAAGCGGTTTTCGCGTCGTGGAACGGCAAACGGGCGGCAGCGTACCGAGAAGCAGCGGAGATCCCCCACAACCTCGGAACAGCGGTGAACGTCCAGGCGATGGTCTTTGGCAACATAGGCCAGACCTCCGCGACCGGTGTGGTGGTGACGCGCAACGCAACCACGGGCGCTCCAAAGATGACTGGAGATTTCCTCATCAACTCACAGGGCGAAGACGTTGTATCGGGTGTCAGGCAGACGAGCACCATCGAGGTACTCCGTCGTGAGATGCCCGAGCTGTACGCGCAGCTCGAGCGACACGCCGAAATGCTCGAACGCCACTATCGAGACATGCAGGACATCGAGTTCACGATCGAGCGCGGCAAGATGTGGCTCCTTCAGACTCGCAACGGCAAACGCACGGCTCAGGCCGCCGTTCGTATCGCTGTTGAACTTGTCTCCGATGGCGTCATCACGAAGCATGAAGCGCTCACAAGGGTCACACCCAGACAGGTCGAGTTCTTCCTCCATCCGCAGTTCGACACTGAATCCAAACGGCGAGCCAAGGACGAAGGTCGTTATCTGACCACCGGCCTCAACGTCTCTCCCGGTGGCGCCGTCGGTATCGTTGCGCTCGACGCCGACCTTGCCGTTCGGTGGGCGGGTGAACGCGAAGAGCCTGTCATCCTGGTGCGGCCGGAGACGAAGCCCGACGATGTCCACGGCATGCTCGTCTCCGCGGGAGTCCTCACTTCGAGCGGAGGCCGAACAAGCCACGCAGCGCTCGTCGCACGCCAGTTTGGAAAACCCGCGGTGGTCGGCGCGCAGGAAGTGGACCTGCATCTCGAAGCTCGATTGATCACGGTAGGGTCGACAGTGATTAACGAAGGCGACTGGATCTCGGTCGACGGGACAACAGGCGAGGTATTCCTCGGCACGATCGAGACATCACTCCCGGAGATCGACGATGCCTGGCTCACCGCCCTTCTTGCTTGGGCCGATGAGGTACGAGAGCTCGATGTCTGGACCAACGCGGACAACCCAGATGACGCCGCGCTGGCCTTCAAGTTCGGCGCCAACGGTATCGGCCTGTGCCGCACGGAGCATATGTTCTTCGACACGGCCCGCCTGCCGATCGTCCAGCGAATGATCATGGCGTCAAGCGACTCGGAACGCCTCACCGCCCTCGACGAGCTTCTGCCGCTCCAGCGCTCAGATTTCGTCGCGCTCTTCCGTGCAATGGAGGGAAGGAGAGTCATCATCCGGCTCCTCGACCCTCCCCTCCACGAGTTCCTTCCCAACGAGGGCGACTTGATCCGCAAGACGACCGATCTCAAGATCCGACTGATGAAGGCCGGGGATCTCGCTGAGGTGAATGCGCTCGTCAAAGAGCTCGACGAAACAGAGCGCTTACTCAACAGAGTCGAAGCGCTGCACGAATCAAACCCGATGCTCGGCCTCCGCGGCGTTCGCCTTGCGATCGTGATCCCGGATCTTCCCAAGATGCAGATCAAGGCCATCTTCGAGGCGTCATTGATCATGTTGGAGGAGGGCGCCGAGCCGAAGCCGGGAATCATGATCCCGTTGACAAGCGACGCTGCCGAACTCGTGCGGCTCAAAGCGGTCGTGGACCGCATCGCTACGGAGGTTCTCGGGGACCGCATCGATGAGGTCGACTATGAGTACGGCACGATGATCGAGACGCCTCGGGCGGCCATAACGGCGCGTGACCTCGCAGAGACGGCTGAATTCTTCTCATTCGGCACAAACGACCTCACGCAGATGACGTACGGCATCAGCCGCGACGACGCCGAACGGGCGTACCTGCTCGACTATCTCAAGCTCGGAGTGCTCGAACATAATCCGTTCGACACCCTCGACAGGGAGGGTGTTGGAGTGCTCATTCGATCTGCCGTCGAAGCCGGGCGGGCCGCCAGGCCCGGCATCCAGATGGGCCTCTGCGGTGAACACGGCGGAGATCCTGCTTCGATCGCCTTCTGCGACGAGATCGGGCTCGACTACGTGAGCTGTTCTCCGCTCCGCGTGCCCATCGCGAGGCTTGCAGCTGCACAGGCGGTCCTCAATCGACCGGAGAGCTTCATCTCCACAGCCGACCCGCACACGGACATGACCGAAGGAGTGGCAGCAGACACCGCTTGACGACAGCTTTCCAGATCCAGCCGCACCGTCGACTCCTGCCTTCCCTTGATGCGACGGTGCGGCTGCCTCCTTTGAGGCTACGTGCCGAATGTCGAATAGGTCAGAGGTATTCCACTACGCTGCGCGCCAAATACGAGAAGGAAGGCACTGTGCGTAACCAAGAGCATGCAACCCGCTCCCCAACCGAGGATTCAACGTCACGGACCGTCACAATTCGGATAGACCCCAACACGATTTGGCGTGTCATAGCCGCGATCCTGATCACGATGCTCGCGTTGTGGATAGTCGGCGAGGCAAGCCATCTCCTCGTCATTCTGGCGATGTCCTTCTTCTTCAGCCTCGCCCTCCAACCCGCTGTGCTCCGGCTGACGACAAAGTACGGATGGCGCCGCGGCTCAGCCGTCGGAGTCATCTACCTCATAGGTCTCATCATCGTGGTTGTGATGCTTGCCGTGCTCATCCCCGCCCTTGTCAAGCTTGCACAGACAATCGGGCTGCACGCGTCTGAGTGGATCGCCAACGTCGCGCAGTGGCTCGAGGGTACGTTCGGCGTCACGGTTCCAGAATTGATCGCCGGAGGCGCCTGGTCAGCCGATCTCGATGACGCCGTCATCGACTGGGCACAGGGTGGAGGGATCGGAAACATCCTCGGAATCGCAACGTCCAGTCTTGGCCTCATCTTCGACGTGGCGACCATTGGTATGTTCACCTTCTACTTCACGGCTGATGCGGAGCGGCTCCAAAGAACGGTGCTCAGTCTCGTGCGACCGGAGAACCAGGACAGGGTCGGGTGGACCTGGGACCAGGCCGTCATCCAGACCGGCGGGTACTTCTATTCGCGCATGCTGCTGATGGTGATCAACGGGTTCGGATTCTTCGTCACGATGGTGCTGGTCGGTGTGCCGGTCGCGATCTCCATTCCGCTGGCGTTGATCGCCGGATTCATCGCAGCGTTCATCCCAGCGATCGGCACGTATATCGGTTCCGCGATCCCCATCGTGGTGACCCTTGGCCTCGCAGGCTTGATCCCGGCGGTGATCGTGCTCGTCTACGCGCTCGTGTACCAGCAGATCGAGAATTACTGGCTCAGTCCGAAGATCTCCTCCAAGACGATGACACTCAATGGTGCGGTCGCCTTCGGCGCCGCGCTCGCAGGCGGCGCCATCGCAGGACCGCTTGGCGCATTCGTCGCCCTTCCGGTCGCCGCTCTCATCACTGCGTTGATCTCGAATTTCGTCACCCACTACGAGGTCGGCTACGTCTTCTCCGACGACAAGTCCCGAGACACCGAAGAAGCAGAGAACTGACGGCTGAGAGCTGTCTACTGTCGGCCCCATGAATACTCGATATCTTCAACACCTGGCCGCCGAGACCGATGAGTTGCGCGATGCCGGGCTTTACAAGGCTGAACGAGTTCTCGCATCCGCTCAGGACGCCGTGATCACGCTCGATGACGGCACGAAGGTGATTAATTTCTGCGCGAACAACTACCTCGGTCTCGCGAATAGCCCGAGGCTGAAGGAAGCTGCCGCAGCAGCGGTGAAGGAACACGGATACGGCATGGCGTCGGTGCGCTTCATCTGCGGCACCCAGACCGTACACCGAGATCTTGAACAGGAGATCAGCGGGTTCCTCAGAACCGAGGACACCATCCTGTACTCGTCCTGCTGGGACGCAAACGGTGGATTGTTCGAGACGATTCTCGGACCGCAAGACGCGATCATCTCTGACTCGCTCAACCATGCCTCGATCATCGACGGTGTTCGCCTGTGCAAGGCCAGCCGGTTCCGATATCGCAACAATGACATGGATGATCTCGCCTCGAAGCTCAAAGAAGCGGAGGCCGCGCGGTTCAAGCTGATCGCCACAGACGGCGTCTTCTCGATGGATGGCGTCATTGCGAACCTCCCGGCCATCTGCGACCTCGCAGAGGAGCACGACGCAATGGTGATGGTGGATGACAGCCACGCTGTCGGGTTCATCGGCGAACACGGAGGAGGGACACCCGACTTCTGGGGGGTACAGAACCGCGTCGGCATCGTCACCGGTACCTTTGGCAAAGCGCTCGGAGGCGCCTCCGGCGGCTACACCTCCGGCCACACGGAGATCGTCGATCTGCTTCGCCAGCGGTCCAGGCCGTACCTGTTCTCGAACTCTCTCGCTCCGATGATCGCAGCCACAACTATCGAAGCGATCGGCCTGCTTCGCAGCTCGGGAAACCTTCGTGCGAAGCTCACAGCCAACGCTGCACGATTCCGCGCTGGAATGGAGGCAGCTGGATTCACCCTTGCGGGGGAGGGCCACCCGATCATCCCCGTCATGCTCGGCGATGCAGCGCTGGCGACCAACATGGCGAACAGGCTCCTCGCTGAAGGCATCTACGTCATTGGATTCTCGTTCCCCGTTGTACCCAAAGGCGAGGCGCGCATCCGCGCCCAAATGTCCGCCGCGCACACCCCGGAGCACATCGATCTCGCCGTTGAGGCGTTCACTAAGGTCGGGCGCGAGCTCGGAGTCGTGGCCTGATGCGGGCCCTCGTCAAGGCAAGGCCTGAGCCGGGACTCTGGATGCTGGACATCCCGAAACCGGTGATCGGCCCGAACGACGTTCTCATCAAGATTTCGAAGACATCGATCTGTGGCACGGATCTCCACATCGTTGCTTGGGATGAGTGGGCGCGCGAGACGATTCCCACGCCGATGGCCATCGGTCACGAGTATGTCGGTATAGCAGCCGAGGTCGGCGCTGAGGTCAGAGGTATCGAGATTGGGCAACGTGTCTCCGGTGAGGGCCACGTCGTGTGCGGTCGGTGTCGCAACTGCCAGGCAGGACGAAGGCACCTGTGTATCAACACGGTTGGCGTCGGTGTGAATCGTCCCGGCGCGTTCGCCGAATACCTCTCCCTCCCCGGGGCGAACGTGCAGCCGGTCCCCGATGATGTGCCGGACGACATCGCGAGCATTCTGGATCCTCTTGGGAACGCTGTCCACACAGCGCTGCACTTCGACCTCGTCGGCGAGGACGTGCTCATCACAGGTGCGGGCCCGATCGGCATCATGGCTATCGCCGTTGCTCGACATGTCGGCGCGAGATTCATCGTCGTAACCGACGTCAATGATTACCGGCTCGAGCTTGCAGAGACGATGGGCGCAGACAAGGAGGTCAACGTCACGAGGCACACTGTTGCCGAGGTGTTGGATGACCTCGGGATGAAGGAGGGGTTCGACGTGGGCCTCGAGATGTCGGGTGAGCCGGCAGCGCTCCACGACATGATCACGACGATGAACAACGGCGGCAAGATCGCGCTTCTCGGCATTCCGCCGAAGCGGGCGCCTATCGATTGGAGCGACATCGTGTTCAAGGGCCTCACGCTTCAAGGCATCTACGGCCGCAAGATGTTCGAGACCTGGTACAAAATGGTCGCAATGCTCCAGACCGACCTCGATGTCTCCTCTGTGATAACCCATCACTTCAGCGCCGAAGACTTCGAGGACGCGCTCGATGTCATGCGCTCAGGCGATTCAGGCAAGGTGATTCTGGAATGGAAGAAATGACAGATACCAGATACCAGATGCTAGACCCGCGTTCAAAATTGGGCCTGTCGTCGGTCGGCTGTAAGGGAGCGCAGCGACCGATCTGCTTTATCATTGAGGTCTGGGACGCAGGTTCGTGATCCGCGAGGCTTCGTCGCTCGGGCCGGACATCGTGCAATTCGTCGTCGAGGCGCCGAGAGTCGCAGATCACGCTCGCGCAGGGCAGTTCATCATAGTGCGAACCAACGACCGCGGAGAACGCGTCCCCCTCACGATCTGCGACGTCAACCCTGGCAACGGCACGATCACTTTCGTGGTCCAGGCCGTTGCAGAGAGCACCCGCGAGGTCAAGATACCAACGATCGCAAGCCTGAACCCGCTGATGGTCGATGGTACCGGGATGTGCGGCGGGTGCAGGGTGAGCGTCGGGACCGAAACGAAGTTCGCATGCATAGACGGACCGGAATTCGACGCGCACCGAGATCCCCGTGCGCGACGCGTCCGAGAGGATCGGGGACTTCGATGAGGTTCGCCTGGGATATACGAGCGCGCTAGCGATTCTTGAGGCGTCGCGCTGTCTGAACTGCAAGCGGCCTGTCTGTATCGATGGCTGTCCCGTCGGGGTGCGGATCGACGACTTCATCAAGCTTGTTGCAGACGGCGACATAGCGGGCGCCGCGGCGGTGATCCACGAGGACAACCCTCTCCCTGCGATCTGCGGGCGCGTGTGCCCTCAGGAGATCCAGTGCGAGCGTGCGTGTGTCCTCACGAACAAGGGGAAGCCCATCGCGATCGGCTACCTGGAGCGCTTCGTCGCGGACGAGGAGCGGAAG
>JASJYA010000165.1 GCA_030125685.1 Actinomycetota bacterium
ACAGGTGACAGGAGGCGGGAGCTATCAGACGTCGATGTCAGCCGTCAGACAGAGATCTACATTCGGTGCTGCCTGAGAACTGTCAGAACGCTTTGAGGCCGACGGCTGCGCGCACCTCGCTCTGGTACGTCTCTGCCATCTCGTTCGCTCGCATGCCGCCTTCTCGCAGAACGTCGCGCACGTCACCGTTCTCTAGCGCTACGAACCGTTCCTTGGCCGGAGCGAGTTCCGCGATCACCGCGTCTGCCACAGCATCCTTGAATCTCCCATATCCGCCTGCTGCGTACTCATCAACGAGGGAGTCGATCGGCGACCCCGTGCACGCAGACATAATCTCAAGCAGATTGGAGATTCCCGGCTTCGCCGCCGTGTCGTACCGCACCTCGGGATCGCTGTCGGTGACCGCGGATCGGATACGCTTGCGAATCACATCCGATTCGTCAAGAAGCAAAACCCGACTCTTAGGTTGCGGATCGGACTTCGACATCTTCGCGTGCGGATCGGTGAGCGACATTACCCGTGCGGACCTCTCTGGTACGTGGGCTTCAGGTATCGGAAAGACATCACCGAACTTGTTGTTGAACCGCTCTGCCAGATCCCTCGTGACCTCGATGTGCTGGCGCTGATCGTCCCCCACCGGAACGAGGTTCGCTCTGTGGAGAAGAATGTCCGCAGCCATAAGCACCGGATAGGAGTAGAGCCCCAGGTTCGACGAAGCGCCGGCTGCGGTCTTCTCCTTGAATTGTGTCATACGGTTGAGCACACCCATCGGCGTCATGGTGCTGAGAATCCAGGCAAGCTCTGCGTGGCCGGGAACCTGGCTCTGGGTATACAGGAGCGACCGATCGGGATCGACACCGAGAGCAAGCAGCACCTTGGCTGTCTCAATTCGGGTCTTCTCGAGTTCTCCAGGGTCGTAGTCCGTGGTCATGGCGTGCAGATCGACGATGCAGTAAATCGCGTCGTACTCGTCCTGGAGCTTCACCCAGTTACGGAAAGCGCCGAGGTAATTTCCGATGTGAATGTTACCTGTGGGCTGAACGCCTGAGAAGATCCGCTGCTGCATCCGGCGAGCATACCGGCGTCTGTTGCCGTCACCGCCTTGACCAACCACGAATGATCGTGCATACTCACCGTTCAATGCAGACAACATCCACCACGATCATTATGACCTAGCGCACACGTTCCACACGTGTGCGCTGCCGAACCCTCCGCGAGCCGGAGGGTTCTCTCATTGGAGGGAACCACCATGAACAGAACCGTTGAGATCTATGACACGACCCTGCGCGACGGAACCCAGCAGGTAGGTATCTCGCTCACCGTGCGTGACAAGCTCGCGATCTGCTCCCTCCTCGACGGCCTCGGTGTCGCGTACGTCGAGGGTGGATGGCCCGGGGCGAACCCGAAGGAGGACGAATTCTTCAGGCGGGTCCGTACCGAGGTCGATTTCGGCACTGCGAAGCTCGTTGCGTTCGGCGCTACCCGGAGGGCAGGCGTCGCAGCCGAGGACGATCCAAACGTCCAAAGCCTGCTCGATGCGGGCACTGACACCGTGTGTCTCGTCGGCAAGACGTGGGACTACCACGTGGAACACGCCCTGAGAACATCACCCGACGAGGCCATTGCGATGATCGGCGACACCGTGGCCTACTTCCGCAAGCAGGGTCGCGACGTGTTCTTCGACGCAGAACACTTCTTCGACGGGTATCGCTCCAACCCGGACTTCGCCGTAGCCGCGCTCCAAGCAGCGCACGACGCAGGCGCCTCGCGCCTCGTTCTCTGTGACACGAACGGAGGTTTCTTGAGCCACGAGGTCGAGCGCATCATCGGTTCGGTGACTGAACGCGTGCCTGACGCCACTTTCGGCTGCCACTTTCACAACGACGCCGGATTGGCTGTCGGCAACTCGCTCACTGCCGTCCAGGCAGGCGTGTTCCAGGTACAGGGATGCATCAACGGCTATGGGGAGCGCACGGGAAATGCGGACCTGTGTTCCGTGATCCCGAACCTGTCGCTGAAGATGGGCATCGATACGATCCCGCACGACAGGATCGAGAGGCTCACGACCGTGTCGCACCACATCGCGGAAGTCGTGAACCTGACGCTCGACCCGCATCTCCCATACGTCGGGGCGTCGGCGTTCACCCATAAGGCGGGTCTCCATGCCTCCGCGATTGCTCGTCGCCCCGACGCCTACGAGCACTTGAGCCCGGCGAGTGTCGGCAACTCGACCCGGATGGTCGTCTCCGAGCTCGCCGGACGCTCGGCTGTGCTGGCGAAGGCGGAGGCGTCAGGACTCGACCTCACGCCGGATCAGGCGCAGGTCGTGGTTGACAAGATCAAAGAGCGCGAACACGCCGGCTATCAGTACGAAGCGGCGGGAGGATCCTTTGAGCTGCTCGCGCGACAGGTGACAGGGTGGCGCCAGGACTTCTTCGATCTCGAGTCGTATCGCGTCCTCGTAGAGAACAGGGGTGGTGAGGTCATTGCTGAGGCAACCGTCAAAGTGATCGTCAAAGGTGAGCGAATCGTGTCCACACGTGACGGGGACGGGCCTGTAGCCGCAATGGACAGAGCACTCCGCGCCGCCCTCGTCGATTCCTACCCTGAGGTCGACCGCATCAAGTTGACCGACTACCGGGTGCGAGACCTCGACAGCTCTGAAGGCGCTAGCGCTCGGGTACGCGTGCTGACTGAGCACGCAGACTCCGAGTCCACGTGGGGCTCGGTCGGTGTCCATACAAACATCATCGACGCATCGTGGTCGGCCGTCGCAGACGGCTTGATCGTAGGCCTCCTGAGAGAGCAAATGCGCGGGGACACCGTGTGAGTCATCGGACCCCTCTCTGACCCTCGTACCTCGGGCCATCTCTCCCCGGCAAGCGGGGAGA
>JASJYA010000166.1 GCA_030125685.1 Actinomycetota bacterium
CATACTCATCGTCCTTGTCGGCGCCGTCATCATTTTGGCGGTTGTCGTGGTCCGCTCACAGAGAGGAAGCGACGACCCTCGTGAAGACACGATCGAGCAGCGCATCGGGGACATGTTGCAAGCCCAGCAGGCGCTCGTCGGCAAGGTCGACACGGTCGCAAAGCAGCAGGTCGAATCGTCGAGGGCTCTGACAGACTCGTTCGGCAAGTCGCAGCGGCAGCTCAGCGAGTCTCTCGTTGATCGTCTCAACAAAGTCGAGGCCCAGATGGAGAAGAGCCTCGCTTCGACATCCAAGGAGACGGCCAAATCGCTCGTAGGGTTGAAGGAACGGCTCGGCGTCATCGACAAGGCCCAGGACAATATCAAGGCGCTGTCGGAGCAGGTGGTGAGCCTCCAGCACGTGCTCGACGACAACCCCGCACGCGGGGCCTTCGGTGAGCTGCAGCTTGCCGACATCGTTGAGAGCATGCTTCCGTCCTTCGCGTATCAGATGCAGGCCCAGCTCGCGAACGGGAAGCAAGTCGACTGCTTGATCCTGCTGCCAGACCCTCCCGGCCCTATCTCAGTGGACGCTAAGTTTCCGCTGAAGGCCTATCAGGAGATGCTCGCTGCGGACAATCAGGCCGACCGCGACAAGGCGGGGAAGCGGCTCGCCGCCGACACGAAGCAACACATCAGGGACATTGCGGAGAAGTACGTCGCCCAGCCGATCGACGGCGAGCAGTCAACCGCCGACAACGCTCTGATGTTCATCCCATCCGAGGCGGTGTACGGGGAGCTTCACGCACATCACCCCACGGTGATCGCCGAGAGTCATAAGCGGAAGGTGTATCTCGTTTCGCCGACGACGCTCATGGCGACGCTCACCACTGTTCGAGCGATTCTTCGCGATGTCGAGATGCAGAAGCAGGCTTCGGTCATTCAGAGAGAAGTCGGCGTGTTGCTGACAGACGTCGGTCGGTTGAGCGACCGGGTAGTCAGCCTCGACAAGCATTTCGGCCAGGCGACGAGGGACATCGAACAGATCAAGACCAGTACTCGCAAGATCGTGAGCCGGGGGGACAAGATCGAATCGCTCGACCTCGGCGACGAAGAGCAACCCCCCGCCCTCGAAGAAACGGCGAACCGTTGACCGTTGACCGTTGACTGCTGACGGTTATCGGTAAACGGTAAACGGTTGTCTGGAATCTGTCACCTGTCACCTGTGACCTGTCACCTCTTCGCAAAGTGCACATATCAGTCGATTCGGCCTATACTGGCGGCACTCCCCGCAAGCAGCCCGTTCGAGGCTCGCGAGGCGGGTACCCCCAGCGTTCCTGTGGCTGTGTGCGACGCAACGCTGTGTTCGAGGCTATCGAGCCACAAGAACCACCATCTCGAAAGGGGAACTCACGGGATGAGTACACCAAGGGCCAGACTCCAAGAGTTCAAACTCCCGGCGTTGCGCGAGTTAGCGTCGTCGGCTGAGGTCGAGCACGACGGACTCCAGAAGTCCAAGCTGATCGAAGCGATCCTTAACTCAGAGAAATTTGACCCGGCTTTGTTGCCGGACGAAGCCCCCGCACCCACCGCCGCGGAAGTCGTAACCGACCAACGCACGGACCAGGGCGAGCGGGGAGATCGCGACGATTCTTCACGGGGCCGTGACGGGTCGAGAGATGACCGCCAGGGTGGCCGGAACCGGAACCGGAACCGGAACCGGAATCGGAACCGGAATCGCGAATCGATTGACGAGTCGACGCTCGAGATCCGCGAAGGCATCCTTGACATCCTCCCCGAGGGCTACGGGTTCCTCCGCTGCACAGGATATCTCCCGGGCGACAAGGACGTGTACGTGGCCGCGAACGTGGTTCGCAAGGCGCGCCTCCGCAAGGGTGACATTATTTCAGGTCCGATCCGCCCGGCACGCGCCCAGGAGAAGTTCCCCGCCCTGGTGCGTCCCTTGAAGGTCAACGGCATCGACCCTGAGGAAGCCCAAGATCGCCGCAAGTTCGCAGACCTCACGCCGCTCTTCCCTGACGAGCGGCTCCGCCTCGAAGTCGACGGGTTCCCAGAGCTCGTGACGTCGCGCATCATCGACATCGTCGCACCGATCGGGAAGGGTCAGCGCGGACTCATCGTTTCTCCGTCGAAGTCGGGGAAGACCACGATTCTCAAGGACATCGCACATTCGATCTCCGTGAACAACCCGGAGTGCCACCTCATGGTCGTCCTCGTCGACGAGCGGCCTGAAGAGGTCACAGACATGCAGCGCTCGGTCAAGGGCGAGGTCGTCTACTCGACCTTCGACCGTCCCGCCGAGGAGCACACTCAGGTGTCTGAACTAGCCATCGAGCGAGCCAGGCGCCTCGTTGAGATGGGTGGAGACGTTGTGATCCTCCTTGACTCGATCACCCGTCTTGCCCGTGCGCACAACCTTGCCACGCCGGCGTCGGGCAAGATTCTGTCCGGTGGCGTTGACTCGACCGCCCTGTACCCGCCGAAGCGCTTTTTCGGCGCCGCGCGGAACCTTGAAGAGGGCGGGAGCCTCACGATCATGGCTACTGCGCTCGTTGATACGGGAAGTCGCATGGACGAGGTCATCTTCGAGGAGTTCAAGGGCACAGGAAACATGGAGCTCCACCTTGATCGCAAGCTTGCGGACAAGCGAATCTACCCTGCGATCAACATCGAGATGTCCGGCACGCGCCGCGAGGAACTGCTCTTCGACCCTGACGAGCTGCAAGCGGTGTGGAAGCTCAGACGAGTGTTGCTTGCCCTCGAGGCCGGTCCTGCACTCGAGTTGCTGATCGACAAGTTGAAGACCACCAAGTCGAACGCAGAGTTCCTACTCTCCATCACCAAGAGCGGCCAGTAGGGAGACATGAGACATGAGAC
>JASJYA010000061.1 GCA_030125685.1 Actinomycetota bacterium
ACAGGTGACAGGAAGAATGCATGAGTGAATATGGGCCTGGGGATCTCGAGGGGTGGGACCCCGGGGATCAACTTGGGAGCGCTGGTTCCTACCCGTTTACGCGCGGGCCGTACCCATCGATGTACACGGAGCGCGTGTGGACGATGCGCCAATACGCGGGATTCGGCAACGCCAAGGCGACGAATGAACGGTTCAGAGCGCTGCTTGACGCCGGCCAGACAGGGCTCTCGGTGGCCTTCGACCTTCCAACTCAGATGGGGCTGGATTCAGATGACCCTCTCGCCGCGGGGGAGGTGGGCAAGGTCGGTGTCGCGATCGACACCGTCGACGATATGCGAGTTCTGTTCGATCAGATACCGCTCGGAGACGTGTCGACCTCAATGACGATCAACTCGACCGCGGCCGTGCTCCTGCTCATGTATCAGATCGTCGCCGAGGAACAGGGAGCGAACCCGGCCAAGCTTCGGGGCACGATCCAGAACGACATCCTGAAGGAGTACATCGCCCGGGGCACGTACATTTATCCGACCGAGCCATCCATGCGAATCATCACCGACACCTTTGCGTACTGCGCTCAGGAGATGCCTGCCTGGAACACAATTTCGATCTCGGGCTACCACATCAGAGAGGCCGGGTCCACCGCGGTCCAGGAGGTAGCTTTCACTATTGCGAACGGTCTTGCCTATGTCGAGGCGGCGAAGGCGGCAGGACTTGACATCGACTCGTTCGCGCCGCGACTCTCCTTTTTCTGGAATGCTCACAACGATCTCTTCGAGGAAGCGGCAAAGTTCAGAGCTGCCCGCCGACTCTGGGCGCGGCTGATGCGGGATCGTGTTGGGGCGACGCACCCGGATTCGTGGCGGATGCGGTTCCATACCCAGACGGCAGGGTCCACTCTCACCGCCCAGCAACCACTCACCAACGTGGTTCGAACGGCGTATCAGGCGCTCGCTGCTGTTCTTGGCGGCACGCAATCCCTCCACACGAATTCCTATGACGAGGCCCTCGGGCTGCCTACGAACGAATCCGCCATGCTCGCACTTCGCACGCAGCAGGTTCTCGGTTTCGAGACCGGTGTGTCAGCAACCGTCGACCCGCTTGCAGGGAGCTACTTCGTCGAGTCCCTCACCGACCGCATCGAAGCCGACGCGATGCAGCTCATCGCTGAGATTGATGAGATCGGAGGCGCCCCAAGCGCCATTGAGCAGGGATTCCAACAACGTGCGATCGAAGAAGCCGCTTACAAGTACGCCAAATCGCTCGACTCGGGGGAGGCGACACTCGTTGGAGTCAACCGTTTCGTTGAGGCCGGCGAGTCGGATCCAGACCTCCTCAGCATCGATCCGGACCTTGAGCCTGCCCAATGCCGTGCTCTCGCTCAACGTCGAGCGAGCCGCGACGAGTCAGACGTATCGACGACGTTGGGGTCGCTCTCGGCCGCAGCGAACGGCACAGACAATGTGTTGTACCCCATGAAGGCCGCTCTTCTGGCCGGAGCGACGATCGGTGACGTCACTCGGGCGTTCCTCCCCATCTTCGGCCGCTACCGCGGAACGTAGTACGACGCGAACCGCTGACCGGAAGGCAGAAGGCTTCTACTACCTGATGATCATCAGCGGGGCGCCTGCTGAGACAGTGTCCCCGACCTGCACCTTGAGTTCGACGATCTCTCCCGAAATCTCCGCCTTGATCTCATTCTCCATCTTCATCGCCTCAAGCACGCAGGCTGGTTCCCCTGCTTCGATGGATTCGCCCGCATGCTTGTGGATCTTGACGATCGTTCCCTGCATCGGCGCCGTGACGACGCCGTCACCACCCGCCGAGCCTCCGTGTTTCGAGAGTTTCGGCGCCTTCCGCCTCGGCGCGACTCTCTTTCCCGAACCGGGGGCGGTCATCACATTGGCCCAGTACTTCACGCTGAATCGGCGGCCGCCGACCTCGACGGTGAGTCTCCGCTCAGCGAGTTCCTCGTCCTCGGGGAGCGTCGGCGCGGTAGACCTTTCGAGGTGGGAGAAGTCCATCGTGTCCTCCACGAGGCGGGTGGACACTCTGCCTGCGAGGAAATCTTCATTCTCGAGGATGTGGAGATGGGCGGGAATCGTCGTCTCAACCCCACCGATCTCGTACTCGTTGAGAGCTCGCTTGGCCCTCGTGATGACCTGGTCGCGGTCACTTCCGGTCACGATGAGCTTTGCGATCAAGTTGTCGTAGTACTGGCTGATCTCCGAACCCTGCACGACGCCAGAGTCAACCCGGATGCCGGGGCCGCCAGGCTCCCGGTAACGCACGAGGATCCCCGGATTCGGGATGAAGCCCTGTGAGGCGTCCTCCGCGTTGATCCTGAACTCGATCGAATGTCCGACAGGCTCGGGCGTCTCGGTGATGGAGAGGTTCTCGCCGTCGGCGATTCGAATCTGCTCGACAACCAAGTCAATGCCGAACACTTCTTCGGTAACGGTGTGTTCCACCTGAATCCGGGTGTTCATCTCAAGGAAGTAAAACTCCCCTTCGGAGTACAGGAACTCGACCGTGCCCGCGGACTCGTAACCGGCCGCGCGTCCCAGAGCGAGGGAGAGCTCGCCGACTCGGGAGCGTTCCTCCTGGGTGAAACCCGGTGCAGGGCACTCCTCGACGAGTTTTTGATGCCTGCGTTGAAGCGAGCAGTCACGCTCACCGAGGAAGACGCCATTTCCGTGTGTATCGAACAAGACCTGCGTCTCGATGTGCCTCGCGTTCTCGAGGTACTTCTCTACGTACACCGTGGGATTGCTGAACCAGGCTTCCGCTTCTCTGGCTGCGGATTCGAAAGCTTCCCGAAGATCTTCCGAGCTGTGTGCAATCTTGAGACCGCGTCCACCTCCTCCGGCGGAGGCCTTGATCGCCACGGGAAACCCGTGTTCCTCAGCAAATACGGCGACCTGATCGACTGACGTGAGGGCTTCGTTGATTCCGGGAACACCCGCAACACCTGCAGCCTCAGCGGTGAGACGGGAAGCGATCTTGTCTCCCATCATCTTGATGGCGCTCGGCGGGGGCCCGATCCAGATGTGGCCGTTGTCGACGACAGCCTGCGCGAAGTCGGCGTTCTCCGCGAGAAACCCGTATCCGGGGTGGATAGCGGCAGCGCCTGACTCGCGAGCGATATTGAGGATGCTCTCGATGTTCAGATAGGAGTCCGCAGCAGGTGCAGGGCCGACGTTCCACGCTTCATCCGCCATCGAGGTGTGGACCGCCTCGCGGTCGAGTTCTGAATAGATTGCGATGGAGCGGATGCCGAGATCCTTGGTCGCTCGAATGACGCGAACGGCGATCTCGCCCCGGTTTGCTATGAGGATGGATTCCACGGCCTGCATCCTAGGAGGGTTGTCGGTGACAGGCCGTAACGTGTCCCGGCCTCGGGGGTACGACCCCTGTCGCGCCTACTGCGTTACGTTCAGTTGTCGTGGAGGAGGACGGTGCCTTCGGCGGTCAGGTACGCGAGGAACGCGTTGCCGGAGATGAGCGGTCTTTCCCGCCGAGTGGCGGGGGCGCCGTCGACGTAGCGCCAGGAGTCCGTTGACGGGCTGTAGAAGGCGATCGATGGTGTGTCGGCGGAGGTATTCGGCAGGCAGAAACACGGCGAGTTCCTCCCGTGCCTGACGGCTGCGAGAGACCCGAAGAATCGCCCTCCATCTCTTGCGGGGTCGCGCAGACCGGCGATCGTCTGCCATGCGTCGCGCAGTGGGGAGTAAGCGAGACCGACCAACGGAGGAGAGCCGGTTGGGCGCGCTTTCCAATTCTCACCCATGATGATGAACTCGTCGTTGACGAAGTCTCCGAACGAGCCGAACAGGATGAATTCGTCGGGGATCGGCGGTAGCACGCGCCAGCTATCTGTGGCCGGGTCGTACACGGCGCCGGCCCCAACCATCGTCGTTCCGTCGAGGTGGGTCGCCGCTGGATTTGGGAGAAGCTTCCACTGTGAGTGGACCGCGGTTTCCGAGTAACGGGTGGCTTCGACGGCGGAGAGGTCGATCCGGATGAACTGGTTTCCGACGAGGTAATTCGTGCAGACGACGTACATCTGCAGTCGGCCCTTCGGCCCTGGGAGCAGCTCGCAGACGTTGGAATGCCACGCAACGGATTCGGGGGACGCGATGACGTACCACCGTGCCGCCAACTCGTCCCACACAGCCGCCTCATTGCAGACGATCGCTACGACTCGGCCATTCGCAGACGCGAGGCGTTGGGTACAGTCGAGGCCTGTTAGCAGCGGTACTTGGGGGATCGTCGCCCACCCTTCCGAGGGTGTCCAGCGGGCGGCTGATCCGTCTGACCCGATCGTGATGAGCGCGGATCCGGTCCACGTTGATGCGATCGGGATGCCGTTGGTGATGGGTGGCGGGTCGTGGACCGTCCAGAACGCTTCACCGTAGGTCAAGCTGAAGGGTGGATCCGGATACGTCGTGCAACATCCGAGGTCTGGCCCGTATGAAGTCACGAAGAGGTTGGCCTCGCGAGTCGGCGGATGGACCCGGTATCCGACGTGAATGGCCTGGCTGTCCGCTCATACTCCGGTGAGCGGATGTCCAAATTCCGATGATCCTGTTGGGGGATAGGCGAGGGAGCGCCACGTGTCTGTCGCCGGGTTCCACGCTGCGGCTGCGCCTGACGAGAAGAACAGCTCCCGCCCGGTCCACACGGCGACAGGGTTCGCGTTCGCCACGATCGGGCTCTCCGCCATCGGCGTCCAGCGTCTAGCGAGGTACGAAGCGCCATCCGATCGCTCACCGAATCCCGTGGTGCCGACCCCTCCCGACACCACGACCCGATCGCCTGCCATCAACGCCGCGAACCCGATCCGCGGTTCAAGATCATTCGCCGAGAGCGATGACCACCCGCGTACATCGAATGTCGGTAGTGCGGCAGTAGGTGGCCGGGTGGATGTTGTGGTCGCCGGCGTCGTGGTGGTCGTCACAAGCGGCACAGACGTCCCGCTCGTGAAATCGAGCGTCAGCGGCGGCGCACCCTGATCGATTCCGCCCCCTCGCGTGGCGACCACGATCACAAGGAGCAGGACCAGAACACCGAGAGGCCCCAATACCCTGCCCCTCATGCGGTTGACCCTGTTCCTCAACCACCGACCCTACCCGAAGAACTGCTTACCTGTCACCTGTCACCTGTTACCTGACTACAAAGGAATATTCCCGTGCTTCCTGGTCGGCACGGTCCTGCGTTTGTCCCGCAGCATGTCCAGCGCTCGGATGATGCGGGGGCGGGTCTCGCGTGGCTCGATCACGTCGTCGACCAGCCCGTTCTCGGCTGCGATGTACGGGTTGTTGAACTTCTCCTCGTAATCAGCGACCAGCTCCGCGCGCAACGCTTCAGGGTCATCTGCCGCTGCGATCTCTCGACGGTGGATCACGTTGACCGCCCCGGAAGCGCCCATGACGGCGATCTGGGCGGTGGGCCACGCGAACACGACGTCGGCCCCGATCGCTCGCGCATTCATGACCAGGAACGCCCCGCCGTACGCCTTTCGCATGATCACGGTGATGCGAGGGACGGTCGCTTCTGAGAACGCGTAGAGCAGCTTCGCGCCGTGGCGGATGATGCCGTCGTGTTCCTGGTCGACTCCGGGCAGGAAACCGGGAACGTCGACGAAGGTCACGAGCGGGATGTTGAACGAATCGCAGAAACGGACGAACCTCGCCGCCTTCGTCGAGGCGTTGATGTCGAGCGTGCCTGCAGTAACGGCGGGCTGGTTTGCGACGATCCCGACGCTGTAGCCGTCGAGGCGCGCGAGCCCAATCACGATGTTGCCGGCCCAGTGTGCGTGTACCTCGTAGAACTCGCCGTCGTCGACGATGTCCTCGATGACGTCGATGACGTCGTACGGCTGGTTCGAAGAGTCGGGGACGATCGTCGTGAGCGCTTCCTCCATCCGGTCGGACGAGTCCAGAGGGGTGAAGAACGGAGGCACCTCCATGTTGTTCTGCGGGAGGAATGACAGCAGATATCTCACCTCGTCGAGCGCCGCCCTGTCGTCGGCCGCGACGAAATGGGTGACGCCTGATTTCGAAGCGTGGGCGTGAGCACCTCCAAGATCGTCCATTGAGACATCTTCCCCCGTGACGGTCTTGATGACGTCCGGGCCGGTGATGAACAGGTGTGAGGTTCCCTCCACCTGGTAGATGAAGTCGGTGAGCACGGGGGAGTACACGGCACCGCCCGCGCACGGGCCCATGATGACCGAGATCTGGGGGATCACGCCTGAGGCCCGCACGTTCCGCTCGAAGATCCTTCCGTATCCGTGAAGAGACACGACACCCTCCTGGATGCGAGCGCCGCCGGAGTCCTTGAGGCCGATAATGGGTGTGCCGGTGTCCATGGCGAGGTCCAGAACCTTGCAGATCTTGTCGGCGACGACTTCGCCGAGCGAGCCGCCGAATCTCGTGAAATCCTCAGCGAACACGAACATGTTGCGTCCGTCAACGGTTCCCCATCCGGTGACGACGGCGTCGCCGTACGGTCGCCTGTCCTCGATCCCGAAGCCCGTAGCTTGGTGCTGCACGAACGGATCTATCTCCTGGAACGATCCCTTGTCGAGCAGTAGCTCGATGCGTTCCCTGGCGGTGAGCTTTCCTGCGTCGTGCTGTCTCTCGAGGGCGCGCCGATCGTCAGGCGCAAGGGAGCGCTCGCGCAGCTCGCGGAGCTTCTCGATGCTTTTTTCTGTGCTCACCGGTCCTCCCAGTAGGCTTGCCTGCGACCAGGCGCCAGCGCCGAGGTGCGAATGCCCAGGCGATTGTTCGACTCATACGAGGGTGATATGGCTACACCATACGACATTGTACGCCTTGCCTCCGTGGGGAGCACCCAGGACGAGGCGCGCCAGAGGCTCGCTGCGACCAGGAATCCAACGCTCGTGGTCGCCGACGAACAGATTGAAGGGCGCGGCAGGCAGGGCAGGGAGTGGACGTCCCCCGACCGCGCCATGTTCGCTTCATTCAGCTTCGTCTCAGAGTGGGAAATTGCGGATCGAACGCTTCTCCCCCTCGTCACAGCCGTGGCGGTACGGGGTGCCGTGCAGACGCATCTCGGCGTTGAGATCGGGTTGCGCTGGCCGAATGATCTCATGGTGGACGGAGCAAAGGTCGGCGGCATCCTTGTAGAGATGAGTAACGACGACATCACCGTCGGGTGCGGGCTCAACCTCTGGTGGAAGACCCCGATGGCCGGTGCACGAGGCCTCGTCATCTCCGATCCGGGGGACACGATCGCGTTCTCACTCGCTGAGGCGTGGGTTGGGGAGTTCATCGCCTCTGTTCAGGCAGGCAGCTCGAAGTGGCCTCGCGAGCAGTACGAGACCGCGTCGGTCACCCTCGGCCGAGACGTCACATGGGGCGAGGGCGCTGGGCGAGCTGTGGCGATTGCACCCGATGGCGCCCTCGTCGTTGAGAGAGATGGAGAGCTGATCGAGCTGCGGGCAGGAGAGGTGCACACGCTTGATGGGAACGAGCTCGATGGCCGCTAGCCTGCTCCGAGACGACGAGAGGTAGGCGTGGCGGTACAAACGGGTGAAGGTGTCATCGAGATCATTTATGGATCGACGAGCATCCCCGCGGGTGCCTCGAACCTCGGCAGCTATCTCGCGAGACCCGATGGAGAAGGCGAGTGGCCGACTGTCCTCCTGTTTGGGCCTGAGCCTGTACCGCTGTCGTCTGTAAAGAATCTCTGCCGTGTCCTTGCTCGCCACGGCATCGCCGCCGTAGCGCCGCACATGACCGAGAACCATGGAGCCAATGCCGTCGCGGCGTCACAGGTCGCGGCTTTCATCTCCGATCCGGCCGGTTCGTGGTCGAATGCACAGTTCGGCTTTGGCGTGTTGGCCTTCGGGGCGGGCATCCACGACGCTTCGACTCTCGCGGCTCGAGACGGACGCGCCGTAGCGTTCGCCTCGGTGGCTGGAACACTCGATGAGGCTGTCGTCGACGCCCTCTCGGTCGCAGGCATAGTCGGACTCTGGGTCGGCTCCCGTGCGGACGACTCTACCGACGTCGAGATGTCTGTCGGGGCGAAGGACGCTCTGCCGCAGACGACGTTCGTGATCCATTCCGACGCTGCCGCGGGCTTCTGGGATGATGGGGCTGAGGGGTTCGACGACGACATCGCCACAGACACGTTTGATCGCGTCATCGAATTTTTCTCAGCCGAGCTCCCTCCGAGGGTTTGACGTGCCGAAGTCAGTAGTCACGGGAGGGGCCGGGTTCATCGGATCGAATCTTGTTGATCGACTCGTCGACGACGGTCACGAGGTGTTCGTCATCGACGATCTCAGCTCCGGTTCCCTTGCGAACCTCAAGGACGCCAGGCAGCGCGGCTCGGTGGTCGCACACCAGATCGACGTGTCTTCCCCTGAGGTCGTAGACCTGGTTCGTGCATTCCAGCCTGACACGGTGTTCCATCTCGCGGCCCAGATCGATGTGCGCCATTCGGTCGCAGATCCGGTGCACGACGCGAAAATCAATGTGCTTGGAACGATCAACCTGCTTGAGGCTGCGCGTCACGGGAATGCGGAGCGTTTCGTGTTCTCAAGCTCCGGTGGCGCGACGTTCGGCGACACGTTCAACATCCCCACACCTGAATCCCAGGAGCGGAAGCCTGCATCACCGTACGGCGTGTCCAAGTACGTCGTCGAGGAGTACTTTCGGTACTACAAGGACACCTACGACCTTGACTTTGTATCGCTCGGGTTCGCGAATGTGTACGGGCCGAGGCAGGATCCTCACGGTGAGGCCGGTGTCGTCGCGATCTTCATCGGCGACCTGATCGCGGGGAGGAGGCCGACAATTTTCGGTGACGGAAACCAGACTCGCGACTTCGTGTTCGTTGAAGATGTGGCCGATGCCCTGGTTCGAGCGGCACGGATCGGCGGCTCCCGTTATCTCAATATCGGTACCGGTGTTGAGACTTCCATCTTGAGGCTCTATGAGTATGTCGTGGAGGCGACCGGCGTGGATATCGCTCCGACCATGGCTGCCGCCAAGCGAGGCGAACAGCTCAGGTCGTGCCTCGACGCCCGTGCTGCCCAGGAGCATCTGGGCTGGGAGGCCTGGACGCCGCTTCCCGAAGGAATCTCAGACACAATCGACTGGTTCCGCGGGACCGAACCCTGAGATTGCTCTCCAAGCACCTTCTCTGACTTCGCTGCGCTCAGCCATCTCTCCCACGGCGTGGGAGAGAGACGCAGAAGAACCGTACTTCCCCTCCCTCAGCAGCCCGGGATGGGTCCATGGCTTCGTCCGTCAGCTCTCAGCTCTCAGTTTTCAGATCTTCTCTGGTGTCTGG
>JASJYA010000062.1 GCA_030125685.1 Actinomycetota bacterium
CGGAACGTCGACGCGCCTGGGGCTCATCGTGGTCTCCTTCTGGGTCGCGATGTTTATGCTTCCGCTCGTCGGCGCCTTCAGCCAGGCGATCTGGATGGCGAAGGTGGAACCGGATGTCCAGGGTCGGGTGTTCGCAGTGCGTATGGCGGTGTCGCAGGCGGCGGTGCCGCTCAGCCTCCTTGCAGTCGGGCCCCTCGTCGACCGTGTCTTCGTTCCCCTCATGACCGGATCCTCGACTCCAGGACTCTGGCTCCAGGGCGTTTTCGGGAGCGGAGTCACGCACGCTTATGGTTTGTTCTTTGTCGTTGTCGGAATCTTGGTCGTCAGCGTGTCGGGGTGCGCGTGGCTCGTCGGGCCGATCCGCCATCTCGAACGCGACATCCCAGACGCCGTTGGCCTGCCGAGCGAGATTGAGACGGAAGACGACGACACCGTTCCTGACGCGTCACCGGCGTGATACCGTCCCGCAATGCCCCTCCCATCCCCTAACCCTGATCTCGCCGTTGCGTTCCTTACAGGCGGTCAACTAGCCGGGCCGCTGCTTGCTGAGGCGAGCCTGCTGCGAGACGAGGGACACGGGCGGACCGTCACCTACTCGCGCAAAGTGTTCATACCAATCACCACCCTTTGTCGGGATACGTGCACGTACTGCACGTTCGTGAAGCCTCCGGGGGGAGGCGGTGAGTACCTGACTCCTGACGATGTGCTCGCAATCGCGCAGGCGGGCGATGAGCAGGAGTGTACCGAGGCGCTGCTCACCCTCGGAGACAAGCCGGAGGAGAAGTGGCCCCAGGCACGGGAGTTCCTTGACGAGCATGACTGCGCGACCACGCTCGAGTACGTCGCAGAGATGGCTGAGCTGATCCGCGAAGAGACCCGGCTCTTCCCCCATGCGAACCCGGGGATCATGGACGACGACGACATCGCGATGCTTCGCCCAACGAACGTGTCGATGGGGCTCATGCTCGAAAACATCTCTGATCGACTCACTGAACCGGGGATGCCCCATCACAACTGCCCTGACAAGGTTCCCGCGGTTCGGGTCGCGACGATCCGGTCCGCAGGGAGGCAGAAGGTTCCCTTCACGTCCGGGATCCTTGTCGGGATCGGGGAGACCCCCCGCGAAGTCGTCGACAGCCTCTTCGCCTTGGCCGACCTTCAGAGAGAGCATGGCCACATCCAGGAGTTCATCATCCAGAACTTCCGGGCGAAGGCGAACACCCGCATGCGACTCTCACCTGAACCTGAGATTCCATACTTTGTCCGCGTCGTCGCCGCTGCGCGCTGGATTCTCGGCGCCGAGGCGAACATTCAGGTACCTCCGAATCTGACGGAAGACTTCTCCGTGTATCTCAACGCAGGCATCAACGACTGGGGGGGCGTCAGCCCGGTCACGATCGACTGGGTCAATCCAGAGGCGCCCTGGCCGCACCTCGACACGCTCGAACACGTCACCGCGTCACACGGGTTCGAGCTGCGACCCCGCCTCCCTGTCTACCCGGAGTTCCTCACCGACGAGTGGATCGATCCGGTCCTTCTCTCAGCCGCCGTCAATCGGGCAACGCCGGACGGCTACGCTGCGATCCCCCAACCAGCCCCAACACCATGAGCACGGTCACGTTTCTGCAGATCCGGCCAGCCGAAGAAGTCAGCGAGATCTGGGCTTCGACGCGCCGGCGCGAGGGCACTCTTGTGGCAGAGGTGCTCGCCCCGACGATCGCCGACGTTGCCGAGGCAGAGAAGGGCGGACTGCTCCTTGCCAGCGGCAACGAGGGCGTGCGCGCGCCGGCGTACGTGCTTGAGGCATCAGACATCAAATCGCTCAGGAGGGGCGCCGTTCCAGGTTGGCGGATCACCGTCGTCTATGCAGGCGCCTCAATAGACGTACACGACGCAGTGGCGTTCACGCGTGCTGCGTTTCTCAGGGCGCCTCGGTCCCAGGTTCGTGATGCAGCTGCACTGGTAGCCCTACCGGGCCTTGAATGCTCGGTCTCAACATTCGTTGACACCGTGGAAGACGCGCTCGTTGCGGTGTCAGACGGCGCCACCGATCTCCTGCTCCGTGACTGGGACACCGAGCGGATCGGCGAGTTGCGAGACGCCCTGGCTTTCGGGCAACTCGTCGAGCGCACTGCGTTCCCTCCGGGTATCGAGTACGACGAAGCGTCCCAGGTGCTTGAGCCAGGCGCGTTCTCAGCGTACCTGAATCAGATCGACGGCTGTGGAAGAGCGAGGCCGCGAGACGATTGGGCGCCAGGAAGGGACGTGGCTACGCCGGAAGCCGAGACACGGATCTCGGCCGGTTGGCCCGACGAGGCGTGGAGAGTCGCGGAGCGCGCCACGGTCGAAGACGCCTCACACGAAATCGCAGAGATCCTTGCGGCCGCGCTCGCTGGTCAAGCACCGACGCGGGACGACATTGAGATCCTGTTCCGAGCCCACGGAGCGGATGTCGAAGCGATCGCTGATGTCGCAGACACCCTTCGGAGGGATATCGTCGGCGACGACGTCACGTTCGTCGTCAACCGCAACATCAACTACACGAACCAGTGTTACTTCAAGTGCGGGTTCTGCGCCTTCTCCAAAGGGCCCCGCTCCCTCAACCTTCGCGGCAAGCCGTATCTGATGTCTATCGACGAGATCGTCGAGCGTTCTCAGGAGGCTTGGGAGAGAGGTGCGACCGAGGTGTGTCTCCAGGGCGGAATCCACCCTGACTTCACAGGGAAGTTCTACGTCGATGTGGTCGAGGCGATCAGAGCACGGGTACCCGGCATGCACATCCACGGTTTTACGCCACTCGAGATCTGGCAGGGCGCAGAGACATCGGGAGTGACCATTCGAGCGTTGCTCGGTGAGCTGAAAGAAGCCGGTCTCGGAACGCTGCCTGGAACCGCAGCCGAGATCCTCGACGACGATGTTCGGCTGACGCTCTGTCCGGACAAGGTTCGTACCAGCCAGTGGTCCGAGGTCATGCTCACCGCCCACGACATAGGGTTGCGGACAACCTCGACGATCATGTTCGGCCACGTCGACGGGCCGCGGTCGTGGGCGAACCACATTGAGGTCATCAGACAGATTCAGCGACAGACCGGCGGGTTCACCGAATTCGTGCCCCTGCCCTTTGTGCACATGGGTTCCCCGATCTGGTTGCAGGGACGAGCGCGGCCAGGACCGACATGGGACGAGGTCATCCTGATGCACGCCGTTTCCCGGATCGCTCTCATCGGCCTCATCGACAATATCCAGGCTTCGTGGGTCAAACTAGGACTCGACGGCGCTGAGGCGCTTCTGCGATCTGGCTGCAACGACGTAGGCGGCACGTTGATGGACGAGTCCATCTCGCGTGCCGCAGGTGCGTCCCACGGCACGGAGGCGACACCGGCGGACTTCCGCAACCTCATCTCGGACCTCGACCGCAACCCCGTGCGTCGCACCACCACATACGAGCGAATCGAGTCAGGGCTGACGATTGTGTAGACGAGTGGGCATCTCCGGCAGCGGAGTGTCAACGGTCAACGGGATTGCGTTCCAGATGGGCGGCTGTTACTGACCCTGCCCGAGTGAGTAGGCCCGTTCGCCATCTATCAGGTACAGGTTTTCGAGCTTGATCCACTCGAGACCAGCCGCCTCGATCCGCTCCAGCAGCTTCCGTATGTCACCATGCGTGGGTGGGGTGGCTCCGTCCGGCACCTGGAAACGGCTCCGCCAGTGGTCGGTGCAGAAGGTCTCAGGGAATCCCCCTGGATAGACCTTCTGGCCCCGATTGGTGACGATGACAAGGTTGAACTCGGGCCCCGCGACGCGTTCGAGCTGTTGGCCGAGTTCGTCGGCGGAGAGCTTGCCTTCGCCGATGAAGACATCCACGCCGTCAAGCTGCATCTCTGCGTCTCTGACGTCGGTCAGTACGGGTCGCGGAATTGAACCCATGGACTTGTCGTAACTCGCTGCGGTGAGATGCTCCGGCTGCTGTCCCAGACGGGCGACGACAGCGTCGGCGAATTCCTTGGTCCCCACCTCTGTGTATTCAGTCATGCCTTCGGTCTTGGCCTTGCGGACAAGGTCGTAGGTGAAGATGCGATCCTCGATCGTTTTGAGCCAGGCGTTGTGGACACGCTCAGCAACGTCCTGTTGACCCAGATGGACGAGCATCATCACACCCGAAAGAAGCAGGCCGGACGGGTTGACGATCCCCTTGCCTGCATGTCGCGGCGCCGAGCCGTGGATGGCTTCGAACATGGCGTAGTCGTCGCCTATGTTGGCGGCCGGTGCAAGCCCGACCGATCCGGAGATCTGGCCGAGCATGTCTGAGATGATGTCCCCGTACAGGTTCAAGGTGACAACGACATCGAAATCCGTAGGAGAGTCAGCGAGCTTCGCCGTGCCGATGTCAATGATCCAGTGGTCGCTCTCGATCTCAGGATATTCCGGGGCGATCTCCTCGAATACCTTGCGGAACAGCCCGTCGCTGAGTTTCATGATGTTGTCTTTGGTCATGCAGGTGACGTGCTTGCGACCGTAGATCCGGGCATATTCGAAGGCGTATCGGACGATTCGCTCGCTCCCCGGCCTGGAGATCAGCTTGAGGGTCTGGACGACCTCAGGAGTCTGCTGATGCTCGATGCCTCCGTACAGATCCTCTTCGTTCTCACGAATAACGACCACGTCCATGCCTGGATGCTTGATCGGAACGAATGGGTGGTACCCGACCGCAGGCCGGACATTCGCGTACAAGCTGAGCGACTTGCGCACGGTGACGTTCAGGCTCTTAAACCCGCCTCCCTGCGGAGTGGTGATGGGCGCCTTGTAGAAAGTCTTGTGCGCTCTTAGAATCTCCCATGTTTCATCTGAGATCCCTGCGGTGTTGCCGGCGAGATATGCTTTCTCACCGATTTCGACAAACAGGGGTTTAATGGAAGCACCAGCCTCCATTATGACGTGGAGTGATGCGTCCATTATCTCCGGACCGATACCGTCGCCTTTGGCAACGGGTATGACTTGTGGCTCCGCCATGAGTTTCCTCTCTGGTGCGCGTGGAAGTTGCTGACGAGGAATCTAACGGTCTTGCGCTCACCATCGACGGTCGCCTCTGAACTTCCCAGTAGGTACGCCAGCTCGTCGCGTCCCGAGTAACCGCCTGCGGGATGCATTGAAGTTAGGGAAGGCGTCGGTCGAGCCCCGATACGCGGGTACCCTGGCTCTCGATGGAATCCAAGGCTGACAGCAGCAGTATTCGAGACGAGCTTTTCGATGCAGCGCGGGACCTCATCGGGAAGATCGGCTATGTCGAGATGTCCCACGCAGACCTCACAGCAATCGTGGGGATCGGTCGGACGACCTTCTACGAGCACTTCACGTCGAAGGAAGACCTGCTCGTGCAAATGGTGCGCAGGGATCTTCCGCCGCTTGTCGCAGAGATCGTTGACTCCATCGACGACTCTCTCCCTCCGGACGATCGTCTCCTGGCCTTGGCCAGGAGCATGGTGGAATTTGTAGGCACGGACCACGTCGGTCTCATTCTCCACACTGAGGTGCCCCATCTCTCGCCGGGAGCACAGGAGCAGATCTCAGAAGCCCACACGGGTCTCTCCATGGCGTTCGCTTCGACGTATCGCGAAGGTGTGCAAGCAGGGATGTTCCGCAAGATTCCGCCGAGGCTCGCCGGCCGGATGATGGAACAGATGATCATGACCGGTGGACAGGCGGTGATGGACGCGTCCGATCCTGGTTCCGAGGTCAGCGAAATAGCGCGATACACGGCAGACATGGTCGTGTCTGCATTCCGTGTCGAGAAATCGTAACGGCGAGAGATGAGGATCAGCGTCGTCACCGTGTTCCCCGAGTACTTCGATTCGCCGCTTGGCGTGTCGCTTGTCGGGAGGGCGATCGCCGACGGTCGTTTGGAAGTCGATTTCCACGATCCGAGGGATCACGCCAACGGTGTGCACCGCCAGGTGGACGACGCCCCGTTCGGTGGTGGACCGGGGATGGTGATGATGCCTGAACCGCTCGCGAGGATCCTCGAACCTCTCGAGGGAACTCATCGGGTGTTGTTCACACCTGCGGGGGCGCCTCTCACCCAGAGTACGCTCGACCGCTTCGCCGAAATGGATCATCTAACGCTCGTGTGCGGCCGCTACGAGGGAGTCGACGAGCGAATCGCGGACCACTTCATCGATGAAGAAGTCTCCCTGGGAGACTATGTGTTGCTCGGAGGAGAGGTGGCGGCATCGGTGGTGATCGAAGGCGTTGCGAGGCTCCTGCCGGGCGTGGTCGGGAACCCTTCGTCGATCGAGTCAGAGAGTTTCCGCGGCAATCTGTTGGAAGAACCCCAGTACACGAGGCCCGCGGACTTTCGCGGCTGGAAGGCGCCCGAGGTGTTGTTGTCCGGGGATCACGGGAGGATTGCTGAGTGGAGAGAGAGACAGCGCAGGGAGCGCACTGCGCAGCGCCGGCCCGATCTGCTCGACGACGATGAGAGGCCGGTAGGTTCGGGGTGCGTGTAGAATCCCATCCTCAACGACCTCATTTTTCTTTGTTCGGAGGATCCCGTGAACGTGATCGAACAGATCGAGGCCGCGCAACTGCGCGATGACATCCCAGAGTTCGGCCCGGGTGACACCGTGCGTGTACACGTACGAGTCATCGAGGGTGGTCGCGAACGCATCCAGCTATACGAGGGCGTCGTTATAGCCCGCAAGGGCAGGAGCGGTGCGCGTGCAACCTTTACCGTGAGGAAGATCAGCTTCGGCGTCGGTGTTGAACGCATTTTTCCGCTCCACTCACCGATCGTCCAACAGATAGAGGTGACGCGAAGAGGGGACGTTCGGAGGGCAAAGCTGTACTACCTCCGCAATCGGTCAGGGAAAGCCACCCGCATCAAGGAGAAGCGGCACTAGCGCAGCGTGCCGGTCCCCGATCCGAGGCCAATGTGAAGTTCATGTTGAGGTTCGTGGTCACGCTTCATGAGAGCCACAGGTAAGGTTTGAACGTGATTCCACCAGGCCTCGACGAAGCTCCCGCCGTGCCCGAGGGCCAAGATCCGGTCGAGCCTGATGTGAAGCAGAAGAAACAGCTTCCGTTCTGGCTCGAATTTCCGCTCCTTATCGTCGCAGCTTTGCTCATCGCTGTTCTGATAAAGACCTTTCTGTTTCAGGCCTTCTGGATCCCTTCATCGTCGATGGAGGACACACTTCAGGTCTTCGACAGAGTCCTCGTGAGCAAAATCTCCTACGAGATATCCGATATCGGTCGCGGCGACATCATCGTTTTTGACGACCCGAGACCGGGTTTCGAGCAGCCTGATGAAGACGCCCTCGAGCGAGCTGTCAGGAATCTCAAGGAGTCGATCGGGCTCGTCACGCCGCAGTCCGAGTTCATAAAGCGCGTCATAGGATTGCCGGGCGACGTCGTCGAGGGGAGGGAGGGGGGAGTGTTCGTCAATGGTGTCAGGCTGGTCGAGCCTTATGTGAGGGAACCCGAGACGCCGATCCGTTCCTTCGGTCCTGTCGAGGTTCCCCCGGGATCCCTGTTCATGATGGGAGATAACCGGCAGGCGAGCCAGGATTCAAGATTCTTCGGCCCGATCCCCATCGACCAGGTCGTCGGCAAGGCGTTCGTGATCATCTGGCCTACGAGCCGATGGGCAGGCTTGTAGGCGTCACTCTGTCATATACGCGAGATACGTTCAAGGTGTGAACTCGGAGAAATCGAAACAGGTCGGAGCGATCGGCGAGACCATCGCGGTTCGGTTCCTCCACGAGCGGGGTCTCCGAATCGTCGAAAGGAACGTCTTTGTAGATCGTGACGAGATCGACATCATCTACGAACGAGACGGTGAGTTCGTCGCTGTCGAGGTGAAGACATCGAGTAATGATGATGACCCGCTCGAAGCCTTCGACGATGTCAAGATGCACAGGGTTCGCCGCGCTGCCGCCGGGTGGCGTGTCCCGATTGTCGAGATCGATGCGATCGCGGTGACGCTTCGGCGGAACGGCGTGGAAATCAGATGGCTACGCGGGATCGCCTGATCAGCGATTGCCTCGGCGGTGGTTACGCCTGCGGCGCCTCTCCTTGTGCCAGCACCCTCTGTGCCAGTGGCGTCTCAGGTCCGGCGCCGGTGTCGGAATGACGACGAGATGTCCTACACCGGCTTCAATAGTGGTGTCGCATCCGGGACAGACATAGCTCTTGCGCGCCTGGTACGGCTGAATTGGATGAACTATGTCATCGTCGAGATCACCGAGGAATTCGGTTGATTCGGTCGCGGTCTTGCGAGTCGGCGCAGTCATGGGAACAAGAGTAGGCCAGATACAAGATTCCAGAGAGCAGACACCAGAACTCAGGTTCCGCAATCTGGCGTCTGGAATCCGGCGTCTGTAATCTGGACTGGCATGCCCGACTTCATCACGATCCGCGACGACGGCCCGATCAGAACCTTGACGATGTCCAACCCTGGGCGGAAGAACGCGGTCCCTCCGACTGGCTGGAAAGAACTCACCGACGCATTCAGTGGGTTCGAGGCGTCGGCGCAGAGAGTGTTGGTCATCAGGGGCGCAGACGACGACTTCTGCTCAGGGGCGGACATGGCCAAGCGTACATCCGCTAGCCAGAGCGCCGCCGACAACGCAGCCAGGATGCGACGGACGAACTCTGCCGCGATTGCTCTGCACCGCCTCTCGAAACCGACGATCGCCGCGGTGGATGGAGTGGCGGTCGGGGCGGGCATGAATCTTGCGATCGGCTGTGACATCGTGATCGCATCGGATCGATCGAGATTTTCGGAGGTCTTCGTCAAGCGGGGGCTGACGGTGGACTTCGGTGGGACCTGGCTACTGCCGCGTCTCGTGGGCCTTGCCCGTGCACGGGAGCTGGCGCTCACAGGCAGATTCTTCGACGCGGCGGAGGCCCTCGAGATCGGTCTCGTGTCCGAGGTCGTGCCTCCCGGTCGCCTCGTTGCGCGGACCAACGAACTCGCATCGTCACTCGCGAGGGGCGCCCCGCTCGCACAGGCCGTCATCAAGCGAGCAATGGATCGCTCATCCTCGATGACGTTCGAACAAGCACTCTCCTTCGAAGAACAAGCCCAGGCCATCCTCCTCGGTTCCGAGGATCTGGTTGAGGGCGCTGCGGCCTTCAGGGAGAAACGCGACCCGCAGTTCAAAGGCTTCTGAGCACTTCGCCAGACCCAGTCCCCAGACTCCGACATCTGATTTCTGTCACAGCGAGGCCGTACGTTGTGAGCATGTATTCATCAGTGACCTCGTGTGCACTGGTTGGTGTGGAACCAAGGCCCGTTCAAATAGAAA
>JASJYA010000014.1 GCA_030125685.1 Actinomycetota bacterium
GCAAAGGAGGTCGTGATCGGCACGATGTCTCAGGTGTACGGGGTCGACGAGCCCGACTCCGAACGAGTCGCTCCCTCCGTTGTTGAGTCAGTCAGTGATGTGGCCACCGGATTCGTTGATGCGGTTGTCGTCGCAGCGAGGGCCATACCCGCACTGATCGGAATCGACCTGCTCGACGGGGAAGAGGCAGGCGAGTCTTCTGCGCTCATGTCATCCATCCGAATCGGGTTCGACGAGAGCAGCAATCAGCACGGTCGGCTGGCGGCGCTCGCATTCATGGTCTTCATCCTCCTCTATACGCCGTGCATGGCTGCTGTTGGAGCGATCAGGCACGAGATCGGCGCCCGCTGGATGTGGGTCAGCATCATCGGCCAATCCCTTGTCGCGTGGCTGATGGCCGTCGCAGTGTTCCAGGGCGGACTGATGTTTGGCCTCGGATGACGATCCTTGATCGGATACTCGCTGAGCTTGGCGAATCGAGGGGACCGATTCGGTCTTCGGAGTTAGCAGCGAACGTCGGAGTCTCGGAATCGGCGCTCGCGGGAATGGTCACCGTGCTCGTGGAAAAGGGCAGACTGGCCGGCAGCTATCGTGCGCCCATCGAAGATCTGGCCGCCTGCTCGCGGGTCGCGTGCGGTATGTCGTGCGTCGGGCTTGACGAGTGTCCTTTCATTGTTGACATGCCTGAGACCTATTCGCTGGTGATTCAGTCAGTTCACCCTTGACAGTCTTCTGTTGACAGTGAAGTCGTCGTCTCTCGTCAGACCGCCAGGTCTCGTGTGTTGAATCGCCATGCCGCGATGGCGCTACCTGCCACTCCGCCAAGCAGGAGAAGCAGATACGCGGGTTGTGGTCCCTTCGCCAGGGGAGCAGTGTCGCCGAGATACCAGAAGAACGGTGACAGGATCCGCAGGGGAGCGATGGGATCGACAATGGTCGCGAGACCGTTGAGGAAATACGTGCCGACAGCCACAGCCGAGGTGATACCGACCGCGGCGCCACCCGACCCGAGGAACGACCACAGAGCCAGCGACATGCCGCCGAAGAAGACTCCAAGGAGCATGAGGCCGACGTTCGCGCCGATGATGTGCATCGGCTCCAGCTCCGTGTCCCAGATCTCGTTTCCGACGAACGCGACCGCCGTCAAGAAGGCCGCGATGAGGACTGCGAGGCCGCCGAGGGTGGCCACCTTCGCTCCGAGAACGGATCTCCGATGCATGGGATTCGATAGGAGCATGTCCAGCGTGCCCGCCTGCTCCTCCTTCGCGACCAGAGTTGAGACCCCTCCGACACAGAAGATGATCATGATCAGTGGGCCGATGTTCACATAGGCCCTCGAGGAGATGAATCCTGCAGGCGTTGCCAACGCCTCGGGGTCTGTCATCCCGAAGACGGCGAATATCTCACTCGGCATGGCGCCGATCATGGCAGCCATCGCCGCGGCGTTCGCAGACAGCGCAGGCCAGGCGGAGAACGTGATGAGCAGTGGGGAGGCGATACCCGCCGCCCACATGAAAATCGTCCTGCGTCTGTCCCAAACGGTCTTGCCTGCCACTGACCCGAGAAGCCACACAGATCTAGGCAGGACGTGTCGCGACCGCCTCGGGGTGAGGCGCGTCTCGGGAAAGACGGAGAGTTCGGTCGCGATATCCCTTCTTGCAAAAAGCCACACCGCGGCCGCGCCGAGGGCGCCCGACGAGATGACGAGCCACCCCAAGCCGGTCGACCAGAGTTCGAGCATCGGGTTCTCGTCGATGTACCACGTGAAGGGGCTCCCCTTCGACGGCAGATCGAGCCACCCGAAGAATGGAGCGAACACGCTGACAAACCATGCCAGGACAGCGGCAGAGAGTGCGACTCCCCGAGCGGTTCCGGGTTGGCCGGTGAGTGATCCGGTCGCGGCGGCGATGCTCGCGTACACCATGCCGAGGAGCCAGAGCCCGACGTTCACCGCGAGGATCCCCTGGACGGAGAGCCGCAGCCCGAACGGGCCGTTTCCGACGAGGAGGACTACAGCCATGGCTGCCGGCACGAAGGCCGCAAGAAGGGCGACAGCGGCGAATCTTGACAGGACGACATGCGTTCTGGAGATCGGCGCTGAAAGCAGCATGTCGAGCGTGCCGTTTTTCTCCTCTGTCGCGGTGATCGCCGCACCGAGAGAAACGGCGAATCCGATCATGATGATCGGCCCGATGAAGGAATACAACTGCCCAGACAGATAGCCGGCGCCTGTGAGGAACGTGGCCGGATCCATTCCGAAGGCGGCCATGACTTCGGGCGGTATCTGCTCAAGGAGTTTCTTCATCTCCTCGGAATCCCGAATGTAGGGGTACATCGAGGCAAGCCAAAGGGACAGGACCGCTGCGCCTGCCGTCCACGCGATCGTTGCACGCAGGTTGTCTCTGATGGTCTTTGTGAAGGCGTTACTGAGCATCGGCGTCCGTGTAGTAGGAGAGGAACACTTCCTCGAGCTCACCTGACCTGGTCGAGATCGACAACACCTCTTGCTCGGCAGCCATCTTGATCACTTCGTCAATGGTTCCGTCGATGGTGAGGACGAGCGTGTCTCCTCCGTTGCGGGGGTCGACTCCGATTACCGACTCGAGAGCAGCGAAGGATCGAGGGTCTGGAATGGAAGCGAATCTGATCGTGACGGTCGCGTTGGCGAGACCCTTGAAAGCTTCGACAGAATCGACGGTCACGAGGTGCTGATCGCGTACGATGCCGACTCGGTCCGCTACTCGCTCCACCTCGGGAAGAATGTGCGAGGAGAGAAAGACGGTCCTGCCTTCTTCTCGAACTTCTTCGAGCAGATCCAGGAATTCCTGGCGCATCAGGGGGTCGAGCCCCGACGTCGGTTCGTCGAGGATCAAGAGCTCAGGCTCGTGCATCAGAGCATTGACAAGGCCGACCTTCTGGCGGTTTCCCGTCGAGAGATTCTTTATCGGACGGTCGAGGTCAAGCTGGAACCGGTCCGCGAGCTCCCTGACGTGGGTTCGAGTGTCGACCTTGCGGAGGTTTGCGAAGTACAGCAGGAACTCGCGGGCGGTCATCCGGTCGTACAGGGAGAGGTCGCCGGGTAGGTACCCCGTTCTGCGCTTGATCGCGACGGTGTCTCTGTGGATGTCAAGGCCGAAGATGGTCCCCGAACCGCGGGTTGGGAGGAGAAAGTTGAGAAGCGTGCGGATCGTCGTTGATTTTCCTGCACCATTCGGTCCCAGGAAGCCGAAGATCTCGCCCTCTCTGACCTCGAGATCGAGGTCGATGATCCCGGGCGCATCGCCGTAGAACTTCGTCAGTCCGACAGTTTCGATGACCGCCACCATTCTGCTCCTCGCATTCTCTCCCGATGCTACCGCCGTTGCCAGACGCCAGAGTCCGCCATCCGAAATCTGCCACCTGTCTCCTTGCCCGGTAGACTCCTAATTTATGGCCTCTGAATCCGAATTGTTGATCCTTCTCGCCGCGATCTCGTCGGTGCTCCGATGATCGGTGAAGCGTCAGCGCCTGCATCGTCAGGCAATCTCGGACCAGGGTTTGACACCCTCGCTCTCGCTCTCTCGCTTCGATGCACGGCAACAGCGGAACCGAGCGACGCGATGACCCTCACAGAGCGGGCTTCGACCACCAGGCTCGACCCCACGGACATGATCTACCGAGCGGTCGAAATGTCGATCGGCGAGCCGGTTCACGTGACGCTCCACAACGAGATTCCCCGAGCGCGGGGCCTCGGCTCCTCGAGCGCAGTTGCAGCAAGTGTTGCCGGCGCGGCGATGAAGGCGGTAAGCGCCGATGGCGGGAGGGAGAGGGTGTACGAGATCGTGACGGAACTTGAAGGTCACCCGGACAACGCTGCGGCCACGGTGTATGGGGGCCTGGTCGCCGCGTCCGCGACCGGTGTCAAGCAGTTGCAGCTTCACGAGTCCTTGCTCGTCGTTGTAGGGATACCGAACGCCAATCTGAAGACAGTCGTTGCCAGGCAGTCGCTGCCTGAGACTGTGCAGCTCGATGTTGTCGCACGCACATTGGCGCGGTTGACATTTCTCCTCTCCGGATTGGCTGAGGGAGATGTCGAGTCATTGGGCCAGGCCGGAGGCGACGAAGTTCACGAAGCGCCGCGAGCGCCGCTATCGCCTGTCACCGGAGAGCTGATAGACGCTGCGCGGAGGGCCGGGGCGGCCCATGCGTGCTGGTCCGGGGCGGGGCCGACCGTGCTCGCGTTCACAACGAGCGCGACGAGGGGGCGCGTGATCGGTGCGATGGGCGGAGTACTCGGAACATCCGGAGAAGTGCTCGCCTTGAACCCGGACTACGACGGTCTCATCTGAACGATGCGAGATCGAGCGCTGTTAGAGCGCTTTCGATGTGCCTAGCGGTGGTCCGGTAGCTGCGCATGTCCAGGCCGTAAGGATCGACGATGGCATTCGGGTGGTCAAGGAGCCGGATATGGGATGCGTCGAGATCGGGGAACTGTGCGCGCGCGGCGTTGAGATGACGCTGCTCCATTCCGAACACAACGTCAGGTTGGTCCGGTGCGTCGAGAGGCGTCGCACGGTGCGTCGAGAGGTCGAGTTCGTGTTCTGACGCCGCTATCTGCATCCTGGGCGTCGCTGCGTCTCCCCTGACGGCATGCGTACCGGCGCTGGAGAAGGCGAAACGCCCGCCGTCGAACAGGGACCGCGCTGCTACTTCAGCGAACGCAGATCGGCAGATGTTGCCCGTGCAGACGAACAGGACTCGCGTCTTCAACCTTCCAGGAGGCTCCGAAGCATCCATGCCGTCTTCTCGTGCACTTCGAGCCGCCGGGTCGCCAGGTCGACTGTCACCGGGTCACCGGCGCCTTCGGCAACGCCGAGCGTCGCGCGACCGGACCGCGCCACCGTTTCATGGGCTTCGACCAGGTTTGCGACCATGGTCATGGCTTCAGGGACGTCGGTGTCGTCGTGTATCGAAGACAGGGCGCCGTAGGAGGAGAAAGACGCAGGCGCCATGTGCCCGAGCGAGCGGATACGCTCAGCGATCTCGTCGACAGCATCCGCAAGCTCGGTGTACTCGTCCTCGAACATGAGGTGCAATGTGCGGAACATCGGGCCCGTGACGTTCCAGTGGTAGCCGTGGGTCTTGAGGTACAGGTTGTAGCTGTCAGCGAGAAGCACTGAGAGCGACTCGGTGATAGCGAGGCGGTCGCTCGTTTCAATTCCGATGTCCATTGCGTACCTCCGTATGTCGATGGTCAGGAGTTCGTGGCGTACTTCGCCGCTGACTCGATGAAAGCTGTGAACAGGTCGTGGGAGTCGCCATGGCCGCGTGCCCCGAGATACTCTGGATGCCACTGCACCGACAGCAGATCCCAATCGCGGTCTTGGTGCTCAAGGGCCTCGACGGTGCCGTCCGGGGCAGCCCCAACGACGTTGAGACCGTCGCCGAGTTCCTCGACCGCCTGGTGATGGATCGAATTGATCCCGTGGACGCCCGCACCGAGGATGGATGCGATCCACGAACCCTCCTCGAGCATGACCTGGGAATGTGGCTCGTATGCCGCGGCGCCTATGATGTCATGGCCGTGGGCGCCGCCGTGTGATTGGATATCCTGGATGAGCGTTCCACCGAACGCAACATTCACGACCTGGTTGCCCCTACAAATCGCCATTGTCGGCATCTTGCGTTCGTAGGCTTTCCGGACGAGTGCGAGCTCGAAGTCGTCCCGCTCGGGGCTGACCATCCGAACCGAGTCATCCCTCTCTGCGCCGTACCGCTCCGGATCGATGTCGCCGCCGCCGGTGAGGAGGATGCCGTCGACGTGATCGAGGAGAGTGTCGATGAGGGCCGTATCGAGCGACGGCAGAAGGACTGGGACGCCTCCGGCGCGAGTGACGGAGTCCGTGTACGTATGCGTTACTGCGTGTCCGAGGATCTCGTCGGCGGCCGTCGGGACATTCTGAGGCCGGGCTGTGATTCCGATGACGGGGAGCATCCCCTGATGGTAACGAGGGGTACGCATCATTCGACCGCCATCAATGCCGGGATCCTCCTATGCTTCGCGTTGGTGCTGCCCGTCTAACGGACGCCTGGCGCCGTTACACCCCGATTTCACAAACGAGGATCACCTGCATGGGTTCTGTCATCAAGAAGCGCCGAAAGAAAATGAGCAAGCACAAGTACCGCAAGCGGCTCAAGGCTAATCGGCACAAGCGGAAGAAGTGATGTGAGAAACGCCCCCACCTCGGTGGGGGCGTTTCGGCTGACAGGCGACAGGCGACAGGCGACACGTGCTGACCTGTGACCTGTAACCTGTCGCAATGCTTGGTGACCAGAGGTATCTCTTCGACGTACCCCGCGACGTTGCATATCTCAACTGCGCCTTCTTCGGACCCCGCCTGGTAGCGGTGACAGATGCAGGGCGCGACGCCATCGATCGCACGGCGAAGCCGTGGGTGATTTCGCCCGCGGATTTCTTCGAACCCGTCGAGCATTTGCGGTCGAACGTCGGCGCGCTCCTCGGTGACGACGGGGAGGGGGTAGCAATCGTGCCTTCGATCTCTTACGGCGTCGCGGTCGCTGCTGCGAACTTGGCGGTCGGGGACGGACGTTCCGTGGTCCTCCTCCATGAGCAGTTTCCCTCGAACGTCTATCCGTGGCGCGCGAAGGTAGCTCGTGAAGGTGGCGCGATCGTCACCGTCAACCGATCCGCGGACGGGTGGACGGCGGCGATTCTCGACGCCATCAACGAACGAACCCGAGTCGTTGTCGTGCCGCACTGCCACTGGACGGACGGCAGTGTCGTCGACCTTGTCGAGGTCGGGAGGGCGGCTCGCGCAGTGGGGGCGGCGCTCGTCGTGGATGCCAGCCAGTCGTTCGGAGCGATGCCGCTTGACATCAAAGAGATCAAGCCGGATTTCGTGGCATCGGTCGGCTACAAATGGCAGCTCGGATATTACGGACTCGCCTATTTATGGGCGGCAGACAGGCATCGGAGCGGGCAACCTCTCGAAGAGGGTTGGATCACGCGGCATGAGGCCGAAGACTTCGCTGGACTCGTCGAATACACAGACGAGTATGAGCCCGGCGCCCGTCGCTTCGACATGGGGGAGCGGTCGAACTTCATCGGTGTCGCGATGGCCGTCGCGGCGACGGACCAGATACGAGAATGGGGGATCGGCGAGATTGCTGAGACGCTCCGCGAGGTGACGGGGAGGGTCGCCGACGGTGCAGCGCAACTTGGTTGGGAGGCGGCGCCCGAAAACCAGCGATCCCCACATTTGATCGGCGTTCGTCGTATGGGGGGGCTTCCGGTTGGTCTCGCGGAGGCTCTCATCGCGGCGAACGTGTCGGTGAGCATCCGTGGTGACTCGGTGAGGATTGCGCCCCATCTTCACACGACTCGAGAGGACGTCGACCGTCTCCTCACCGTGCTCGACGCATTCTCCTGAGCAGCGCTGTGGTCAGCTGTCCCCTTCGAGGAATTTGACGATTTCGTCTACGAGGGCGTCAGCCCGTTCGGGGTCGAGGCCGACGGTGGGCTTCTCGTCTGATTCGCGACGTGGATCGAGGAGCGTTCCCAGAAACGGCTCATCGTACGCTTCGAGTTCCTCGAGGAACTCGGACATGTCTGAGCCGGCGTCCTCGAGGGCGTCATCCACCTTCCGCGTGTAGTCGGCGTCAACCGCTATGAGCTCGGCGGTATCGATATGAAGGTTCGTGATGTCGGAGATCTTCTCGATTATTGCGAGCACAGCCTTGGGGAATGGATTGCCGCCAAGGTATGGCGGCGTCGGCGCCCATATGCCGAGTGATCTGATGCCAGACTCCTTGCACGCTCCCTGGACGACCCCGACCATGCCGGTCGGGCCTTCGTAGCTAGCCGAGTCGAGTCCGCTGCGAATGACGCTGACCGCGTCCGATCCGACGCCTGAGAGCCGGACGACGTCCTTGTGGCTCACCCTCCCGACGTACGCGCCCGCGAGGATCACCTCTTCAACACCGATCTCCCCGAGGAGTTCAGCAATGCTGCGTGCAATGGTTTTCCAATGAAAGTTCGGCTCCGGACCCGAGATGACGACAAGATCCCTTGTGTCGTTGGGTCGGTGGAGCGCGGTGAAGCGGATCGAGGGCCACCGGAGTGAGCTGGCGACCCCATCGTCAATCGTGATCGTCGGTCGGTGCTGCTGGAAGTCATAAAAGGCGTCGGGCTCGATCTCCGCGAACACATCAGGCTTGTCGTGTGCATCGATGATGAATTCGGCGGACGTGGACGCGACATCGCACGCGTCGTTCCAACCACCGAACGCGATAACCGCGAAGGGTCTCCGAAGCGAGGGCTCGTGATGGCGCCTGATGACTTCCATGATCGGAGGGTACCGAGGCCGCGGAGTTGCTTCACCAAGAACCGCTTCTGTGGTCTACCTCGGATCGTATCTGCGGAGCCTGACGGAGTTGGCCACCACGGAGACTGAAGAGAACGCCATCGCCGCAGCGGCGACCATCGGGTTGAGAAACCCGAGCGCCGCAAGGGGGATCGCAGCCGTGTTGTAGGCGAAGGCCCAGAACAGATTCTGCCTGATCGTCTTGAACGTCCTACGAGCGAGCTTGATGGCAGTCACCGATGTGGCAGGGTCGCCTGACATCAGCACCACGTCACCTGCTTCGATGGCGACGTCGGTCCCTGAACCGACCGCCATGCCGAGGTCCGCCATGGTCAGTGCAGGTGCGTCGTTGATGCCGTCTCCGACGAATGCGACCACCCTTCCGTCGGCCTGCATCTTGGAGACGGCATCCGATTTCTCACCGGGAAGCATCTCGGCTACAACCTCGTCGATGCCGATCATCGATGCGATCGCATCTGCGGTTTGGCGAGAGTCGCCGGTGAGCATCACCGTAGAGATGTGTTGACTGTGGAGGTCGCTGATTGCTTGGGCCGATGTGGGACGTACCGTGTCGGCGACGCTCACCACGCCCCGGACTTTGCCGCCCCAACCAACGAGGAACGTCGTGTTGCCTTTGGTAGCGATCTCATTGAACCGGTCCCGCCAGATTTCGACGCCGGTGAACCCGGCTTCGGCAAACAGTATTTCCTTTCCTGCGAGAACCGACTTGCCCGCAACCGTGCCTCGCGCACCCTTGCCCTGGATTGACTCGAAGTCTTCAACAGGCTCAAGCTCGATGTCTTGCTCTTCCGCGCCAAGCGCGACGGCCTTTCCGATGGGGTGCTCTGAACCGGATTCGAGCGAGCCCGCAAGCCTGAGGAACTCGTCACGATCGCCGTCTGTGATCGCGTCGACCAGTGTCATTGCGCCTCGGGTGAGCGTCCCTGTCTTATCGAAGATCACGGTGTCGATGTTCTTCGCTCTCTCGAACACCTCGGCATTCTTGAAGAGCACACCCATCTCAGCGCCTCGTCCAGACCCGACCATGATCGCTGTCGGGGTCGCGAGGCCGAGAGCACACGGGCAGGCGATGATCAATACTGCAACAGCATTTCGCACAGCCGTCGCGGGATCTCCAGACACGAGAAGCCAGATCACGGCCACGGAGATGGCGATCACGATGACGATGGGGACGAAGACACCCGAAATCTGGTCGGCGAGCTTCTGAACCGGTGCCTTCGTCGCCTGGGCGTCCGCAACGAGCTTCATGATCTGGGAGAGCGCGGTATTGGGGCCGACTTCCGTGATCTCGACCTCGATGCGTCCCTGCTGGTTGACGGTCGCACCGAAGACGTTCGAGCCGATCTCCTTGGTGACGGCGACGCTCTCGCCCGTGAGCATCGACTCATCGACGCTCGATCGTCCAGAAGTGACGAATCCGTCTCCCGGGATTTTCTCCCCCGGGAGCACCACGACGAGGTCGCCCGGCGCCAATTCGATCGGATCGACGAGGGTTTCTTCTCCGTTGCGCAGCAGACGGGCTTGCTTTGCACCGAGCTCGGCGAGTTTCGCGATCGCGTTCGACGCCTCGCCCTTCGCTCTTGCTTCGAAGTACCGGCCCAGAAGAATCAAGGTGATGATCATTCCAGCGGTCTCGAAGAAGAGGTGGCCACCCAAGAACAGCGCAACTGTTGAGTACAGCCAGGCGGAGAGCGTGCCAACGGAAATGAGCGTGTCCATGGCAGGCGAAAGGGATGTCACCTGTTTCCAGCTCGCCTTGTGGAACTGCAACCCGAAGCCGAACACGATGACGGTGGCGAGCACGAATTGCGCCGCCGGATTCCACGAGGTGTCGGGCCCCACCATGGCCAGCACCATGAGGGGGAGCGTCAGGACACCCGCTCCGATTACGAGTCGAGCCTGTCGCTTTGCTTCTTCGCTGTAGCGCTCGGTGATCGAGCGCCGATCATCGTCGGGGTCGATTTCGGAGATCTCGTAGCCGATCTTGGCCACGGCGGCTCGGAGGGCTTCGAGATCGGCGTCGCTGGTCACCGTTGCTCGGGCCTCCTGTCCCGCGAAGTTGACGATCGCTGTTTCGACGCCGTCTTGCTTGCCAAGGACACGCTCGATGCGCACTGCGCACGAGGCGCAGGTCATCCCTTCGACGTCGAACCGAATCTCTGTTTCAGCCATACATCATCTTTCTTGTTCTTGTGCGCGCGAACCCCACGGGGGCGGGATCCGGGTACACGAGCACGGGGCTAGCGGGCGACTGTGTAGCCCTGTTCGTCTATCGCTGCGACGATGGCCTCGACGGTCGAGTCGGAACCGTCGTACGTGATTGCAACGTTCCGGTCTGCGATGTCGACGACGGCGGTTTCGACGCCGCTCAGGGGGCTTACTGCGCTCTCGATCGAGGACTTGCAGTGGCCACAGGAGATGTCTGGGACAGACAGCGTGATCTCGGTCATGGTTCAGCCTTTCTGTATTGGGAGGCCCGGTGCGTACCGGAGAGTCTCCATCAGTTCATCGACAACCTGTTCGGAACGGCCTTCTTTTACGTGGTCGAGGACGCAGGTTTCGACGTGGTTTTGGAGTAGAACCCGATTGACGCCTTCGAGCGAACCCTGAAGCGCCGACACCTGCTTCATGATGTCCGGGCAGTAGCGCTCGTCTTCGACCATGCCGATGACGGCCTCGATGTGGCCGCGGACGGTCTTGAGCCGATTGATGGCGGACGTCTTGTGCACTGGTTTCATGCCGACAGCATACCCCACCCCGGGAGGGGTGGGTACGATTTTCCCAGATACCGTTCTGTGGGCCACAGATGGAAGCCCCCTCTGTCCCTCGTTCCTCGGGACATCTCCCGCTGCGCAGGGGAGAGCAGAGGAAAACCGGGCTATTTGAGGAGGACGGATTTGACGCGGCGGGCGGTTATCACGGAGCCGATTACGCCGAGGGAGGCGAGGTATGCGATGTTGATCAGCATCGTCCATTCGAGGATGCCGAGCGTGAGTCCCCTGATCAGAACAACGCCGTGGTAGAGCGGCGAAACCCACGTCACGATCTGGATGAAATCGGGATAGACGTCAATCGGGTAGAACGTCGCGGAGAACAAGAACAGCGGCAGGATCATGAGCGTGATGAGGTCGAGATCCTGCCACGTGCGCATCCAGGTGACCGCCGCGGTTGCAAGCGCGCCGAAAGCAAATCCGATGAGGAGCGATGCAGGGAAGGCAAGCAGGCCGAGGGGGGAGGTGATCAAGCCCATTGCTGCCATAACGGCGAGAAACGCCGCTGAATACATTGCTCCCCTCGCGAGCGTCCAGGAGATCTCACCCGATGCGACCTCGGTCGGTTCGACAGGCGTTGCGAGAATGGCCTCATACACCTTGCCGTAGTGGAGCTTGAAGAACATATTCGTCGCTTCGAAAACCGCTCCATTCATGGCGGATGCGGCAAGCATCGCCGGGGCGACGAACGCCCTGTACTCCACCAACACTCCTCCGACCTGCACGTCGCCTACAAGTTGCCCGATCCCGACGCCGATAGCAAAGAGGTAGAACACCGGCTCGAAGAATCCGGAGAGGAGCACAGGCCAGAAGGACTTCGTCCCAAGGATGTTGCGTTCGATGAGGTACCGGCCGCGCCACCTCCGTGGTAGCGGTGGGATCACCCGGGTAGCGAGCGGAGTGACGGTCACGGCGTCAGCCTCTTGCGGAGAGGCCTCACGCAGACCAATCCGAATCCGACGATCCACGCCAGGAGATACGCGATACTCACCCACCAAGTCACCGCAGGCGATCCTCCGATGGCGATGCTGCGGGAGAGTTCGACGCCGTGGTACACGGGGGTGATGAGCGCAACCGGCTGGAGCCAGTTCGGGAGCTGGCTGATCGGGAAGAACGCGCCGGAGAACAGGAACATGGGGAGCACGACGAACCGGAAATACATCGGCAGTCCGGAGATCTCTTTGAGGCGGACCGTGAACGCCGTCGTCGCAGAGACCATGGCCGCGCCGACGAGCACCGCCGGCCCGATCGCGAGGAGTGACTCAAGGAGTGGAGCTACCTGGAAGGCGGCGATCACTGCAGCAAAGATCACGGACACCATGACGACCCGCGCTGTCGACCAGAAGATGTGACCGAGGACGAGTCCCTCGATGCCGATGGGGCTCGCGAGTCGCGCCTGCCACGTCTTCGCCCAATGGATGCCGCCCATCACCTTCCATGCGCCCTCGCTCGCGCCAGTCTGCATGGCGTTCGCGACAAGAATGCCGGGGGCGAGAAAAGTGAGATAGGAGACGCCTTCGATCCCCCCCGGCATGTTCGCATCGACTAAGGCGCCGAGGCCGACGCCCATTGCGGCCATGTACAGAACCGGGTTGAGGAAGCTTGAAACAACCGAGCCGCGCCACGTCCGACGGTAGACCCTTGCTTCCGCCTCGAAGACGCGTAGAGAGAGCGGGGTCGCCATTACTCCACCAGCGTTCGCCCCGTGAGGCGCAGGAAGACGTCTTCGAGGGTTGAGCGGCGAGCGAGAACGGTCTCCGGCTCGAGGCCCGTCTCTGTGACTATGCCGATCGTCCGCTCAGCGTCCTCGGTGTAGATGAGTGCACGATCCGCGAGGATCTCGGTTCGGGGGGCGAGGCTTTCGATCCGGCTGTTGAGCGTTTCGAGGACGCCTCCCGGGAATCGGAGCTCCACGACCTCGCCGGGAGCGTATTCGTCGATCAGGGAGCGAGGCGAACCCTCCGCAACGATCCTGCCCTTGTCCATGATGACGAGCCTGTCGCAGAGCTGCTCAGCCTCGTCCATGTAGTGCGTCGTGATGATGAGCGTCACGCCCTGCTGCTTGAGGCGGTACAGGCGGTCCCACAACACGTGCCGGGCCTGGGGGTCGAGCCCCGTTGTCGGCTCGTCGAGGATGAAGAGGTCAGGCTCGTTGATGAGCCCCCGCGCGATCACGACGCGGCGTTTCATGCCGCCTGAGAGCGTCTGGATCTTCGCGTTGCGCTTCTCTACGAGCTGGACGAATTCCAAGAGCTCATCGATGCGCTCTCTGATCTCGGCGCGGGACATGTCGAAGTACCTGCCGTACATCATCAGGTTGTCCTGGACGCTCAACTCCTCGTCAAGGTTGTTCTCCTGGGGCACGACCCCAAGGCGCGACCGGAGCGTCGGGCCGTCAGTCGCCGGGTCGAGGCCGAGCACGCTGAGCTCGCCTCCTGAGATCGGACTCGTCGCTCCGATCATCTTCATCGTCGAGGTCTTGCCTGCTCCGTTGGGACCGAGAAACCCGAAGGATTCACCCTCAGCCACCTCGAAGTCGATGCCGTCAACGGCGGTAAGGTCGCCGAACACCTTTGTGAGCTTTGTGGCCTTGATGAGTGGAGTCATGAAGCATGGAGGTTACCGAGGGTGTGGGTGAAGAGAGAGCGGAGAACTGACGGCTGATGGCTGACTGCTGCGCATGGTCGTATTACGTCATACGTACTTCGTACTACGTTTGCCCCATGCACATCCACGATTCAATCGTCGGCGCGATCGGGAACACACCCTTGGTGCGTCTCTCGCGCATCCACCCGCACGGCAACCTCGTCGCGAAGGTCGAATCAACGAATCCCGGAGGATCGATCAAGGACCGTATCGGGCTCGCAATGATAGAACGCGCCGAGGAGAACGGCTGGCTCTCACCCGGTGACACCATCGTTGAACCGACCTCGGGCAACACCGGCGTCGGTCTCGCGATGGCCGCGGCGATCAAGGGCTACAAGCTCATCTGTGTCATGCAGGACAAGCAGTCGAAGGAGAAGCAGGATCTCCTCAAGGCGTACGGCGCAGAGGTGCATCTGTGTCCCACGGAGGTGGAGCCGGGGGATCCAAAGTCCTACTACTCGGTAGCCGCCGAGCTCTCATCGCGACCCGACCATTATCAGCCGGATCAGTACTCGAATCCCGCCAACCCGCAGGCACACGTGCTTGCAACCGGCCCGGAGATCTGGGAGCAGACTGACGGCACCATCGACATCTTCGTTGCAGGCGTGGGCACCGGCGGGACGATTTCGGGCAATGCCCGCTACCTGAAGGAGCAGAATCCGAACCTCATAGTCATAGGCGTTGACCCGGAGGGCTCCATCTTTACGGCGGAGAGCGATGAGGACGTCACGACCTACCTCATCGAGGGTGTCGGGGAGGACTTCTGGCCCGATACGTACGACCCCGAGCTCACCGATCGCTACGAGATGGTCACCGACGCCGAAGCGTTTGCCATGACGAGGCGCCTCGCGGTCGAAGAGGGCGTCCTTGTCGGAGGATCTGGCGGCATGGCCGTTGTCGGCGCTCAGCGGGTCGCTGCGGAATATCCGGACAAGCTCGTTGTAGTCATCATCCCGGATTCAGGCAGGAGCTACCTCTCGAAGATCTTCAATGACGAGTGGATGGCCGCAAACGGCTTCCCGATCGACTGAACCCGCAGTAGACATGCTTCATCCGTCCCCTGTCCCGTGTCTCTTGTAACCTGACGCCACCATGACTGAAGATCAGTTCGAGACCATCGCGATCCATGCCGGGCAGCAGCCTGATCCCGCAACCGGGGCCGTCGTTGTGCCGATCTACGCCACCTCGACCTATGTTCAGGAAGCGCCCGGTGTGCACAAGGGGTACGAGTACTCACGCACAGACAACCCCACCCGCACAGCGCTCCAAATCCAACTCGCTGCGCTCGAAGGCGTCGGGGAGACAGACGACGGCGGCTGTGTGGCCACCTCATCAGGGTTGGCTGCCACCGCGATGATCGGGTATCTCCTCAAGCCCGGCGACCACATCGTGCTCCCCGACGACGCGTACGGCGGTACGTTCAGGCTCATCGCCCAAGTCCTGACAAAGCACGGTATTGAATGGAGCGCGAGCGACCTGACGACGGAGGGGGGGATCAGGGCCGCTGTGCGTGCCACGACGAAGCTCATCTGGGTCGAGACGCCGACGAATCCTCTGTTGCGGATCATCGACATTGCGCTGGCGGCCAACGTCGCGCACGAGGCAGGGGCGTGGCTGGTCGTCGACAACACGTTCGCCACACCGTATCTTCAACTGCCGCTGTCACTCGGGGCGGACATGGTTCTACACAGCTCGACGAAGTATCTGGGTGGCCATTCAGACACCGTTGGCGGAGCGATCGTCACCAACGACGCCGAGCTGCATGAGCGTCTCCGTTTCCTCCAGAACGCGACCGGCCCGATCCCTGGGCCGTTCGACGCCTACCTTGTGCTTCGTGGCGTCAAGACGCTTGCTCTGCGGATGGATCGACACAACCAGAACGCGGAGGTAATAGCGCGTTTCCTTGACGATGACCCGAGGGTCGCCAACGTCTGGTACCCGGGGCTTCCCGGAGATCCGGGACACGAGATGGCCCGCCGCCAGATGACCGGCTTTGGCGGGATGATTTCCTTCACGCCATCGGGTGGCTTGGAGGCTGCGAACACGATCGCGACAAGGACCCGACTCTTCTTTCTTGCAGAGTCCCTCGGTGGCGTCGAATCGCTCATCGAACTGCCTGCAGGGATGACCCATCTCTCGGTTGAGGGGACGGCGCTCGAGGTACCCGAAGATCTCGTCCGGCTGTCAGTTGGGGTGGAGCACGTCGATGATCTGTTGTTTGATCTCGACAGGGCGCTTGGTTGAGCGGACTGCGTGACCTCGGGTGGGACGAAGACTGGCAGCGAGCGAGTGATGCTTTAGGGGTTGCCGGGCGCCCGGGCCGAGTGGTGCGACACGACAGCGTCAAGGTGCTCGTCTCGGACGGGGAATCGGTCGAACACGTCGCGTTTCCCCGATCGATGCAGCTCGCAGTCGGCGACTGGGTAATCGTCAAGAACGAGACGGTCCAAGGGCTGTGCCCTAGGCGAACCGTTCTCGAACGCGACCATGAGGAACGTGGACTGCAACTCATTGCGGCGAACATCGACCTTGTGCTCGTCGTTTTCGGGTCAGACAGGCCGCTCCGCCAGCCCAAGGTGATGCGGTTTGTCGCTCTTGCGTGGGACGTCGGAGCAAAACCCGTGGTCATCGTCTCGAAGGCCGATCTGTTGGAAGATGGGGGGGATCACGTCAAGCGGATCACCGAGTGGGTTCCAGGTGTTCAGGTTCTCAGGACGTCGATCCAGTCCGGCGAGGGCACTGACGACGTACGTGCGATCCTTGCAGGTAAGACCGGAACATTCATCGGCGAGTCTGGCGTAGGCAAGTCATCACTCGTGAACGCTCTGATGGAGGACGAGGTCGCATGGGTCGGTGAGGTGAGGGAGACCGACGCAAAGGGGCGACACATCACGACGCATCGTGAGCTCCACCTCATTCCGGGGGGAGGCATGATCATTGACAATCCGGGTGTGCGGGCGCTCGGCCTCACGGCCGATGGCGAGGGTGTTGAGGCGCTCTTCTCTGACATCGAGGAACTTGCCGGTGAATGCCGGTTCCGGGACTGCGCGCACCATGAGGAACCCGGGTGCGCCGTGCAAGCTGCTGTGAAGGGGGGAACGATCCCCGCCGATCGACGGCTGGCGTATCTCAGGTTCATCAACGAGCAAGGTGAAGCGCGGCAGCGTTTCGATGCGAAGGAGCTCGCTTCGCACTTTCGGCGCGAAGCCGCGGCCGCCCGCGAAGCCCGAGAGGCGCGAGACGCGGATAACCTGAGACGGACGACTGACGACTGACGACGGTGGTTTCGCCTATCGTGAGTGGCCCAAGTGAACGGACAGTATGCAGCTTTCAGAAGAGATCAGGGTGGCGCTTGACGACAAGGTGTACGTACATCTAGCAACGTTGAACCCGGACGGCTCACCGCAAGTATCGGTCGTCTGGATCACACGGCGCGGAGACACCGTTCTCTTCTCGACCGCCGAGGGGCGGATCAAGCCTCGCAACATCGCTATCGACCCCAGGATCGCCCTCTCCTTCACCCCGCCCGACAAGCCATACAACAATTTCGTGATGCAGGGCAGGGTCACCAAGACGTCTACAGACGGAACATGGCTGATCGACGAGCTCGCCAACAAGTACCTTGGGCACGATTCCTACCAGTTCGCGCAACCCGGCGAGGTGCGGGTGAACTACGAGATCGAGATCGACAAGGTCACCACCTGGGGATGAGTCGAAAGCGGCGAGCCACCAGCGCGGGCTAGAACCTGTCGTCTGTCGTCATTCGTACTACGTTCTTCTCCATGATCGATGTAGAGCGACTCAGGGCCGAAACCCCGGGGACGAGGAACGTAGTCCATCTCAACAATGCCGGCGCATCGCTGATGCCCCAGCCGGTAATCGATGCCATTCACCGGTATCTCGACCATGAGATCGGGTACGGGGGCTATGAGACGCAGCGGGCCTTTGCCGGTGAACTCGACGGGGTGTACGAATCGCTCGCCCGACTCATCGGTGCCGAGCCTGCGGAGATCGCCATCAACGATTCCGCCACCAGGGCGTGGGACATGGCGTTCTACTCGATGCCTTTCGACGAGGGCGACCGGATATTGACCACGACCACGGAGTACGTCTCGAACTGGGCCGCGTATCTCCACCTTCGAGGCAGAAGGGGCATCACGATCGATGTCGTGCCCAACACACCAACTGGCGAAATCGACGTTGACGCCCTCGAGTCGATGATCGATGACACGGTGAAACTCATCACACTCAACCATATTCCGACGAACGGCGGTGTTGTGAACCCGGCCGCGAAGGTCGGCGACGTGGCTCGGGCGCACGGGATCCCCTACCTCCTCGATGCATGCCAGTCCGTCGGGCACCTCCCGATCGATGTGGCCGAGATTGGATGCGACATGTTGGCGGCAACCTCGCGGAAGTTTCTCCGCGGGCCTCGGGGAGTAGGGTTCCTGTACGTCCGCTCCGACTTCCTCCATCGGCTCGATCCGGTGTTCGTCGAGCTCCACACTGCGCCTGTCGTGCTGCCAGACCGCTACGAGCTCCGGACCGATGCACGCCGTTTCGAGACCTGGGAGAAGAACTTCGCCAACGTGTTGGGGCTCGGGACCGCTGTGGACTACGCGATGGAGATCGGTGTGGGGGCGATTTGGGAGCGGATTCAAGTACTCGCCGAAACCGCTCGCCGTGAGCTCGGCGAGATTGGTGGCGTCGCTATCCGCGATCTCGGCGCCGTCAAGTGTGGCATTGTGACATTCGAGGTCGAGGGGCGTCGACCGAAAGAGGTCCGTGACCTGCTCTCTGGGCGGTCGATCAACGTGTCGACGGTGACGGCGCACTCGGCTCCTGTCGATATGCACGATCGAGGAATCGAGGGACTCGTGCGGGCTTCCTTCCACGCCTTCAACACCGAAGACGAGATCACAGAGTTCGCATCCGCGATGCGCGTGATCGCATAAGAAGCTCTCAGCTCTCAGCTCTCAGTTGGGAATGGCTCGCCCGCAAGGAAAGCGTCGATTACCGCCTGCGTGGCATCGGTCGGCACAACGTACGCGCGACCGTCACTCCCCTTCGAGTTCTTCACGGGGAGAGTCGCATTGTCAATGTCTCTCGATTCGAGCGTCAGCGCGTCCCTGCCGAGGTCTGCCATCAGAGCGAGGTTCAGCCCCTCGTCGGCCGTGATCTGATCGGCGAAGGTCGGCAGGAAGGTCGGCAGGTTGAACACACTCGAAGGCGAAGTCACCTGGCGAAACATCGCGATGAGGATCTCCTGCTGGCGCCCGGTGCGCGAGATGTCGCCGGCGGCGCTGCTCCTCCACTCCCCGTTCTTGAAGATCTCGTAGTGGCGCGATCGGGCGTATGCCACTGCTTGCTCACCGTGGAGCGTGTGGCGGCCCGCCTCCGTTGAGAAGCCCGACGTCCTGTCTCGGGCGGGGTAGTTGAAGTCGAGCGTCACTCCGCCGAGGGAGTCGACAATCGCGCCGACGCCCGCGAAGTCGATCTCGATGTAGTGATGGATCGGGATGCCCGTTTCCGCTTGGATCGTTTGAACGAGCAGGTCGGGACCTCCGAGCACGTATGACGCATTGATGCGGTTCGTGCCGTGCCCCGGGATGTTGACCTTCAGGTCTCTCGGGATGCTGAGCATCTGGATGCGCTCCCCGGGGACGAGGTGGGCAAGGATCATCACGTCCGTGCGTCGACCTGCGACCACACCGTACCTTCGGGCGTCCCAGTCGTCCGGGAGCGCTGATCGATCGTCGACTCCGACCACGAGAACATTCACGATCTCGTCGGATCCTCCCGCAAGTATTTTGAGAGAGGTGAGTTCGCTCGCTTCAATGCGATCAATCTTCCCCTCTGTGAACTGAAGAAAACCGTAACCGCCGAAAACGGAGAGCGCCATGAGCCCGAGCATTCCGAGCACAAGTTTCTGGCCGAGGCTCCACCCGCGCCTCTTTCGTCGTTGCGTCTCTGGATCAGCAGCCTCGACGCGCGGAATCTCAGGGAATGTCTCGGTGGGGGAAGCCATGATCCTCAAAGAGTAGAGACGCACTATGAATAGTCGCCGAGATGCAGGAGGAGCCACGCCCAGAGCCGGTACGATGGGGGCATGCCGAAAAAGATTCACTCCCAGGATGTCACGATAGGACCTACGAGGGCGGGGGCCCGCGCCATGCTGCGTGCTGTTGGCTTGCGTGAGGATGACTTCGCGCGATCTCAGATAGGGCTCGTCTCGGCCGGAAACGAGGTCACGCCGTGCAATGTGACAGGACCCAAGCTCACAGGGCTAGCGAAGCTTGGCGTTCGTTCCGCCGGGGCCGTGGGCCTTGAGTTCGCAACGATCGCGGTGTCCGACGGCATTGCAATGGGTCACGAAGGGATGCGGGCGTCGCTTGTGTCGCGAGAGGTGATCGCCGACTCGGTCGAGCTCATGATGCTTGCGGAGCGGTTTGACGGCATGGTTTCGGTCGCAGGCTGCGACAAGTCGCTCCCCGGCATGATGATGGCGGCCGCGAGGCACAATCTCCCGTCGGTCTTTCTCTATGGAGGCGCATCGCTTCCGGGAAACCTCGACGGCAGGGACATCTCGATTGTCGATGTATTCGAAGGTATCGGCGCGCATGCCGAGGGGATGATTTCAGACGAGGAACTCCTTCGGATCGAGCAGAGCGCGTGTCCGGGTGTTGGGTCATGTGCAGGCATGTTCACGGCGAATACGATGGCAGCGATCGGTGAGGCGATCGGTCTGTCGCTGCCCGGATCCGCCGCGGTGCCCGCTGCAGATGAGCGTCTCGAAGAGTACGCCCGCAGGTCCGGTGAGGCCGTCGTTGCGCTCCTCGAAGCCGACATTCGGCCGAGGGATATCATGACGCGAGAGGCGTTCGAGAACGCGATCGCCGTCGTGATGGCTGTCGGCGGGTCGACCAACGCCGTTCTGCACCTCATGGCGATCGCGCACGAAGCCCGGGTGGATCTCTCGCTCGAGGATTTCGACGTTATCTCCCGGCGTACTCCTCACATTGCAGATGTGAAGCCGTTTGGAAAGTATCACATGGTCGATCTGGACCGGATCGGCGGCGTCCCTGTGGTCCTCAAGGCGCTCCTCGACGCCGGAAAACTCCATGGTGATGTGGTGACTGTCACCGGAAGGACAATGGCCGAGAACCTCTCCGATGTGATTGTGCCATCAGATCAGGATGTCGTGCTGCCAGTCGATGCGCCGCTCGCGACCGAAGGCGGCATTGCGATCCTGCGCGGTTCGCTCGCGCCGGGGGGTGCGGTCGTCAAAACCGCGGGAATCGATCTGGATGTATTCGAAGGCGTTGCGAGAGTATTCGACGACGAGGAGCACGCTCTCGAAGCTCTCTGGAATCACGAGATCGTGTCGACCGATGTCGTGATCGTCCGTAATGAGGGTCCTAGCGGTGGGCCGGGGATGCGCGAGATGCTTGCGATCACTGCGGCCATCAAGGGCGCCGGCCTCGGGAACGATGTCCTCCTCATCACCGACGGTCGGTTCTCAGGCGGGACGACCGGGTTATGCATCGGCCACGTCGCGCCGGAAGCTTCAAAGGGCGGACCCATAGGCCTGGTCGAAAACGGGGATCGTATCAGGGTCCATATCACGAATAGGAGACTCGACCTGCTCGTTGACGACGCCGTGCTCGAAGAGCGACGAAAGGCCTTTGAAGCGATGGCGCCGAGATACACATCCGGCGCGCTCGCGAGGTACGCCAAGCTCGTCGGTTCCGCCGAAACGGGCGCAATTCTGAGTTAGCAGCGTCAGCACTCAGCTATCAGCATGCGGTCAACGGTCAACGGGGAACGGTCAACTGTCAACTGTCAACGATTCGTACTACGTTCCTCCTATGCATCTATCAATTGAGTACTGCGCAGCTTGAGGTTATTCCGACCGTGCCGTGAGCATGGTTCAGGCGATCCTCGGCAAGTACGAGCACTACATCGGTGACATCACCTTGATCCCATCGAAGGGTGGCGTCTTCGAGGTCATCGCAGGCGACGACCTTATCTTCTCCAAGAAGGAGATTGGGCGCCACGCAACGATCGAAGAGGTCATGGAATCCCTCGTTGAGATTATCGGTCCGATCCCGGACCAGGGAGACTGACCGCACCGCACTATCGGAATGCGGGCGATACCTTTCCCTCATGCCTGACGGATACTCCAACACGATTCTCGTGACCGACCTTCTCACCAAGGACGGCCCCTTCGTGCGCATTGCGGACGACTTTCTTGCGGAGCGGTGTACAGCGTGTGGAGTCGAGCTCGCGCACGACCCGAGACACGGCGAGTGGGGAGCGTACTGCACGAACTGTTGGGTAGCCGCTTAGTCGGACCGCAGTCAGGCGGTCCACACCGGCAGCGACCGATCCACAGGCACAGAGTGTCCATCGACAAAGGTATCGAGGACATGGGAGTCACGGATTTCGTGAGCAGTCGCAATCGAAGGATCGCAGTCGATGACAACGATGTCGGCCGGCGCACCAGGTGAGAGCGGCGCTGGTTCGCGAAGTGCTGTTGCAGCCCCGACTGTGAATAGTGAGAGAGCTTCGAGTCCGCGCAGCCTCTCGCCGGGATTGACGCCGAAACGGTCCATCGCCGCCGCCATTCCCCACAGCGGCTGAGGAGGTTCAACCGGAGAGTCAGACGAGCCGGCAGTGGGCACCCCGGCTTTGAGGAGTGACCGGAACGGGTACACCCACGCCAAGCGCTCCTCGCCGACACGGCTCGCGAGCCACTTGAACTCCGACGCGAGGAAGGAGGGCTGCACGACGGCGGCCACTCCCGTGGCCCGGAAGCGTTCGATCTGGCTCGGACGTATGACAGAGACATGCTCCATCCTCAGATTCGCCGGATCCGCTCCGTTCGAGATGAGGTCGTCGAAGAGGTCGAGGGCGCCGTCGACGGCGCGGTCCCCGATAGCGTGGATCGCGGCCATGCCACCGAGCTCGATGCTCCTGGCGCACACGGTGACATCGGCGTCCGTGAGCCGGAATGTTCCCGTCGTGTCGGCGTCGGCAAAGGGGGTGTGCATCGCAGCCGTGTGGCCTCCGAGGCTGCCGTCGGCAAACCGCTTCACTCCTAACCACTGGAAACGACGGTCGGCTTTCGCGATCGCTCGTACCGAATCTTCCAAGCGGAGCGCTGTGTCGGCGACCACGAGGGCATGGACTTTGATAGGTAGCCGGTCCGCAACGGCGCACCAGAGTTCAAGCTCGGTCTCAAGCTGTTCGAACGGACGCTCGCCGCAGCCGATCATCGCGCCGATCGACGTGATCCCGACTCCTGCCAAACCCGTGAGAGACGAGATGAGCTGGTCTTCACTCAGCATTTCGCTGCCCGAGAGAGCTTCTGCGATGAGGGCGGTTGCTGTCTCTCTGAGCACCCCGGTCGGGTGGCCCGCAGAGTCTCTGTCTATCGTTCCTCCCGGTGGATCGGGTGTGCGGTTCGTGACTCCGCAAGCATCGAGGGCGGCGGTGTTCGCGACCGCAACGTGACCGCAGTAGCGGTAAACCACCACTGGGCGACTCCGTACGGCTTCGTCGAGATCGACTCTTGTTGGGAGGCGTCGTTCAGCAAGGCATTCGTCGTCGAGACGGGTTGCCACGACCGGATGCCCATCGAGGAGGCGCCCAGCGTGTTCGGCGAGCATGCGCTTGACATCTTCAATGTCTGTGGCGGCTTTGAGTGAACAACCATCAAGGTGGGCTGCATACGGAACCGGGTGAAGGTGGGCGTCTCTGAAGCCGGGGATGATGGTCGCCCCTGAGAAACGCTCCTCGAAGAGTCCTGGCGCACAGAGATCAGATCGGCGCCCGATGGCTGCCACCCTGCCGTCCTCGATGAGTATTGAATCTCCGCGGACCCCGGCGCCCGTGACGACGGCGTCAGCGACGATGAGCTTTCTCATGGACTGTTCTGCTCGATCGACATCCACGATTCAACAATGGTTCGCAGCGAGTCGTGAAGGATCCCATTCGACGCCACGATGAGTCCCAGGGAGGGGCTCGATTCTCGACCGAGCGGATCGGTGACGACTCCACCAGCCTCTCGAACGAGGATCAGCCCGGCAGCGCCGTCCCATGGGGCGATCCCCAGCTCCCAGTAGCCGTCAAATCGACCCGCAGCGACCCATGCGAGGTCGAGTGCGGCCGATCCGAAACGTCGCAGCCCATTCACCTCGCGCAACACCTCGCGGAGCACGACCGAGAGGCTGTCAGCTTTCACATCGTGGTCATAGGGGAATCCGGTGGCGATGATCGATCGGTGTAGGGCGCCAGTTGACGAAACGCTGATCACGTCACCATTCAACCTCGCTCCCTTCTGGTGGGCTGCGGTGAAGAGTTCGTTCCGCAGGGGATCAAATACAACCCCGACGAGTCCCCTGTCTCCTTCGTACAGAGCGACCGAAACTGAGACTTGGGGAATTCCGTGGATGAAGTTGACTGTTCCGTCGAGAGGGTCAACGATCCAGTGGCGCCCGGCGTGCAGGGCGCCGCCGCTCTCCTCGGCCATGACGGCGTCGTCGGGACGATGGCTTGCGAGGACAGCCAGCACCGCGGCTTCCGCAGCGTAATCCACCGCAGTGACCGGGTCGAACTTACCTTTGTACTCCGGGTCGGGAGACGCACCGAAGTGCTCGGCGACGATCGCGCCCCCCGCTCTCGCCGCCTCAATTGCTACACGCAGATCATCCATAACCCCGATGCTATCCGCTGTCCGCCATCCGCTGTCCGAAATCTGGCATCTGGTATCTGGTATCTGGCATCTGTCTTCCTATATCCTCCCTCTCCATGACTCCGATTCTCCTTGTTGCGTTGAGCGCGCTCTTGATGTGGGCTTCGTTCCCACCCCTCGGTCTTGCGCCTCTCGCGTTCCTGGCGCCTGTTCCATTCTTTCTCGCCATCCGTTCGGTCGAGCAACCGGTGTGGGCGGCCACGTTGGGATTCGGTTGGGGTGCGGCGTATTTCGGTCTGCTCCTCAATTGGCTGATGGTCATCGGTTTTGTTGCTTGGTTCCCCCTCGCGATCCTTATGGGCGCCTTCTCATCAATGTTCGCGGTGTGGGTGTGGACATTCAGGCTCTGGTCACCGTGGCGCTGGTTCTACATCACGGTCGGAGGATGGGTCGTTCTCGAGTTCGTTCGCGGCCACTTTCCGTTCGGAGGATTTCCTTGGGGAGACATTGGCTATCCGACAGCGTCTCTCCCGGGCGCGATCGGATCGGTTCAGTGGATCGGGCCGTCCGGCTGGACGGTGCTCACCATTGCAGTGGCAGCCGGAGTGACGCTCGTGATCGAAAACCACAGGGTGTGGAAGTTCGCCGCTGACGCAGTCGCAGTCGTCATGCTCGTGATGATCGCCGGTGCTCTTCTCGGCCCGGCGCCATCGGCCCAGGTATGGCGTACCGCAATCGTTCAGGGGGGATCACCCTGCCCTCAAACGCGCTGCCAGAACGAGTCGAAGCGCATTTTCGAGCGGCACTTGGACCAGACACGTTCGATTCCTGCGGGAACGGTCGACTTCGTCGTGTGGCCCGAAAGTTCGGTTGGAACGCCGTATGAGCCGGACGACAACGACGACGTTCGCAACGCGATCATTGAACAGGCTCGCCGGCTCAACGCGCACATTTTGGTGTCAGGTACCCGAACCGTAGGGGACGATCAATTCGTCAATTTCAACGCGCTGTATTCACCCGACGGCGTCAAGATCGGCGAGTACCAGAAGCGTCACCCGGTGCCTTTCGGGGAATATGTGCCGCTCCGTGACCTATTGGGGTTCGTCCCCCAACTCGAGCGAGTTCCAAGGGACATGATCTCGGGTACCCAGCCGGTCGTGTTTCCAACCGAGCAGGGGATCGTTGGCTCTGTGATCTCCTTCGAAGGCGCTTTTGCACGGTCGATGCGTTCGATCGCCAAGGAGGGCGCTCAGGTCATGGTTGTCGCCACCAACGAGAGCAGTTTCGGCATTTCTTCCGCATCCGACCAGTTCATCGGGCTCGTGCAGGTCAACGCCGCAGGCATCGGACTCGATACCGCACTTGCCGCCATCACAGGGAGGTCGACGTTCATTTCCGCTGGAGGTCAGACCGGTCCGAGGACTGACCTCCTCGAGGAGACCGTCTTGTACGGTTCGGTGCGATTCATTGACAGTGCGCCCACACTCTGGGTGAGGTTCGGTGACTGGGTATCGGTCCTGGCGGTCGCCATCGCGATCCTCGGGCTTGCCGTACCCGGTGTGCGGAGCAGTGATTCGATCATGGCGCGTCCACGGTCAAATTGAAATAGTTTTGCCCTTTCGGATAGTGCTAATTAGACTGCATGTCATGAACATTCATCGACGCCGCTGCCGCGTGCCAAGAGCACAAGCCGGCGCCGTACCGGAAGACTGGAGAAAGGTACAAACATCATGTCTGACATCCTGAAAGCATCACGGCCGAAGGGCCGTTCACGCCGCCCCAAGACGTACGACGCCGAACGCACCTGTGCAAGCCCCGACTGCCCCACCCAGCTCTCGAAGTACAACCGCGCCGAGTTCTGCCACAACCATCGTCCGGTTCGGTACCCGAGGCTCCGCGGCGTCCTGTCGACCGAGGAGTAACCCATGTCCTCCCTTCAGGGGGG
>JASJYA010000015.1 GCA_030125685.1 Actinomycetota bacterium
GGTCTGCAATCGCGCGGTCGAGGCCGGCCGCGGCCGAGTCGTTGAAGGACTTGTCGCCGCGTCCACCAATGTCGTAGGCCATACCGATCTTGACACCCTCGCCTGGCAGCGGCGCGGCTGTTGTAGTCGTGTCCTGGCTCGGGGCTTCGGTCGTTGTCGTGTCGTCAGCACCGTTGCCGCAAGCAGCAGCAACGAGAGCGAAAACGACCAGCAGTGCGAGGAACGATCCTCGACGCTTGATCTGTGAGCGCATCACGCACCCTTTCCTTAGTTGAATATCTCTCCCCAATCCGAAGCGGCGGGGAACAAACGCATGGTAGTAGGTTCGCTAGGGAAACTCGCTTGGAAGAAGAGAGCTGAAGCAGCATCAACCGTTTACGGTCCACCGTCAACGAGCGAAGCTCGCGTTAATTCTCCGCCAGCTCTACGGACGGCTTCGCCGGCGCCTCGATCGCCTCGAACGCGAGCTTCGTCTCGTCCTCTTCATCGACCGTGACGAGGATCGTGCTGTTGGCCGGGAATTCCTTGAACAGCACCTTCTCCGACAACGGGTCTTCGAGTAGACGCTGGATCGCCCGGCGCAGCGGCCTGGCGCCGAGTTGCGGATCGTACCCCTTCTTTGCGAGCAGTCCTTTCGCGTCGTCTGTGAGGACGAGGTCGAGAGCCTGGCTCTCGAGCTGTTCCCGCACACGCACCAGGAGAAGGTCGACGATGGCCTTCACCTCCTCCATGGTGAGCTCGCGGAACACGATGACCTCGTCGACACGGTTCAAGAACTCTGGTCGGAAGTGATTCTTGAGCGCGTCCATCACCTTCTCGCGCATCCGGTCGTAGCTGTGCCCATCATCCTCGTTCGCGAACCCGACGGTCTTCTTGCGAAGCTCCGCCGTGCCAAGGTTCGAGGTCATGATGATGACGGTGTTCTTGAAATCGACGGTACGGCCCTGAGAGTCTGTGAGGCGCCCATCCTCAAGAATCTGAAGCAGGATGTTGAATACGTCTGGATGGGCTTTCTCGATCTCGTCGAAGAGCACGACGGAGAAGGGCTTGCGGCGAACGGCCTCGGTCAACTGTCCACCTTCGTCATACCCGACGTACCCCGGGGGCGAGCCGACGAGCCTTGACACCGCATGCTTCTCCATGTACTCGGACATATCGATCTGGATAAGCGCGGATTCGTCGCCGAAAAGGAACTCGGTGAGCGCTTTCGCAGCCTCCGTCTTGCCGACGCCGGACGGCCCGAGGAAGATGAACGAACCACCGGGACGCTTGGGATCCTTGAGACCGGCGCGAGTGCGCCTGATCGCCTTGGAGACGGCGGTGATACCGTCGCTCTGTCCCACGATGCGCTTGTGGAGCTCATCTTCCATGTTGATGAGCTTGGTGGTCTCCTCCTCGGTAAGCCTGTGCACGGGGATGCCCGTCCACTGGGCGAGGACCTCAGCTATCTCCTCTTCACCGATCGTCGATGAGGAGGCGTCCCCACCATCGGACGCGTTCGCCTCCGCCTCGGTGCGCTCAGCAATCAGGTCTCTCTCTCGGTCACGGAGCTGGGCTGCCCGCTCAAACTGCTGGGCGTATATGGCTTCACGCTTATCGGTCCGCACCTTGCCGATCTGGTCGTCGATCGCCTTGACCTCTTTCGGCAGGCCGGATCGGCGCAAGCGCATACGGCTCCCGGCCTCATCGATCAGGTCGATCGCCTTGTCAGGAAGGAACCGATCCGAAATGTATCGATCTGCAAGGTTCGCCGCATTCACGAGAGCCTGCTCTGTGAACTCAACCTTGTGGTGCTCCTCATAGGAGTCGCGCAGGCCGCCGAGAATCTTGATGGTGTCCGCCACCGATGGCTCCTCGACCCGAATCGGCTGGAATCGACGCTCTAACGCTGAGTCCTTTTCGAGATACTTGCGATACTCCTCCAGGGTCGTCGCACCGATCGTCTGGAGCTCGCCGCGAGCAAGCATCGGCTTGAGGATGCTCGCGGCGTCGATGGCGCCCTCGGCTGCACCCGCCCCGACCAGGGTGTGGATCTCGTCGATGAAGAGGATGATGTCGCCGCGGGTGCGGATCTCCTTCAGCACCTTCTTGAGGCGTTCTTCGAAATCGCCTCGGTACCTCGAACCGGCGACGAGCGCACCAAGGTCGAGGGTGTAGATGTGCTTGCCGGTGAGTGTGTCGGGGACAGACCCGTCAACGATCTTCTGGGCGAGCCCTTCAACGATCGCCGTCTTCCCGACGCCCGGCTCGCCGACGAGGACTGGGTTGTTTTTCGTGCGGCGGGAGAGCACCTGCATGACGCGCTCAATCTCTGTGGTCCTCCCGATGACGGGGTCGAGGCCGTGCTCCCTGGCAAGTTGGGTGAGGTTACGCCCGAATTGGTCGAGCACGGCGGAACCGGAGGATGACCCCTCTCCGCGGGAACTCGACCCACCGCCGGGGTGGCCTGAACGCTCACCCTCGGCGCCCTGGACGCCCGAGAGGAGCTGGATGACCGTCTGGCGTACCTTCGTCAGCTCGGCGCCCAACTTCACGAGCACCTGGGCGGCGACCCCCTCGCCCTCGCGAATGAGTCCGAGAAGGATGTGCTCAGTGCCGATGTAGTTGTGTCCGAGCTGAAGAGCTTCCCTCAGCGAAAGCTCAAGAACCTTCTTCGCTCGCGGGGTAAATGGAATATGCCCGGTCGGGGCCTGCGACCCCTGGCCGATGATCTCGACGACCTGGGTGCGGACGGAATCGAGATTGATGCCGAGGCTTTCGAGGGCGCGGGCAGCAACGCCTTCGCCTTCATGAATGAGTCCGAGAAGAATGTGCTCAGTGCCGATGTAATTGTGGTTGAGGAGACGCGCTTCTTCCTGCGCCAGGACGACGACTCTGCGGGCTCTGTCTGTGAATCGCTCGAACACGTTTTCACCCCTTACACGGCTGTGGCGCTCCAACAATGGGTGCGCCTCGCGGAGTATAGGTATCGAACTTCTCTACGCCGGGGATAGACCGCACCCGATTAACAATGAACACCATCTGATCGGTACTCCCAACTCGTACTCCCAACCTAGGCGCTAGCATCCGCATTCCCAGCACCGGAGCCGCTCGTGGATCAGCCGATCTTCCAAGATCTCGTCCCGATTCCGCGCGTCTGGGAGCGTATGGACGCCGTTGAAACGCGGCTGCGCGGGGTGTCCGTTGCGGACACCCCGTTCCTGACTGAGATCGCCCAACACGGCCTAGCAGCAGGAGGAAAGCGGTATCGCCCGCTCATAGCCCAGGTCGCTGCTGAACTCGGATCGAATGCAGGCAGCGAGCCCGTTGAGGCAGGTGTCGCGGTCGAATTGGTGCACCTCGGATCGCTGTATCACGACGATGTCATCGACGAAGCCGACGCCCGCCGGGGGCAGACGTCGGTAAACACAAATTGGTCCAATACAGTCGCCATCCTTGCAGGAGACTTTCTTCTGGCCCGCGCCTCCGAGGTTGCGGCGCCCCTCGGCGAAGAGGCGGTGGCGCTCATCGCGCGCACGTACGCGCAATTGTGCGAAGGCCAGGTATCCGAGCTCGTGCACACCCACGACCTCAGCCACGGATCGGAGGGGTACTACTCCGTGATCGGGGGCAAGACCGCGTCGCTCATTCGAACATCGGCCCGGCTCGGCGCAATGACGGGGGGCGCAGACGACGACGCTGTCGAGGCGATCTCTGAGTGGGCCTGGGAGATGGGGATGGTGTTCCAGATCACCGACGACGTCCTCGACCTGACGGCGGACGAGGCTTTCCTCGGAAAGCCGGCGGGGTCGGACATACGTGAAGGCGTCTTCACCCTGCCGGTGCTGCTCGCTGCCGAGGGCCCGGGAGGCGATGAGATCACGGCGCTGCTCGCAGATGGAGGCCCTTACTCGGGTGAGACGATCCGGCGTGTGATCGAACTGACGGTGAGTCGAGGCTACGTCGACGTATCGCTCGACGAGTGTGAGGATCGGATCCGCACCGCGGAGAAGGCGGCGGATCGCATCCCGCACAGCCCGCTGAACGACATCCTCCGCAACCTCGACCAGTATCTCCTCGACCGGGTCGCCTCAGCGCGCCGCTGACGCGCACCAAGCCCCGAACCCAAGGTTCGCGAACCGGTATGTGCCCTTGCGAGCCCACAGAACGGGATGAGGCCGATGATCGGCTAGCTTCACGATGTGACCACCCGATTCATCCGCCTCGCGATCGTCGTCGTATTGCTCGCCTCAGCGTGCACACCAACGACCGGCTCATCAACGACCGCTGCTCCTGAAACCACGACGACCGCTGCTCCTGAAACCACGACCACGGCGACCTCGGTTCCCGAAGACGAAATCACCGCTCCAGAAACCGGCGACCCGGACGATGTGGCATTAGACGCGCTCTGGGCAGCAGGAGATTTCGGACTCGCAGGCGCGCCAACGCTTTTCGAGTTGGATGCGCTTGAGGCCATCAAGCGATGGCTCCCCGAGGACATCGTTGAAGGCCTCGTCTGGAAAGTCTTCAGCGATACGGACGACGCGAGCGTCGTCGCGGTGTCTGTAATTCCGACCCTCACCTGGCGGGGAGACCCGAACTTCGTGCCTGCGCTCGTGGCCACGCTCACGGACGCTGACATCGCCGAGGCTGAAGACGGCATCTATCGGGCCGTGACCGACGCCGGACTCATCGTCCATCTGTGGTCCACCGGGGACGGCTTTGTTGTCGCAGCCTCCCTCGATGAGGACGTCTCTGTCGACTACCTTGAAGCCCTCGCGTCCGAAGCCGAGCCTCACACGGTTTGGGCGTCGGGCGCGTGCCTCTACATCGACCCCGAGACCGAGGCGCTCCCGTACGCTCCATTCCCTCCTGACATTGTGGTGCCTTGTGATGGACCACACAACGCCGAGGTTCTGCTCGCTCTCCAGGTGAGCACGGAGCTAAGCGAGTTTGACAGCGAAGCTATCGAATACGACCGCAATTACGTCTGCGACAGAGCATACGAGGGCGCCTTCGGGCCACGGAAGGACCGCACGCCGATGCTCGTCACATACATGCCCGACGAGGACGAGTGGGACAGAGGTGACCGCTACCTCGCGTGCGTTGTCCAGATCGAGACAACCGAAGGGCCATTGCTGTTTTCGGGCGCGATGGCCGACCGCACGGATCTCATGTGGAACCCCGAGGTCGGCACATGCCTCGACGTGTCCTTCGCGTCTGTGGCGGTGGAGTGCTCCGCCCGCCATGGATACCAGTATCTCGGCGAGGCGGAGGTGACGTTTGATGACTGGCCCCCGGATGGGCCTCGCGCATTCGAGGATGCCTGCGTCGACCTCATCGGCGAGTTTGTTCTCGATGGGCCCGCAGACGTAGAGGTCTTCGCAACCGGGCTGTTCCCGTTTGCGTTCGAGGAGGGCGACCGTACGGTGCGGTGTATGGCATTCGCGATTGAGGACGGGTTGCTCGTCGAAGTCGTCGGATCCTTCGATGGTTCCTGGCGGGTCATCGGCGGCGGGATAGCGACATGAGAAACAGATGCCGGAACCCAGATGCCAGATGCCAAAGAACGCAGTACGTAGAGGATCAGCGGATAGGGGACGGTTAGAGTGTGTATTTGTTTCGCCAGTCGATGAGTTTGGCGGCGATGAGCATGGTGATGGCGAGCGCTATTTGTGCGAGTCGATGTATTGGTCTTCGGTCAGTGTTTCTTCTGAGCTGTCCGTAGTCGATGAGCCATGCGTTTGTTCGTTCAACAATCCAGCGATTGTCGATCCGGTACGCCGGCCGTTCCGGTTCGGGTTGCCCTCTCTTCTTCTTGCGCGAAACGTTGGCATCGGGAATCCCTGCATCTGTGATGAGTTCGTCGACGAATCGGTAGTCGAAACCTTTGTCGAGATGAATCGTCTCGATATCGTGATGCAGCCCGCGGCTGGTGATCGATGCCAATGTCGCTTTGACAAGTTTCGAGTCGTGCCGGTTCGCTGCATCGATCGTCCACCCAATCGGGAGACCGCTAGCATCGGCAGCGATTACCCATTTCCACCCTGTATTCCCTCTATCAGCGGGATTCCTGCCGACTCCGTCCCCGCCGCAACGCGCTTTCTGCTGGGATCCGTCAGCACACACATCACTCAGATCCAACCCGATCATCTTGTCGTAGCCGGCAATAGCTTCTTCAACGAGCTGGTCGAGCTGGGCTTCCCCTGAAATCGTGGAGGGTTTCTGATTGATGGTTGTAGTTCTGGGCATCCCCCCTGATCGTGGAGCGTTCAGCTGTGCGGCTTCGGTCCTCTCTGATTCTCGGTTGTGGTGTTCCGTCTCGTCGTCGACGGATTACTTGAGGCGGTTGCTGTGTTGACACATCGAAAAGCTGCAGGAATAGGAGTCGCCCATGAACCCCACCGCTACCACGAGACTGCTCGTGGTCTCAGGCATCGTCGTTGCTCTCGTCGGCGTTATCGACGCCGCGATCGGTGGTGAGTGGGACCTCTTCGTACTGTTCATGACCACCTTTGCGATAGCGACTGCGCTCGGCCTGCGATTCGAGTCTCGGCGCCCTGCGATTCCCATAAGACGAGACCTCGTGGCGTGGCTTCGTGACCGCTCTTCGATCTCGGGGGAGCCGCTCTCGACAGTGGCAGATCGGGCGATTTCGACCTATGCCGACCGTTACGGTGTTGTCGCTGAGGCCGACGAGGCGCGTCAGTGAATCCCGCGACCGTCATCCTCGACGGAAGCGACATTGAGGCCCGTGTCGTCGGGGGCAAGGGATCTGCCCTTAATCGACTCATCTCAATGGGTGCACCCGTGCCGTCGAGTGGCTCAGTCACCACCGATGGCTACCGCTGGTTCGTGCGCGACTCCGGTCTGAGCGGATTCCTCGACGACCTCCGGAGCTCGGAACCTCCGGACCAGGCTGATCTCGATCGCGCAGCCGATCTCGTGGACACGGCCTTCCTCGATGCCGAGATGCCCGATGCCCTTGCCGATGAGATACGGCAGCTCTCCCACGACGTCGGTGATGGGAAGCTTCTGGCAGTGAGATCCTCAGCAACCGCAGAAGACATGGCAGACGCCTCCTTTGCAGGTCAGTATCGGTCATTCCTCGAAATCGGGGATGACGAGGCAATGCTACGGGCCGTGAAACTGGTGTGGGCGTCGCTCTGGCTGCCGGCGCCGAGAGCGTACCGCGCTCACTCGAACGTGTCCGAGGACGATCTTGCCATGTCCGTTGTCATCATGGAACTCGTTCAAGCGAAACGTGCCGGCGTCGTCTTCACGATCGACCCGGCGGGATCGACGAGTGACCTGCGGATAGAAGCCGTAGAGGGTCTTGGTGAGCAGCTCGTGTCCGGCGAGGTGACACCTGAGGCATACGTTCTGCCCCGGTCGCCGGCCCACCGCCCCTCGGTGGATCCTGTGCTCGACGAAGCGGTCGAGGCTGCCCTGGACCTGGAGAGCCGATTCGGTGATCCACAGGACGTCGAGTGGGCCCATGACGGCGACAAGCTCTACATCGTCCAAACGCGGCCGATCACCACGGTTTCGGTGCGGGACGATGGCGACGGATTCGACACACCGATCGGGCATGACCACGCCTTCACAACGGCCGGCATTGCGGAATCACTTCCCGGTGTCCTCCCTCCTCTCCAATGGACGACCGCTGCTCCGCTGCTGGAGAACGGTTTCCGGCAGTTGTTCGACCAGATGAACGCACTGCCACCCGACGCCGACCACCGACCTTTCCTGGCCAGAGTCCGCGGGCGCGCCGTTCTCAGCCTCGATCTCATGAAGGCCGCCGCGGCTGAGGTACCCGGAGGATCAGCGGAGGAGATTGAACGCCAGTACTTCGGTCGAGTCATCACCGAGCCGGTCGATCGGCCGCCGGAGGCAGGGCCCAAAGGCCCGTTCAAGGGCCTGCGGTCGATGCTCACCGGCTTTCGCGAGATCAACGCCAGACGGAGCTTCCGCTTCGAGGCTCTCACATCGATAGACACGACTGAGCGCCTGCTCGTTGATCCACCGAACTGCAGTGTTGCGTCGACCGAGCAGCTTCTTGCGTACAGACATCGTGTCCTCGACCTTGCAGGTCGACTCATCGCTGCAGAGATTGCCGTCGCTGCTGCTGCGGCTGCCGCATATCGAGGTGTCGAACTGTTTCTCGAGCCCCATGTCGGTGACGATGCCGCCGGTCTTGCACAGCGCCTCACTGCGGGTGGCATCGATCCATGTGGCGCCCAGGTCGCGTTGCATACCTGTGACATCGCCGAGCAAGCCCTCTCTGATGCTGACCTTGCCGAGATGATCAGCGGGCTGAACGCTCGGGACCCTGCTGTGCTGGAAGTGCTTGAACAGAGCGTCAAGGGCGCAGAACTTCTCAAGGCCGTGGAGGAGGAACTCGGTAGATCAGGTTCCGCATCCGTCTTTAGCGGCGAGACATGGGCCGAGTCCCGTGGCCTTGCATGGCAGCTCATCAGTCAGGCGGTCCAAGTTCAACGTTCCGGGCGTCACCCGATGATCGATCCATCTGCTCGCGAGGAGATTCTTCGGGACATTGAGTCTCTCTTCGTCACGAGCTGGAAGTGGCGCTTCCAACGCGTCGTGACAGGCCAGATAGTGGACATTCGGAGGCGCATGCTTCGTCGCCTCGTCGGGGACGCCGTCGAGTTTCTTCATCTTCGCGAGAAGACCAAGTCAGCCGTTCTTGCCTTGGGAGGTGAAGTTCGGCGTGTGCACCTGGAACTCGGTCACCGCCTTTTTGAGTCGGGTTTCTTGGCAACACCTGTGGATGTTGACCTGCTTGGGGCCCAGGAACTCGAGTTCGCGATCGACGGTCGCGGGCCAAGCCTGTGGGAGCTCGCCCGTCGCCGTGGCGCACTCGAACAGATGTCGGCAGACGATTCCGTACCCCAGATCTTCGTGGGCGACCCCAATCGGCGACTTGGAGATGATCCGACACCGACGGGTGACATCTTCACGGGCTGGGGAGCCAGTGTCGGCGTCTACACCGGGACTGCCCGCATCATCACGAAGGCCACGGAACCCATTGAACCCGGAGACATCCTCGTGGCGAGAACCACTGACCCTGCGTGGACGCCACTGTTCCTCACTGCCGGCGCGATCGTGGTCGAGGAAGGCGGACCACTCTCACATGCAGCCATCATCGCCCGTGAACTCGGACTCCCGGCGGTTCTCAACGTGCCTGGCCTCGTCGCCAGGATCAAGGCCAAGGGATCGGCCGAGGATGTGGTATTTCTCCGTGTCGACGGTGGAAGCGGTGTAGTGGCGATCCTCGGCTCCGATCCCGACGTCGTGCAAGAGAAGGTTCTGGAGGTGGCTGGATGATCGGTCGCGTTCCACGGCACACATCCCTGGGCGACGGAATCGATCCCGACGCTCTGTTCGTCTTCATTCCGGGCGCGATCGCGAGCGGGTTCTTGATCTCGCTTGGTCTGCTCGCCGGCGACGCCTACCGCGGCGTTCGCGGCGACTCTGGAAACAGGCGACGCGTCCGCAGCAGCAGTGCAGCGATAGCAGACGAAGTTCGCGAAGGTGCAGGTGCAGCCCGCAAGGCCAGCCACGGACTCAGGCGGCCCGCTGTCTATGGAGTCGTGAGCCTTGCCTCCTTCGCTCTTGTCACACTCGGCATTCCGGGAGCGACCTGGAACTTCCTCAATCCGGTGGGCTACATCTCTGATATCGGCTGGATCTGGGCTCTCAGCCTACTTTCCATCATCGGTTTCGCGGTCCTGGGCGTCCAGACGCTGCGCCTTGTCCCGCAGTTGCTCCCGTTCACAGTCGTGATACTCGGGTTGGGTATCACTCTACGTTTCGCCCTCGGCGCCGAAACCGGAGTCCTCAAGATCGGGCCGATCGTTCTCGGTTTCGTGATTATGGCTGTCGGTTTGGGTCTCGGTTGGCGTGCCCGTGCAACGAGCAGAGGCGTCGACGTTCCGCCTTCGGTGCGACCGCTTCTCGTCCGCACACCTCTCACTCGCACCGAGTAGTCGAAGATGTATATGGCGACCGGAGCAATGAGACGAGGATCTTGTCACGGCGATACATCGGCCGTCGGCACAACGTTTGGCAGAATCCACGAAGGCCTCCCACCCGATTCGCCGTGGCTATTTCGAGTGCTTCTCGGAAGCCGCGCCTTCCTGATCACGACCGTTGTCATCACCGTGGTCTTCGGCGCGGTCACAACAAGCAATCCCGAGTGGCTGCTTGCAGTCGATGAACCCGTCTCTGAGTGGTTCAGAGGACTGATCGAAGACGGCGGCTTTGCAACCCTTGTGACACATCTCGGGTCGCCGAATCTGGCCGTGGCGCTCGGCGCCATCGGTGTCGTGGCGCTGTGGCGTCGGTGTCGCGCTTCAGCGATCACGTTGGCGCTGCTCGTGGCATCAGCGGCCGTTACAGACATCGTGCTCAAAGTCATCGTGAATCGACCAAGACCGGCCAATCCTGTTGTGGCGACCGCGCTGAGTTCCTTCCCGAGCGGTCACGTGATTCACGTGGTTGTCATGTTCGGGCTCATTCCGATCCTTCTTTGGACAGTCACCAACAGCCGCGCCTATCTCAAGGTCGGATTCGCTGTGTTCGGCGTCGCGGTGGTGTCGGTTGCCGTGAGCCGCGTCGCTCTGGGCGTTCACTGGCCGTCAGACGTGGTTGCGAGTTTCTTCTTGGGCGCCTCGTTGCTGCTCGGCGCACAATCCCTGATCCGATCAGCCTGGGCTGCTGATCGGTGCAAGACGCTCGACCTTCACATCAACCACGGTATCAGCACATCGTGAGGTTCGGGAATCGGAGACGGGCCGAGATCTTCGGCGACGCCGTAGCCGTGGAAGCCCTCGTCGACCGGCTCGTCCACCACTCCCACATCATCACACTCAAAGGCGACAGCTACCGACTCACAGACAAACACGGCCAAGTAGCAGCAACCGACGAAATCCACTAAACCGCGCAGAATTCGACCGGCGCAAACCGCGCAGTTTTCAACCGACGTTGTTAGGACTTCCCGACGCCGGGTTCGAGAATCCAGTCATACCAAGGCACAGATGGCGTGACTCGCGGCACCAGGACCGATCAGGAATCCCTATCCACGCGACCTCGAAGTACGTATGACGTAGTACGACAAGACTGGCGACGGCGACTCGGGGTCGTAGGACGCAATCCACCTTCCGCACGTGCAGAAGTCGTACTACGTACTACGTGATACGTACTTCATTCTGCGTTAGGACAGGAGCGTCAGAAGCAGGCGCGAGGGCTCGAGCGCTATTACTGAGTGTGGAACCGATGCTTCGAGGTGAATCCAGGACACCGGTCCGATCTCGCTCGTTTCGTCACCGACTGTGAACTGGAATCGGCCCGATACCACCTGGATCACGACGGGAACCGCGGCGGTGTGCTCGGTCAGTTCCTGGTCGGTGTCAAATGCGAATCCGACGACACGGACCTTGTCATCTCGATAGAGAACCTTCGAGAGCACTCCGTCTTCGGGGATGTCGAGGCTGGTCGCGATGTCCTCAAGGATGGTTGAGCTGCTATCGGTCATGACTCCTCCTTCGGTTCGGGGCGCATGGTCGGGAAGAGAATCACTTCACGAATGTGATGCTTATCCGTGAGCAACATCACGAGGCGGTCGACACCGATGCCGAGTCCGCCGGTCGGTGGAAGACCGTACTCGAGGGCACGGATGTAGTCCTCGTCAATGGGGTGAGCCTCCTCATCACCTGCTGCCTTCGCCGCCGCCTGGGCTTCGAAGCGTGCCCGCTGATCGAACGGATCGTTGAGCTCGGAGAAGGCGTTTGCATACTCGTCGCCTGCGATGATCAACTCGAAACGTTCCGTCACGTGCGGCTTCTCCCTGTGCGCCCGAGCGAGGGGTGACGTCTCTATCGGATGCTCGGTGACGAACGTCGGCTCCCACAGCGTCTCTTCGACGAGTCTGTCGAAGAGAGCCTCGATCAACTTGCCTGATCCCCAATGGTTCTCAGGGTCAATACCGTGCCGTCTCGCAAGCACCCTCAGGTCTGCCACGGGAGTGTCGTAGCTCATGTCCTCGCCGACGGCCTCCTGGGTGAGTTCGAGCATCGTCGCCCTCCGGTACGGCCCCGCGAGGTCGATCTGTCTTCCGTCATATGTTATCTCGGATCCGCCTGTCGCCACGATAGCGCATGCAGCGACCACCTCCTCGACGAGCACCATGACGTCCTGAAAGTCCGCGAATGCCTCATATGACTCGAGCATCGTGAACTCTGGGTTGTGCGTCGAGTCGATGCCTTCGTTGCGAAAGATGCGCCCGATCTCGAACACTCTCTCGATGCCGCCGATTACCAGGCGCTTCAGGAACAGCTCAGTCGCAATCCGCAGTTGCATCTCCATATCGAGCGCGTTGTGCCTCGTCTTGAATGGTCTCGCGGTCGCGCCCGTCGCCTCCCCGACCAGCACCGGCGTCTCCACCTCGATGTATCCGCGGCTCTCGAACTGCGTCCGCAGCTCGCTGACGATCTTTGCTCTGGTGAGAGCGACTCTCCTGGAGTCTTCGTTCGCGAGGAGGTCGAGGTATCGACGACGACTGCGCTGCTCGACGTCCTTCAAGCCGTGCCATTTGTCAGGAAGCGGTCTCAGGCTCTTCTGGAGGAGTGTGAACTCAAAGATCTTCACGCTCAACTCACCGCGCTCCGTGACGATCACCTCACCCGTCGCCCCGATCCAGTCTCCCCCGTCGAGATCCCTGAACGCGTCGAAAGTGTCGCCGCCGAGGGTCCGCTTGTCCACGAACAACTGGATCGAGCCCCAACCGTCCAGTACCACGGCAAAGATGAGCTTCCCCATCTCGCGGGTGTTCATGAGACGTCCCGCGACTGTGACAATCTCACCCGTTGACGCCCCCGGTTCCAGGTCCGGGAACCGATCTTTGAGATCCGCGGTGGTGTCGGTCCGGGAGAAGGAGTACGGGAATCCGCCGTCCTCCATCACCTTGCGGTATTTCGCGAGGCGCTCGCGCGTCAGAGAATTAGATTCGAGGGACGCCGAGTCGTCCGGCGCCCGGTCAGATTGAGACTCGTCTGTCATTCAGCGTCCTGGTTGCGTTCGTAAATGATCCGAAGACCCTCGAGCGTCAGATACGGGTCGACCGTGTCGACGCTTGAGCAGTGGGGCACGATGGTAGGCGCCAGACCGCCGGTTGCCACCCTCGTGATCGGTTCATCGAATTCAGCCGCGATTCGCTCCACGATTCCGTCTACAAGGCCGGCGTGACCGTACAGACCGCCAGATTGGATCGCCTCGACCGTCCCTCTCCCGATCACCGATCGCGGCGGAGTGAACTCGACCTTCCGTAGCGCAGCCGTGCCTGAGATGAGCGCCTCGGTGGAGATCTCGAGTCCGGGCGCGATCGCGCCGCCGATGTATGCGCCTTCGACACCGACGACATCGAAGTTCGTGGATGTGCCGAAGTCAACCACGACGACCGGGGCTCCGTACCGCTCCCTCGCAGCGAGGGCGTTGACGATCCGGTCTGCCCCGACCTCTCGTGGATTGTCGATCTCAATCGACATGCCGGTGCGAACACCCGGTTCGACGACGATGACCGGGCCCGACGTCAGGTGGGGCGCCACTCGCCTGAGGGCGGCTGTCACTGCCGGCACGACGCTCGCAATCGCGACACCGCGAATGTCGCTCTGTGTGAACCCGTCTGCTCCGAGGATTCCGACGAGCTGCCACCGAGCCTCATCGAATGTCGCCTCCGCGTTCGTCGAGAGTCGCCAGTGCCCCACCAGCTTGTCATGGTCGAACATGCCAAGAGCTACCTGGGTGTTCCCAACATCAATCGCCAGCAGCATCAGACGCCCTCATACAAAATGCTCGGCGCCGAGAGCCTGATGCCGCGGTCCGCGACCCCGGAAACGGGATCGAGATACACGTTGTCAATGAGTCGGACATTTCCGACGCGAATCGCCGCAGCCAGAAACACCTCTGTACCGATGTGATTTGTGACGGCGGCATCTGGAGCGTTTGCGATCTCGGCGTACTCGAAGACAACCCGGTTCTCCCCTCTCAGCCGTTCCTCTATCGACGCAGTCAGATCGACCACGGACCGCTCCCCAGCCTCGAAGGCGTCCGCTACCTGGAACAAGGCTCCGCTCAGCGCCAACGCGTGCGTGCGACTCGACGGGTCGAGTCGCACGTTGCGGCTTGACAGCGCCAAGCCTTCGCTCTCCCGAACGATCGGCCTCCCCACGATATCGACAGGGAAGGACAGATCGCGGACCATGGTGCGCACTACAGCAAGTTGCTGAGCGTCTTTACGACCGAAGTAGGCGAGATCAGGTTGGGTGCCTGCGAACAGCTTCCCAACCACCGTCGCTACACCCGCGAAGTGGCCCGGGCGCTTCGCCCCCTCCATTCCGTCAGCAACGCCCCCGACCTCGATGCGAGTTACAGGTTCCGAGGGGTACATCGTCGAGTCGTCAGGCACGAACAGGACGTCTGCGCCAGCCGCCTCCGCGAGAGCCGCGTCCCTCTCTCGATCCCGAGGATAGGAAACGAAGTCGGAAGGCTCGTTGAACTGAAGCGGGTTGACAAAGATGCTCACGACGACCGTGTCGACGTTCTCACGAGCTGCTTCGATGAGGCTCAGGTGGCCTTCGTGAAGGAAGCCCATGGTTAGCACGAGCCCAACGCGGCCCACCGCTAGGGACCGCACGTCCCCGAACTCGTGCACCGTCTTCATTGCAGAGCTTCCTCGATGACATCCGCCGTTCCGGCGAGTTTCGCCGTGGAACGAGCAAGGTCGACGAAGAGCGATTCGGCTTGGGGGACCTGCCTGCGGATGGCTTCAATCTGGGTAGCCACCGTCGCAGCGTCCCCTCTCGCCACAGGACCCGTCAAGGCTCCGGCAGGGCCGAGCTCGAATGCGTGTGCAACGATCGCTTCGACCAGCGGTCGTGCGGCTTCGAACGGCACACCGGCCGCTTCGAACAAGGCCAGTGCGAGGTCGAGCGTTGTAAGGGTGAAGTTCGCTGCTGCTGCCGCTCCAGCGTGGTACAACGGTTTGACATCGTCGTCGAGGTCGAACGGATGACATCCCAGGGATGCGGCGAAGTCATGGAGCATTGAGCGCAACGGTTCATCTGCGGTCACAGCCATCCAGGCGCCATCAAGGCGAGCCGCGCCACGTTCCGGGTCCGGGAGAGTCTGGAGGGGGTGGAGGGATCCGACCTGGACGCCTGTAGCTGCGATCGGGCCGAGGACGAGCGTCTGCACCGCTCCTGAGACATGGACGGTCGGTGTCGTCCCACCCTCCCGGGCGACCCGTTCAGCAACCTCGCCGATGGCGTCGTCTGATACGGCGATGATCCGAAGATCCGGCGTTGCAGGTTCGACATCGACGATCGAAGCGAGGTACGCGACAGCGTCAGCGTTGCGGCCATCAATAGAGGTGATCCGGTGCCCAGCAGCCGTAGCGGCGATCGCGATCGCGCCGCCTGCACGCCCGGGTCCGATAATTGAGATATTCATACGGCTCCGATCCATCGGGGGTATCGGTCCTTCTGACAGATTACCAGATGCCGGATCGCCAGATCGCCAGATCGCCAGAAGCCGTTATCTGGTATCTGTCAATTGTTATCTGGTATCTGGTATCTGGTATCTGGAATCAGATTGTAGGACGTACCGACGGAGAGATAGGCTCCGTCGTCAGCCCAGACACGGATCGTGCCCGCCACCGATCGATCGGTCATATGGTCGATGGTCACCTCCCCGAGGTGCCACCCGGGGTCGGTCATCAGGTTGGGAAACCGCCCGGAGAAGTCAAGGGTCGGCGTCACAACGATCTCTCGTGTGCCGAGCAACCCGAGCCGGTGCATCGCCGTTGTCCAGATCAGCGCATCGATGGGCATCATGATGGCCGAGGCTCGGAGAAAGAGATCATCGGCGCCGAGGGTCAGGTTCGGGCTCCATGCGCGGAACAGATCACTCGAACCGTCCACAAGATCGGGAATGTCCCACCTCTCGAGCGGACGCCAGCTCACTGCTGACGCTCCCACGAGGCGACCGAACGGAGCGAAGAGCTCATCAACAGGCGTGCATTGAGACAACGGGACGACGGTCGGTACATCCGGTGCAATCGTGATTCTCCCTGCCGACGCGACGGTCGACACGGACGCTCGGCCCATCACGCTCCCCGCTACCAGGAGTGATACCACGTAATCCGCAGAGCGGCCTGTACCTCGAACCCGGACGGGTGAGACCTCAATCTCGGCGCCCAGGGGTATTCCGTGGACAAACTGGTACGTGACCGAGGACGGCTGCTGGCCGTGCGACTCCTCGCCGACTGCCCGCAGAGCCACGGTGGAGAGGAACGCACCGAACATATCCCCTGACGTATTCGACCAGTCCGGCGGCGTTTTGACGTGGAACACATCACCGTCTCGAGTTAGCTCGGTCGCGGCCTCGATGCTAAGCATCCACCGCTCACCGTCCACGTCGTACGGCCCGGTCATCCGCCGGATCGACTGGTCCGCAACGGCGCCCAAGGAGTCGGCGAAGGGAGCGATATCGTCTTCGAGCCGCGGAGCGACATCGGCGAGAGGCGCGAGCACAAACCTGCGGTTGCGGATCTGTGGATGCGGGACGGTGAGGCCGACTTCGTCTATGTTCCGGCCGTCGTACCAGAGAATGTCAAGGTCGAGGGTGCGCGGCCCCCATTTCTCGTCACGCACCCTTCCGGCGGCTCGTTCGATCTCCAACAAGCGGTCCAACAGATCAAGCGGGCCGAGATCGGTATCGAATCCCGCGACTGCGTTCAAGTACGGCCCCTGGTCAGGGCCGCCGATCGGTGCGGTCTCATAGATCGGGGAGACGGCGCGCAGGACGCCGAGGCTCGCGATGCTCTTCACAGCCTGGCCGAGGAACCCGGTACGATCTGAAAGGTTGGATCCGATGCCAACGTACACGTGCGGCATCGTCTACGGCTCGGGGATCAGTCTTCGCCCTTCCGGACCGATGGCTTGGCCCAGAATGCGTTGTATCACGTCGGTCGCGACGACCGGATCGTCGACCATCTTGGAGTACACCAAATACCCGGCGAGAATTCCGCCGAGCGTGTCGTCGATTGTGTCTCTGTGGACGAGCACGACGGCGCTCTCGTCAGCAAGAGCCTCAGCGAGCACCTTGAACACTGCGGGAGCGTCCTGCGGTTCGAGATCCGAAGGCACCTCGTAGGAGGCGAACGAGAGCCCTGCGCCTGTGTATGCGAACGAGTTCTGGTTCGACCCGAGAAGACTCATGATGGAATTGACGCCGTGGTCCTTGAGCCAGATGATCTCCTCTTCGCGACGGACGCGTCGGTGCTGGAATCCGTAGCCGCCGATGCGCTCCGCGATCGCGAGGCGATCCTTGATCACCCAGCGGAATCCCCTCGGTTCAAGTCCTGTGGATTTTTTCTTCGTCATCTATTGGCACCATAGCCTTGGCTGTATGCGCTACCTCAACCGCAAGCCGAACATTGTGCACCCGCAGAATTCTCACACCCGAGCGGACCGCGAGGGCGACGGTCGCCGCGGTGGCGCCATCCCGTTCCTCCGGCTGCGTGACGCCTCGGAGAGGTTCGAGGATCTCTCCAAGAAAGCCTTTCCTGCTCGTACCGACGAGAAGCGGAAATCCGATCCCGACGAGGTCACCAAGGTGCGCCAAAATTTCGATGTTGTGGGCGAATGTCTTGCCAAACCCGATTCCTGGATCGACGACGATCGACTCGTGAGCTATCCCTTCCGCCACTGCATCCCCGGCTCGATCTGTGAGGAATGCCCGGATGTCAGCGGTCACGTCGTCGTACCGGGGCTTGATCTGCATCGTCTTGGGTGTTCCCTGCATGTGCATGATCACGACGCCGACACCCGCCTCTGCGCACACTCGGCGCATCGGGACGTCCCTGAGGCCGGTCACGTCGTTGATGATGGCCGCACCACGTTCTATCGCTGCGCGGGCAACCACAGATTTCGAGGTATCCACTGACACCAATACATCCATCTCGGCGAGTCGCTCGACTACCGGCAGCACCCTGGAGATCTCGAGGTCTGCAGGGATCGAATCGGCGCCCGGTCGTGTCGACTCGCCTCCGACGTCCACGATCGAAGCACCGTCCTCAACCATCGCCAGGCCTGCCTCAACAGCTTCCTCGACGGTCGTGTACGAGCCGCCGTCTCCGAACGAGTCCGGCGTCACGTTCAGAATCCCCATGACGACGGGCTGATCGAGCGAGATCGACGAGGCGCGTACCTTCCAGGTATTGGAGCCCGCCACCTGGTCAGGCGCGACGGTCGCTGCGGGCGGCGACGCCGCCCTGGACCGATCGGATCCCCTCTGGCGCCTTGAGCCTGATGCTCCCGTTGAATGTGTGCTCCCACTTCGGCACGTCGCTGAAGATTTCTTTGATCTCGTCGGCGTTGAGCGACTCCTTCTCTATGAGTGCTTCCGCGATGCGGTGGAGCGCGTCTTCGTGGGTTTCAAGGATCATCCGCGCCTCGCCGTGGGCCTGGTTGATGAGGAATCTGATCTCTTCGTCGACGGCGGAAGCGACCTCGTTCGAGAGATCCTGCTGACTGGAGTAGTCCCGGCCGAGGAAGACCTCGGCATCGGGCTTGCCGTAGTGGAGCGGCCCGAGCTTGTCACTCATCCCGTACTCCATGACCATCTTCCGGGCAATGCCTGTCGCCTTCTCGATGTCGTTCGCAGCGCCGGTGGTCGGATCGATGAAAATCAGCTCCTCGGCCGTACGCCCACCGAGGAGCATGGCGAGCTGGTCGATCATCTCAGACCGCCGAACGTAGTACTTGTCCTCCAGCGGAAGCGACAATGTGTACCCCCCGGCGCGGCCGCGCGGGATGATCGTCACTTTGTGGATCGGATCGGCGTTCGGCAACGCGTAGCCGACCAGGGCGTGGCCGCCTTCGTGATAGGCGGTGATCTTCTTCTCGCTGTCAGACATGACACGGCTCTTGCGTTCGGGCCCTGCGATCACCCGCTCGATGGACTCCTCGAGCTCTACCATCGAGATCGACTCTTTACTGGTTCGCGCCGAGAGAATGGCCGCTTCGTTGATGAGGTTCGCGAGGTCCGCACCGGTGAAACCCGGCGTCTGGCGAGCCAAAATCCCCAGGTCCACTCCGTCAGCGAGCGGCTTCCCCTTCGCATGGACCTCGAGGATCGCTTCTCTGCCCTTCAGGTCGGGTCGGTCGACAACGATCTGCCGATCGAAACGGCCCGGCCGGAGAAGGGCAGGGTCCAGGATGTCCGGCCGGTTCGTCGAAGCAATGACAATGACTCCGGTATTCGGTTCGAAGCCGTCGAGTTCGACAAGGAGCTGGTTGAGGGTCTGTTCACGCTCGTCGTGGCCTCCGCCGAGCCCTGCTCCTCGGTGCCTGCCCACGGCGTCGATTTCATCGATGAACACGATCGCAGGCGCGTTCTGCTTCGCCTTGTCGAAGAGATCCCTGACGCGGGAGGCGCCGACGCCGACGAACATCTCGACGAAATCAGAGCCGGAGATCGCGAAGAACGGCACGCCTGCCTCGCCGGCGACCGCCCGCGCAAGGAGCGTCTTGCCTGTCCCCGGAGGCCCATAGAGCAGCACTCCTTTCGGGATCTTGGCGCCCATGGCGCGGAACTTCTGGGGCTCGTCGAGGAATTCCTTGATCTCCATAAGCTCTTCGACAGCTTCCTCGGTACCTGCAACGTCCGAGAACAGCACCTGCGGCGTGTCCTTGGTGACCAACTTTGCTGTCGACTTGCCGAACTGCATGACACGGTTGCCCCCACCCTGCATCTGCATCATGAAGAAGAGGAACAGTCCGAAGATGAGCAGAAAGGGGAGGAAGGAGATGAAGTAGTCGAATATCGTCGGGTTCTCCGCGTCGACGCGGAACTCGACATTCGCAGCCTGGAGTTGCTCGGTGAGCGTCGCCGAGTATTCAGCGGGGTAACGGACGATGAATTCGGAGGTCTCCGTGCCCACTTCCATCGTGCCGCTGAGCTCGTTTGACACGTCCTTCATCACGATCTCGTCGGTGACGTGGCCCGCTTCGAGCGCCCTGGTGAATTCGTTCAGGGTCAGCTCTTCGGGCTTGGTGGCCTGATTGAACACCATTTGGAAAGCCATCACCACGAGGAAGATGACTGCGAGGTACACGAGAATGGTTCTCGCGGTGCGGTTCACAGTGCTCCTGTTCGTTTTGGGCGGCATGCTCGGTCGTGAGCAGCTCGCTGCCCCTCACGCACATGGTACGCCGAAATTCCGTCAAAGTGACCACCGTTCTAGTGATCACTCCTCGTCTTCAACCACCGCGATGTAGGGAAGGTTCCGATATTTCCCGTTAAAATCGAGGCCGTAGCCGATGACAAACTTCGGCGGTATACGAAACCCCTCGTACTTCACGTCGAGTGGTGGCCGATCAATGCCGTCCTTGACCAGCAGCGCCGCGAGCGACAGGCTGGCAGGCTTGCGCACCCACAGGTTCTTGAGGAGATACTGGATGGTCAGCCCGGTGTCGACGATGTCCTCAACAATCAACACGTGACGACCCTCGATCTCCTGGTCTAGATCCTTCAGAATCCGTACAACACCGGAAGACTTCGTTGCCGATCCGTATGAAGAAATAGCCATGAAGTCGACCTCAACAGGAAGGTCGATGTGTCGAGCAAGGTCAGCCATCACGACGAAAGCGCCCTTCAGGATCCCGATGAGGATCAGGTCCTTGCCGCGATAGTCCTCCGTGATCGCAGCGCCCATCTCCGCCAGCTTCGCGTCGATCTCCTCGGCAGAAATCAGCACTTCTCCGATCTTCACCTCACCACCTCCCTCTCAATGACCATAGCCCGTTCGCCGTGTCTCGGTCTCGCCCAGGATGCGACTCGCACCCCGCCGATAGCCGCGATTCTGCCATCAATGGCGACCACGAGCGAATGCGCACGCGTCCGAGCCGGCACGCCGGCTGCGCGGAGCACCTCCTTGACCGGTGTCGAACCTGTGTCGATCTCGATCCGATCACCAGGCTCGACGCCGCGGATGACAATTACTCCAGCCACGACCGCAGCATCGAGGACGGTGAATCTTCCTCCCGGGATGAGAGGAGGTGGTTGTTCAACGATCGACACTGTGTAGCCGGCGTCGCGCCATCTGAAGCTACCCCCGATCACTACTTCGATCGCTGGGGGAGCGTCAGCAGACTTGGAGCCGTACATCGTCACGAACGGCGGTTCAAGCCTCACTTGGAGGGCATCTGAGATGGAGACGGCCGGACCGCCTCGCGCTACGGACATCACGGCGTCGACGTCAGCCATGCCGCCCGGATGTCCGTCGAGCAGGATACGGAGGGCCCGCCGCACGACCCTCGAGGCGACCGGGACGGGGACGGTGGTCAGTGGAGCGGCTGGGATGGAGACGCAGCCATCCCCGTCGAGGACGGGAATACGGCGTGCGGCGCGTTCGATGAACGCGTCGTCGGCGGAGAGAAGTGACGCCGATCTGCGGATGCGTGACTTCACCCCGGGCCCCAACTCTGCTTCGAGCGCGGGGAGGACGCCGTGTCTGATCCGGGTACGCATGAATCGACGGTTTTCATTCGCCGGGTCGTCTGTGAAGGGTAGGCCGAGGGCCTCGGCCTTGGCCCGAAGCGTCGCCCTCGACACGCCGAGTAACGGTCGGCGCCACACGCCTCTGCGGTGAGGGATACCGCCTATGGCGCCTGCGCCGGAACCCCCAAGGAAACGCATCAGCGAGGTTTCAGCCTGGTCATCGGCGGTGTGTCCCGTTACGCCAACCTCCCCCTCCTTCATGGCAGCCTCAAGAGCCTCATAGCGGAGAAGCCGGGAGCGCGCCTCAAGGTTTCCCCCTTCAGGGACGATTCGCTCGATAACGCTGCAGTCGACTCCGACAGTCTCCGCCACCTCGATGGCCGCGGTGCGAAGCTCAGTCGACCCTTCCAACCCGTGGTACACGAACACCCCCCGGACGTGCCCGGGCCCGAGTGCTTGGGCCGCGGCCCACAGCAACACCGCTGAATCCGCCCCGCCTCCGAGCGCCACAAGGCAATCGCGGTCGCCGAGCGCTTCAGCGACCGGAGCCACGACCGAGTCGGTCATCCCGCCATCCGGTCGAGCCAGACCGTGGCGTCGTCAATCTCATCGAGTGTCGGCAGCGCATCCGGGGACTCCCACGCCATCGAGAGAGCGTCCCACGACGCTTCCTTCTCTACTTGTTGGATGAAGGACGCACCCGCCTCGTACTGCTTCATCTTCATCTCGATTCCGATGAGCTTCATGAAGGCCGCCGACTTCGGGTCCTTCCTGCGAGCCTTGAGGACGCTGGACATGCGGTTGACATCAGTGATCTCTCGTTCGCCTATGCGATCCATGACCACATGGCCATGGCCTTCGAGTAGCGACATGAGCGCCTGCACCTGGTCGAGCACCTCCCTCTGCTCTGGTGACGCAAGGAGGCCGACGAGTCCGGCGTCGCCGAGAGGGTCGGTCCCGGCTTCCACCGCCGAGCGCAGTTCGGACGCGATTCGGGTGATTCGCCCTTTCTCCGGCCTGGTGGAGTCGACGAGCCGCTCGACCAGCGAGAGGAAGTACTGTCGCATCCAGGGGACAGCGGTGAACTGGGCGCGGTGCGCGCACTCATGGAGGGCGACCCAGAAGCGGAAGGATGAGGGGCGGAACTCGAACTTGCGCTCCATCGACATGATGTTCGCTCCTACGAACAGGACTGTGTCGCCCATGCCGTCCTCGCCTGTGGGGAGCACGAGTTCGTATTGTCCGAGCACGCGCTTGGACATGAAACCGAGGACTGCTCCGAGTTCGGCGCCCATCACCTTCGACGCGATCGCGGCGCCGATACCGTCGCTCTCGCCGAGGCGCTCCCCGAGGGGTTCAAGGAGCGCGCCGAACGATTTCACGTTGGTTTCAATCCACTCAGATCGGGAAATGACGCCAACGACCGGCGCACCCGTGAGTTCAAGGTTCGTCTCTGCGGAGACCATCTCCGAGGCCCTCGCCACAAGGCCTGGCGCCTGGAGTTCGAACTTGCGTTCGTGGTAGGTACCGGCGAGCGGATACGACCCGCAGAAGCGTTGGGCGACCTTCGTCGCCAACTCCCAATCAACCTTGTCCATGCCTGCCACCGTTCTGTGGGCCATATTGCGCCTGTACGTGCAATGGAACCCTGGGTACGCGAATTTTGGGGTTAGCTGACGACTTTGTAGCGGCGGCGGATGGAGCGGTCGTATGCGACCGCCACTCCTACCACGAGCGCAAGCGCCGTGACGACGAAAAACGGGATCAGGTACCGCGTCGTCCAAGGGTGGGAGACGACTTCAGCCTCCACGGGCGGGAGGACGACCGCAGGCTCGTCTCCGGCCGAGATCAGCACGGCCTCGGCAGTGGTTGTCTCTGACTCATGTCCTCCTCCCCCAGCGAGAGCGGGGACGCCGACGGCCAGGACCAGTACAGCAGTCAGGGCGACAAGAACGATGCGGGATAACCGGTTCATGGGCGACAGGTTAGACGTTTCGCCGGCGACACGGACATCGACCGGCAAATGGAACCCGTCATTGAAAGAGGCGCCGGGAAAACCGGTGCCTCGATCATTGTGCGTATGGTGCGCTAACCCAGTGCGCTCGATCAGGCTTCAGCCTTGACGATCCGGCCTCGCAGCCGCGGGTACTTCGTTGGAGCGTGCGAGTAGCAGTGCTCCCTCTTGTTGTATTGAGACAACTGAGTGCCACACCCCTTGTGCGCACACGTTCGTGCTGTCGAATACGTCTTCGGCGCGCGGTTCGAACCCGCGAACTTCCGACCTTTGAGTGCAGTCTCCTGCATGCTGACCTCCGTAGGCGGAACGCTGGGCGCGTCAGCGACCAGAGTCCCCTGTATTACGTTCTTGACGTATCAACGCTCGGAGGGTGTCAAAAAGTTCCGGCGGCGGCTCAGATTTTCCGCTCTCGGCGATCCTGGCCTTGAGAGTTCGCTCGAATTCGACGGCGCTGGTGCAGTGTCCGCACCGCTTCAAATGAAGTCTGATCCGTAATCTCCGCCAGAATGTCAACTCGTCATCGATGTACTGATATACATATTCGACCGCATGTTCGCAACCGCTCATTGGTGTGGCTCCACTAGTCCGTGTTCGACGGCCACATCCCATAACTTCCTCTGGAGCGCTTTTCTTCCCCGATGGAGACGAGACATCACGGTTCCTATCGGAATGTCGAGGATCTCAGCGATCTCCTTGTACGAGAATCCATCGACATCTGCGTACAGGACCGGGAGTCGGAAGTTCTCAGGCAGCGACGCTATCGCTTCGCTGATGTCCTCGTCGACGAACATGTCGAGCGCTTCTTTCTCCGCACTCTCCTGCGCGCCGGACTGCTCGCCGAGGCGCTTGAAGAGGTACAGATCCTGGAGCTCACCCAGTTCGACCTCGCTCGGCCGGCGCTGTGCCTTCCGGTACTTGTTGATGTACGTGTTGGTGAGGATGCGGTACAGCCAAGCCTTGAGATTCGTCCCATCCTGGTAGGAGCCGTACGCCCGATACGCCTTGAGGAACGTCTCTTGGACGACGTCCTCGGCGTCTGCCGGGTGGCGGGTCATGCGCAGGGCAGCTGAATAGAGCTGCGGTGCGTACTGCATCGCATCGCTCTCGAAGTTTGCCTGGTCCGCCATCGCGCGGCAGGATAGCCGAGGCCTCAGCCATCAGACTCTTAAGGCTCTCCGGAAATGAGCGGGGAACCGTATGGCCCGCTCGGATCGTCTCACTTCACGAGCGATCCTGAGGAGAGATCATGCATAGGGAACTCCGAGCGAAGCCGTTGCTGAAGCTGTTTCTGATGGTATTGGCCGTCGCCGCGGTCGCTGCCGCGTGCAGCGCGACAGACTCATCCGACACGGCTGCCGCACTGCTCGACGACTCGGTGGCCGAGGTCGCTGTGACCACCGCGGCGGATGCCCGCAGCCAAGAGAGCACCTCAGACCTTACGGGGGTACGCGCCGACGAATTGGGCGCCGGGGACACAGCACAGACGGCTCTTCAAATCTCGAGCCTGGGACGCGACATCATCTTCACCGCTGACTTGACCGTGGCAGTGAACGACGTAGTCGGGGCAGGCGAGGACGCCACTCGGATCATCCAAGGCATGGGAGGGTTTCTCTTTGGACAACGGAGCGTCGGATCACCTGAGCCGAGAAGCGTCCTCACCTACAAGGTTCAGCCGGAGGACTTCTCCGAGGCTCTGCGTCGTCTCGGCGCCATCGGAGAGATCCGCTCCCAGAACGTCTTCGCCGATGACGTGACGGAGCGAGTTGTCGACCTGGCGAGCCGAATCAACACGGCGGAGGCCAGCGTCGAACGACTCAGAGCGTTGCTCGACGAAGCGACGGACATCAAAGCGATCGTCGCCGTCGAGACCGAACTACTTGCTCGCGAGACCCAGTTGGAGACTCTTCGTGGCCGGCTTCGCACTCTCGAAGACCAGGTTTCGCTCGCGACGATCACCCTCACCCTGACCGAAGCTGCTAGTAGGCCCGCGCTCTCACTCAGCGTCACGGCGTACCCCGCGCACGACAATGGCCTGTCCTGTCCCGGGGACTCGCACCTGGGAATTGAGCAGAACACCGAAGCAACCATCTGTTTCGAGATCACCAACGTGGGTGACACGTTCTTGACCGACTTCGATCTGCGCGACCCCGTCCTTGATGTCAGCATTGGGGACCTGATCGTCGTCTTCGGTGATCCTGTGACGGCGATCGAACCGGGGGAGTCGATCATCCTCGCGGCTGAGGTGGTACCGGAGCGGAACCTGCGTACCCAGACCACCGTGACGGCCCAGCCTGTCAATGAGGACGGCGAGTCGGTGCCGGGCCGCCCGGCGGCAAGCACCGTCACCATCTTCATCGAGGCAGTCGACCCTGGCGGAATTCTCGGTTTCGGCGAGGGTCTCGAAACGAGTTGGGAGCTTCTCGTCGGACTCGGCCAGGTGTTGGTACTCGTCGCCGGAGCGTTGATCCCATTCTTGTGGGTACCACTCGTCCTCTGGTTGCTGCTGCGGATGCGACGCACCCGATCGGCCGAGAAAGCTTCCGACGCCGCCGCCGAGAAAGAAACCGCGGGAACGGGTAAACCCAACTGACCGGCCGTGCGTGTAACGGGTAGGGCTAGAGGGGCGGAGACCACTGACTTGTCAGCGGATGGCTGATTTGGAGGCGTGTTCGCACTTCCGCAGTAGCCCCAGCGGCTGCAGGTTTACGTCGGATGCGGATCTTGAGTCTCCACACGGGTGGTTCCCCGACGCTTCGCCCGCAGTCGCGAGGGCCATCTCTCGGAGATGTTCGG